>DASVUF010000241.1:0-35555 GCA_036387195.1 Pyrinomonadaceae bacterium | reverse complement strand
GCAGGATTCTCGTGTCGCCCGCGGAGACTTCTTTCATCTCTCCGTCGCGTAGGTCGGATGTCTTCGCAAGGGGGAATTCCTTGTAGTCCATAACGGTTATCAGGCCACGTTGACGAGCCGCCCGGTCTTCTCCTTCTCACTGTCGAATTGATTCGTTAAACGGTCGTGCGCCCCGACGCGGCGCGTAAAGGCTCCGCCCCGCGGGCCTCGACCCCGACGCCGTGGTGGAAGACGAGGTGGCCGCCGTACCAGCCGCCGGCCGCCAGGAGGAGCAGCCCCGCGCCGTCCAGCAGCAGGACGCCGAGCGCCGGCCAGCCCTGCGGCCCGCCCTGCCCGCCCCTCATGAACATGCCCAGAAAATAGGGGATCAGCGCGCCGAGCATCAGCAGCATGTGCCGGTTGGCCGTGTCGAGGGACGGGTCGCCCTCTTCGACGGCCGCGTAGTCCACCGCCCCGGCCGCGGCCCCGGCCGCGACGAGCCCGGCCGCGACGCACCAGTAAGAGACGGCCCACCACGCCCGCCGGCCGCCGCGACCGCAAAGAGGATAGCTGTGATAGCCATAGACGAGGACCTCCCGGGAGGGTTTGAGGTGCGGCGAGGATTGTCACGCCTCTTTCACGCGCCGAATGTCATCCACGCGACATTCCAGCGAAAAAAGGCGCGGGCGATTCCCCGCCCCGCCGCGGCCGTCAGGGGTGGTCGAGGGGGCCGCCCGGCCCCAGCGGGAGCACGCCGTCCGGGCCGGTGAAGAGAAAGAGGAAGGCTCCGACGATGAGCAGCAGCAGCGTCAGCCGCACCGTCATGACCGCGCGCTTGTGCGCCGCGGCGCCGGCGCGCGGGTCTGCGCCCCCCGCGTCTTCGGGGCCCCCGGCGCCTTCGGGGCGCGGCCGCCGCCCTCCGCGCCGGGACGCGTCTCGCCCCGGGCCGCCTTTCGCCGGGGCGCGTCTTTTGTCTCTCACGTTTTCCATCTTCGACGCCTAACCGAAGGCCATGCTCCCGCCGACGTGCCCCTGATAAATCAGCGCCAGCAGCGTCAGCGCGGCCGTCACGAAATACGCGAGGCCGGGGCTCTCGCCGCGGCCGTGAAACCTCCAGCGCCAGACCAGGAGCGCCGGGAAAGCGCAGGCCAGCCAAATCCCGAGCCACTGGTGGACGGCTATCAAATCCGGCGAGAGCGCGGCTTCGATGGACCTCTTCCAGAACCAGCCGGTCAGCGCCGTGAACGGCGTCGCCGCCGCCGCGTAGAGCAGCGTCCACCACGCCGCGTGTTTCAGCGAGTCGCGGCCGAGCATCCTCCCCAGCAGGTCGCTGAGGACGGACGCGGGGACCAGCGCGGCTGTGAAGTTGACCAGAATCGGGTGGAGGTTCTCCAGCGAGAACGCGGGCAGCGGTAGACCCATCTTTTCAGCCCTCCGAAGCGCCGGGGCGCGTTCGCGTCCCGGCTACTGGACGACTATCCGCCCGACCATCTTCGCGTGCGGGGCGCAGTGGTACAGGTATGCGCCGGGCGCCGTGAAGGTGTGCGAGAACTCCCCGCCGACGTTCACCAGCCCCGAGTCGAACAGCTTCTCGTTACTCACGACCGTGTGCGCCTTACTGCCCTTGTTGACCCACGTCACCTTCGTGCCGGCGGGGACGTTCAGGACGGCGGGCAGAAACACGTCGTCGCCCATTTCGATGCGCTGCGTCCCCGCGTTCGCCTGCGCCGCGCCGCCCGCGGCGTCCGCCGGCTTCGCCGCCTGGCTGGCGTTCGGGGCCGCGGGGCCGGCGGACGCCCCGCCTTCGCCGCCGCCGCACGCCGCGCCCAGCAGGCTCGACCAGATAATCGCCGACGACAGCGCCGCTCTCCGTAAACGGTGTGACATGACTTCCCCTCCGGTCGTTCAGCGCACGACGAGCCTGCCCGTCGTGTTGGGGTGATAGGCGCAGTAGTAGGAGTACGTGCCCTTCCTGCGCGCCACGTAGCTCCAGGACGCGCCCGGCTCGATGTTGCCCGAGTCGAAGCCCTTCCCCTTGTCGGTGGCGGTGTGGGGCACGACGTCCTCGTTTCTCCAGACGACCGTGTCGCCGGCCTTCACCACGAGCGTCCCGGGCACGTTCCTCATCCCGCGCAGGGCGACCGTGTGGGTTCTCGATTTGGGGGCGGCGGCCGAGACGCCGCCGAGGATTAACAGCGCCACGCAGACCGAGAGCACGGCGCGCGACGCCCGATGACGCCGGTGTTGATGACGGAAACTATTCGGAAACATACATAGCCTTTCGCGTTCGGCCGCGGCGTTCAGAGCCCGCCGCGGGGCGTCGCCCGGCGGGCGAAGGGCCCGGGGCGCGGCGGGCCCGCGCCGGATAGTTACCCGGCCGCGGGCCCGCCGTTGGCTTACGGCTTCGCCGCCGTTGACTTACGGCTTCGGGGGGCGCGCTTTAATGCTTGTGCGCCCCTTTTTTCCCGGGCTTCTTCCCGGCCAGCTCGGCCTGAAGCTGTTCGGCGTGCTCCAGGTGCGCGACCAGCGCGGGGCGGACGCCGACGAGCGTCGCCTTCAGCTCGGCGTTCTGCGCGTTCGGAATCAGGGTCTTGTCCACCGCCTCTATCACGAGCCTGTGGTACGCGACCTCGTTGGCGATGTACTCGGCGTCGAACTCCTTCCCGCTGAGGCCGCTCAGGCGCGCGCGCGTCTGCTCGCCGCTCGCGGTCAGCCCGCGGCTCGTCTCGCTCTCCTCAGGGGTGACGCCGAGTTTCGTCACCAGCTCGACCGCGGCCTTGTTGACCGCCGTGTGGTCGGTGACCATCGTGTCGGCGAACTGCTTGACCTTCGCGTTCCGGGTCTTCGACTGGGCGAGCTTCCCGGCCTCGATGTCCACCGTGTTGGCCGCCACGACGATGGCGGCGATTTGCGGGTCGGTCACGGCCGCCGGCGGCGCCGCGTGCGGGCTGTGAAGGGCGCGCCCGCGCGTGGCCGCCGAGGGGGCGGCCCCGAAAATCAGGGCCGACGCGATGACGAGGGCTGACGCGAGGCCGGTTGTGAGTGTGTGTTTACTCCTCATGAGTTCCTCCGATAAGTTGGTGTCTGTCTTCCGGTACTGCGGGGCGCCCCCGGCCTACATGCCGAACCGGCGCAGGTACTCGTCCGAGGTGATGAAGGCTTTGACCATCTCGGCGCGGACGAAGTCGCCGCCGAACTCTTCCAGCTTGCCCAGCCAGAAGTTGTAGCCCTTGTAGTCGAGCGTGGGCTCGGGCGGCTCGTTCGGGTTGCGGCGCAGGTAGCCGAAGTACTCCATCAGCACGAAGGCGCGGTTCCTCTCGCGGCGCGAGAACTCGGCGTTCTCGACCACGCGCCTCAGCGCGCGAGCGCGCGCCCCCACGTCGTCCGTGCTGGCCGCGCCCCCGAACTCGCCCACGGCCGCCTGCCTCTCCGCGGGCGTCAGCGCGCCGCCCGTGTTGACGTTCATCGCGTCCACGAACTGCTCGGGCGTGAGCGACGTCGGGTAGGCCGTGGTGAAGCGCTCGCGCCGGACGAAGGCGTCGAAGTAGGCCACCTTGTTCTGCTCGAGCCGCATCGCGGCGTCGGCCTGGCCGACGATGACGCCGCTGCTTATCATCTGCTTGTCGGGCAGGAACTCGCCGAACGTCAGGGGCACGGGCGCGCCGGGGATGTTGCCGAACGCGGCCTTGTACGTCTTGTAGGCGAGGTAGCCCGTCTCCTGGAATTCGATTGACAGGAAGAAGGCCGCCGAGACGTTGACGCGCTTGACCTCGCGGCACTGGGCGTCGGCGCCGCACGACTCTATCTCGTTCGTCCAGAAGTTGAGCCCCGCCGGGTCGGGCTCGCGGCCGAGGAAGTCTCGGTAGTGCTGCGTGACGAAGTCCGTCGCGTCGTTGACGTCCACGGCCGTCGTCGGCGACGGCAGCGACTTCATGAACTCGACCAGCTGCCCCTTCTCCTGCCCGGTCAGCCCGAGCTTGAAGTGGCCGTCGTAGTGGTTGACCACGTCGAGCAGCGTGGCGAAGCGGCCGTCGTGGTAGAAGCCGCCCTTCTGGTGTGTCC
Organism: Pyrinomonadaceae bacterium; assembly: GCA_036387195.1. Lineage (GTDB taxonomy): Bacteria > Acidobacteriota > Blastocatellia > Pyrinomonadales > Pyrinomonadaceae > QHXN01. The sequence continues at coordinate 31,514 of DASVUF010000241.1, read as the reverse complement.
ACAGCCCGTTGAGCGGCGCCGTGCGGTAGCGCTCGTCGGGCGAGCGCATCGCCTGGAACTCGTCAATGCCTATCTCGGCGCCCGTGTGCATGTTCCAGCCCGACTCGGTGTAGAGCGGCGGCGTGTGGCAGGTGGCGCAACCGGCCTTGTTACTGAACAGCTCCTTGCCCTTCTTCGCCGCCACCTCGTCGAAGCTGCCCGCCGGCGGCGAGGGCGCGTCGATCGAGAGCTGGTAGGCGTGCAGCGCCGGCAGCTTCGGCGTTATCAGGTCAACTTCGTTGCGGATGTGCGCGAAGCCGTTCTTGGCCGCGATGGGGAACTTGACCGGGTCGTTCAGCCTCTCGTCGTCGAAATTGCCGACCCCGTGCATCTCCAGGTTGGCCACGAAGGCGTTCCACTGCGGCACGCTCCCCCACCCGGTCCACGTGTGGAGGTTGATGCCCGACAGGCCGAAGGCCGGGGGGATGAGCGTCGAGGCCGGCTTGCCGTCGGGGCGGAACGCCTTGCCGTCGAGGAAGACCTCGGCGTCGAACTCGCCCGGCCCCCAGCTCCGCAGGACGGTGTTCAGGGTGGGGCGGTCTACGCCGAGCAGGTTCTGCACGACGGTCAGGTCGGGCGCCAGCGAGATGATGGTCCCGACGTCCAGATCGCGGTTGGCCCAGCCGTCCACGCGGCGGCCGATGCCCGGCGCGAAGGCGTCGTCCACGGTCGAGTGGCAGAGGGCGCAACTGATGCCCATCGTCTTCATGCTGCCGTCCTGGTTGAACTGCCCCTTCACGCCGAGTACGGCGTCGAGCTTGATGAGGGCCAGCGTGGTCGCCGGGTCGTCCAGGTCAACCTGCCCCGCCTTTATCTGCTCGACGAGCGCGGGCGGCAGCGCCTCCATGTCAACCTTCAGGCCGACGGCGAGCGCCGTCCTCGGGCTGACGCCCGCGCCGACGCCGCCGAACTTCGAGCCCTGGATGGCGTCGTGGAGCTTGAGCGCGCCGCCCCAGAAGATTTCGTCGCCGAAGGTGTCGAAGCGGAAAATCTGCTTCCCCTCCTCGACCAGCCTCTTTTGAGCCTCAGCCGTCAGCGGCCCGTCCCCGACCGCCTCGCTGCTCACGCCGCCGTCCTGCGCGCCGCCCTCGCGGTGGGCGTCGCCGGACCTCACGAGCGTGAAAAGCATCAGCGCCGCGGTCGCCAGGACCAGGGCCAGTTTCACCTTTCTGATGGCGCGGGAGCGCGAGCCCCCGCGCGCCGCCGGCGCGGGCGCACGGCCGCTCACGCCCGGCGAAGTCTCCTCGCGCGTCTGCGTCTCGGGGGATTCCCCCGCTTGTCCGGCTTCCCTTGTTCGACTTTCTACGGTCGGCATGACGCTTCTCCTGTAGTGGGCTTTGTTCCTTGGAAATGCTGTAAGGCCCATTTAAAATACGCTTCTCTCCTAATAAGTCAAGAACTTTTTTGATTTATTGTAACTATAAGAAAATTCGGTATTTGTGTCGCCGCTCTGGTCGCGCGTGATGTTTTCCGGCGTCCCGCGACGTGTGGGTGGGCGGTTGATGAACGGCCGGCGGCGGCGGGCCGCGCGGGTCACGAAAGAAGAAGGGGGCGGGGCCTTTCAGCCCCGCCCCCTTCCGAATTAAGCGGCGCCGGTCGGCGCCGAGCGTTCCGCGCGCGCCGGGCTTACTGCCGCGGCGTGACGGTCATGTAGACGTCCGAGCCGCGGCGGTTGACCAGCAGCAGCGCGGGGCGCGAGCCCGTGCGCTCGACGGCGGCCTTCAGCTCGGCGGCCGTGCCGACGGCGCGCTGGTTGACCTCGACGATCACGTCGCCGCGCTCAAGGCCGGCGTCCGCCGCCGGGCCGTCCGCGTCAACCTGCGTCACGACCAGCCCGCGCGTCGCGGCCGGCAGGCCGAACCGCCCCGACGCCTGAGGGGTCACGGGCTCGACGCCGAGGCCGAGCTTGCCCGTGTCGCCCTTCGCGGGCGCCTGCGCGGGCTCGTCCTCGACTTCGGCCCTCGCCTTCTCGAACTTGAACTCGCCGAGCACGGCGCGCGCCTGCGTCTCGCGCCCTTCGCGCACGAGGTCGAGGCGCGCCTCCGTCCCGGGCTGGACGCCCGCGACGCGGTTGCGGAAGGCGTTCGGGTCGTTGACGGCCGCGCCGTTCAGCGCGGTGATGACGTCGCCCCGCCTGAGGCCGGCCCTCTCGGCCGCGCTGCCGGGCTGCACCTGGCTGACGATGACGCCGCGCGCGCCGCCGAGCCCGAGGCTGTCGGCCATGTCGCTCGTCACCTTCTGCACGACGACGCCGAGCTGGCCGCGCCGCACCTCGCCCGACCTGACCAACTGCCCCATGACGTCGCCCGCCATGTTCGAAGGGATGGCGAAGCCGATGCCGATAGAGCCGCCCGACCGCGACAGTATCTGCGAGTTGATGCCTATCAGCTCGCCCGAGGTGTTGACGAGCGCGCCGCCCGAGTTGCCCTGATTAATCGGGGCGTCGGTCTGTAAGAAGTCCTCGAAGCTGCCGTCGCCCGCGCCCGTCTGCCGCCCCTTGGCGCTGATGATGCCGGTCGTCACCGTCTGCCCGATGCCGAGCGGGTTGCCGACGGCGAGCACCACGTCGCCGACCTCGACCTTGTCGGAGTCGCCGAGGCGGAGCGTGGGCAGGTTTCCGCCCTTGACCTTGAGGACGGCCAGGTCGCTCGGCTCGTCCGAGCCGACGACCTGCGCGTCGAGCGTGCGGCCGTCGTTCAGCTCGACCTTAATCTGCTCGGCGCCCTCGACGACGTGGTGGTTCGTCAGGATGTAGCCGTCGGCGCTGACGATGACGCCCGAGCCGAGCGCGGTGGCGCGGCGCTCCGGCCGCGGCCGCCGCGGCTGCTGCCGCTCGCGCCTCCCGAAGAACTCTTCGAGGAGCGGGTTGTCGCCGAACGGAGACTCCTGGCGTGCGGACGCGCGCCGCTGCGCGTTGATGGTCACGACGGCCGGGGCGACGCGCTTCACGACCCCGGCGTAAGAGGTCACGGCCGGGCCTTGGGCGCCGGCCGTCACGTCTTGCGTCGCCGCCGGCTCGGCCGGGGCGCTCGCGCGGCTCTCGCCCACGCCCCCCAGAGAGAGCGCGAGGGCCGACGCCGCCAGAAAACTTTTAAATGCGGCCGGCCCCGGGAGGCGGCCGGCGGAAACTTTGAACGAACTCATAAATCCCCCTTGAGACAGAACACCTTCTGACATTCGCCACGCGCGGGCGCAGGGAACGCCGCCCCGCTCGTGACGCCTGATTACCTTCTCTTAGATGTCTGAAGCGGTCACAGAGTGGTTCGCGCGGGTCGGGGCCGCGCCCGGGACCCGCGCGGCCGGGCGCGGCCGGCTCCGAGCGCGGCCCGCGGCCGTCGTCCCCGAAGGGCGACCGCCGCCGGCGCGAAAAGCGCGCAAAGTTCTTCCCCCGCTTGAGAATGATTAACGAATGTGTTCCGCGCGCCGCGGCGTCCGAATGTGTACAGACCGCGGGTGGCGCGGAACCCAGAATGAGGTCTTCAATCCGTTTCACGCCCGCACGTCATGAGGGAATGACGCCCGGAGTCCGTGTGGTCAGCCGCGAATAAAAGTTCTTCGCCCCAGACTCCCCCGCGGGCCGCCCCGCGCGGCCGGAGAGTCGGGGACGGCGTCCAGAGTCTTCTCGCGAACAAGGGGGAACCTGATAGTGCGTCACCGTCATCTCGCCGCGACCCTGCGCCTCGTCGCAACGGCGCCCGCGCCCCTGATTAGAACGCCCTGCACAACCCTCCGTTCGCGTTGATGGAGCACTTCGGCCGCCCGCGCCGAAATCCCGGGGCCGCGGGGCCGTGGGCGGGCGCGCCGGCTTAGTCATTTTTATCAACCAGTGGGGACGGCAGCAGAGAGGAGCAAGCAATGGGTCTGGACATTTTTAAGGAGCGGGGCGTCCCGCTCGAAAAACAGCAGTTCACGTGGCGGGACATGGTGCAGGCACCCACCAGCAAACTCGACGACGACGCGTTCACGCGCGTCCGCATCATCCTGATGAACGGGCTGGAGGTCGAGGCCAACCGCTTCAGCCACGCCTGCGCGCGCATGAACAGGGATTTACAGTTGCCCCTGGCGCGCGTGCGCCGCGTCGAGCAGCACCAGGCGACGCTGGTCAACTGGCTGCTGCCCGCCGACCTGTCGCCCATCGAGACGACGCTCGCCTACGAGCAGGTCGCCATCGAGGTCACGGCCAGCGTGGCTCTGCGCGAGCCGGACGAGTACATGGCGCAGGTCTACCGCTTCGGCCTGCTCGAAGACTTCGACCACCTTTACAGGTTCTCGGCGCTCTACGACCGCGTCGCGGGCGGCGACGCCAACAACATCATCCAGAGCTACTCGGACATCATGCCGGGCCGGCCCACCGCGGTCGAGCACCGCGACCCGGCCGACGACCTGCGCGAGTACTACGACAAGCGGAAGGCCGACCCGCTCACCAAGCTCCACGCCGCGACCATCATGGCGAGCGAGCAGCAGACGCACAACTACTACATGAACATCGGCCCGCTGTTCGCCGACCCCGTCGCGCGCCAGCTCTACGCCGAGATAGCCTCCATCGAGGAGCAGCACACGACGCAGTACGAGTCCATCATTGACGCCTCCGAGACGTGGATGGAGAAGTGGCTCATGCACGAGGCGATGGAGGTCTACAACTACATGGGCTGCGCGCGACAGGAGACGAACCCGCGCGTCAGGGCGGTCTGGGAGCGCTTCCTGGACTACGAGCTGGGCCAACTCCACTTCGTCATGGAGCTGTTCAAGCAGGTCGAGAACCGCGACCCGGCCGAGGTGCTGCCCGCGGAGCTGCCCGAGCCCATCGAGTTCAAGAGCCACCGCGAGTTCGTCCGCGAGACGCTCGCCGCCGAGGTTGACCTGCGCGCCTCGGGGACGCAGTTCGTCAACAGGGACGAGGAGCCGGAGCGGTCGCTCGCCTACCGCGCGCAGTTGAACTCGGAAGGCTCGCCGACCGAGACGGTGGCCGCGGGCTACAGGTGGATGCCCGGGACGGAGCTGACCGCGGGCGAGGCCGCGATGAAGAAAGGAGCTTGAGCGATGAGTAGCGTGAGGACAAAGAGCGCGCAGGAGGGCGGGGGCATGAACCGGACGGGGATGGTGATAGCGCCGGTGATGGGCCCCAAAATGGCGGAGGGCGCGGCCGCCGCCGCGCCGAGTTCCGAGGGCGGGCCGGAGCAGATACTGCTGCGCCGCGGCGAGTACGTGCGCGAGGGCTACGAGGTCGGCTCGCTGCCGCCGCCGCCCATCTCGCTGCAGGGCGTGGTGGAGGGCGCGGCGCAGCTCGTCGGCGCGACGACCGGCGTGGCGACGCTGATGGACAAGCTGAGCGAGCGGCTGGCCTTCGAGCGGACGGGCACGCGCCTCTACGAAGCGCTCATCGGCAAGTGCCTGGTGCTGGGCGAGGGCGCGCCCGGGCCCACGCTCGCGCAGCTCGACGAGATTCGCAAGGACGAACTGCGACACTTCCTCCTCGTCCGCCGGGCCGTCACGTCGCTCGGCGGCGACCCGACCGTCATGAGCCCGTGCGCGGACACCGTGATGGTCTCGTCGCTGGGGCTCCTACAGGTCTTGACCGACCCGAGGACGACGCTCCCGCAGTGCCTCCAGGCGATACTGACCGCCGAGCTGACCGACAACGACGGCTGGCAGATGCTCATCAACCTCGCCGACGGGCTCGGCCACGAGGAGCTTGCGCAGGAGTTTCGCGGCGCGCTCGCGAGCGAGGAGAAGCACCTCGCGAGCGTGCGCGGCTGGCTGGAAGGGCTGCTGATGGCGGAGGCGAAGGCTTGAGCCGCGGCGGCGCGGCGAAGGGGCATTAACCACGACGGGGACGCGGCTGGAAGCGATAAGTTTCCAGCCGCGTCTTCGCGTCCGGCGTCAATTCTTCCGGTTCGGGCGCCGGGGGCGCCGGCTCCGGCCCTGCGTGTTCGCGCGCGAGCGGGCATAATAGAAGAGAGGCGCGGACAAACGAGAGGGGGCGACAGGTGGGCGACGACGAGCAACTGTGGGAGGTCGAGGAACAGGGCGTGCGGCTGGCGGAGCTGACCTCGGGCGGCGACGAGAAGGTCACGCCGCTCAAACGCGACGTGCGCTCGCTCGGGCGGCTGCTGGGCGCGGTGCTGAAGGAGCAGGCCGGGGCTTCCCTGTTCGACGCCGTCGAGGAGCTGCGCAGCCTCACGTCCGCGCAGCGCGAGGCGTCCGACCCGGCCGAGCGCGAGCGCCTGATGGGGCGCGCCGAGTCGGTCGTCGGCCGCGCGACGCTCGGCGAGGCGTACCGGCTGACGAAGGCTTTCAGCATCTACTTCGAGCTGACCAACCTCGCGGAGACGAACCACCGCAAGCGCAGGCGCAGGGCGGCCGAGGTGAGCGGCGCCGAGCCGCAGGCGGGCACGTTCCGCGGCACGCTCCGGCGCGTGCGCGAGGCGGGCGCGGACGCCGAAGAGGCGCTGCGGCTGCTCGGCCTCGTCGAGGTCGTGCCGGTCTTCACGGCGCACCCCACGGAGGTCGCGCGCCGCACCGTCCTGTCCAAGCGCGCGCGCATCGCCGCCGAGCTGGAGCGCCTCGACTGGCTGCCGCTCTCCGGCCGGCGCGCGCGCGAGGCGGCCGGGCGCATCGCGGCCGAGATAACGGCGCTGTGGCAGACGGCCGAGGTGCGCCGCCGCCAGCCGACCGTGCGCGACGAGATTAAGATGGGGCTCGACTACTACCCGGCCGCCCTCATCGAGACCGTGCCCGAGGTCTACGAGGAGATGGCCGACGCCTTCGGCGAAGCCTACGGGCGCCGGCCGGAGGCGGCGGAGCTGCCGCGGGTGCTGCGCTTCGGCTCGTGGATAGGCGGCGACCGCGACGGCAACCCCTTCGTCACCCCCGGCTGCACGCGCGACGCGCTGCGGATGGCGCGCGCGACCGTGCTCGACTTCTACCTCGCGGCCGTCGGCGAGCTGCACGAGCGCCTGAGCACGTCGGGCAGGCAGGCGCGCGTCTCGGGCGGGCTGGTCGCGGCGCTCGAAGAGTACGAGCGCGCGCTGCCGCACGCGCGCGCCGCCGCCGCCGCGCCACACGCCGACGACGAAGTCCACCGCCGCTTCCTCTCGTTCGTCCTGCGGCGGCTGCGCGCCGCGCGCGGCGGCCGCGACTCCGAAGACTGCTCCGAGTCGGAGGCTTACCCTGACGCCGGCGCGTTCGCGGCCGACCTCGGGCTGCTGCGCGAGAGCCTCGCCGGGGGCGGGGCCGCGCGGCTCGCGCGCCAACTGGTTGACCCGCTGCTCCGGCAGGCCCGCACGTTCGGCTTCCACCTGCACACGCTCGACGTGCGCCAGCACGCGCGCGTCCACGCCCTCGCGGCCGAGGAGTTGGCGCGCGGCGCGCTGATAGCGGACGACGACGCCGCCCGCGCGCCGGGCGACGAAGCGGGCGCGGCGGCGCTCCCGCAGGGGCCTTCGGCAGAGACGGCCGCGACGCTCGACGCCCTGCGCGCGGTGGCCGAGCTGAAGCGCGAGTTCCCGCCCGAGTCCGTCCGCAGCCACGTCATCAGCGGGGCGCGCGGCGCGGCCGACGTGCTGAGGCTCGTCTGGCTCGCCGAGACGTGCGGCGTGCGCGTCGCCGCAGACGCGCGCCGCGACGACCCCGGCCTGATGCCCGTCCCGCTCTTCGAGTCCATCGAAGACCTGCGCAACTCGCCCCGCGTCTGCCGCGACCTGTGGAGTTCCCGGGAGTACGCGCCCTACCTCGACTCGTGGGGCCGGCGGCAGGAGGTGATGCTCGGCTACTCGGACTCGAACAAGGACGGGGGGATGCTGACGAGCACCTGGGAAATCTTCAAGGCGCACCGCGCGCTGCACGCGACGGCGCGCGAGTGCGGCGTGCGTCTACAGCTCTTTCACGGGCGCGGCGGGACGGTCGGGCGCGGCGGCGGGCCCACGCACCACTCCATCGTCGCGCAGCCGGCCGGCGCCTTCGAGGGCTCGCTCAAAATCACCGAGCAGGGCGAGGTGCTCAACTGGAAGTACGCCGAGCCGGTGCTGGCCGAGCGGAACCTTGAGCTGATGGTGGCGGCGGCGCTGGAGGCGCTGGCGCGGCCCGGCGGCGCCCCCTGGCGCGCGGAGTGGGAGGAGGCGCTGGAGTGGATGTCGGGCGCGGCCTTCGAGTTCTACCGCCGCAACGTCGCCGAGAACCCGGACATCCTGCCCTACTTCGAGGAGGCGACGCCCGTCCTCGAATTCGACCTGGCGAAAATTGGCTCGCGCCCGGCGCGGCGCTCCGCGCAGACGCGCGGGCTCGAAGACCTGCGCGCCATCCCCTGGGTCTTCGGGTGGATGCAGAGCCGTCACGTCCTGCCCGCGTGGTTCGGCGTCGGGCACGCGCTCGAAAAATTCTCGTCCGAGCGCGCGGGCGACGGGTTGTTGAAGGAGATGACGCGCGACCTGCCGCTCTTCATGAACCTCGTGGGCGACGTCGAGACGGGGATGGCGAAGGCCGACCTCTCAATCGCGCGCAGGTACGCGGGGCTCGTGGGCGACGAGGCGCTGCGCGGGCGCGTGTTCGGGATGATAGCGGAGGAGTTCGAGCGCACGCGGCGCGCCGTCCTGCGCGTGAGCGGGCAGACGCGCCTGCTGGAGCACAACCCCGTGCTCGCCCGCTCCATCGAGCTGCGCAACCCTTACGTGGACCCGATGAGCCTCGTCCAGATAGAGCTGCTGAGGCGCAAGCGCGCCGGGCAGGAGTCGGAAGAGCTTGACTACGCGCTCGCCTCCACCATCAACGGCATCTCGGCCGGCTTGCGGAACACGGGCTGAGCGGGCGGCTTCGTCATTCACGCGGGGCGACCGCGCGCGACGCGACGGCGGCCGGCGGCGCCGGGCGTGCGGTTAGGCGCCCGGCCGGGAGAAGATGTTATACTGTCCGGCCTGACGTACAGAAAAACAGGATAGTGAAGAAGGTGGAGTTCTTGCCCGTGCGGCCCTCGTCAGTTCCTTCATCCGACCGGCCGCGCGGACATCGCGCCGGACGCCGGGCGAGTCCGACGAATGTTTGTATGACATCGTCCATCGCCCGCCCCGCCATCCGGGCGGGGGCCGCCTCACAAACATCACGCAAACGTCCAGGGCCGCGCGCCGCCGGAAGCTGAGACTTTGGGCGCTTCTCGTGTGTCAGTGGCCTTTGAGCGCCGCGCGCCCGCGCCCGTGCGGGCGGCGGTTCGCGCGGGCGATTGCCCGCCCTTCATCAACCGCCGGAGTTTCCGCTTGGTCGGCTCGACGATTAAGTCAGGCGCGTACGCGCGGGCCGAAGGGCCCCGGCCCGGGGCGGTCGCCGCCCCGGGCCGGGGGCGGCTTCCGGTTCGCGCGGCCGAGTTCTGTTTCGCCGCGGCGATGCGCCTCGCGCCGCGCCGCCGACGCTTCGGCGCGGCCGTGAGGATGGCGGGCGCGGTCGCCGCCCTGCTGCGCCTGACGAGCGCCTACAGGGAGCAGGAGGTCAAAGGCTTCGACGGCCCGAGGGAGATAGCCCTCCACTTCATGCTCAACGCGCTGACGAGGAACGGCGCGCGGTTCGACCCGGCGGTGCGCGTGAACGGCTTTGAAGAGTTGGAGCGGGCGCTCGCGGCCGGCCGGGGGGTGCTCGTGGTCGGGCCGCACGCCGCGCTCACGCTCCTGATGATTCGCCTCTTTCACGACCGCGGCCTCGACCCCGTCGTCGTCAGCCCCGACCCCGGGATGCGCGTCGCCGGGACGACGGCGACGGCGCGAACCATACAGCCGTCGCCCACCTTCCTCGTCAAAGCCCGCGGCAGGCTGCGCCGCGGCGGGCTGGTCTGCGCGATGCCCGACAGGGCCGAGCACCACGGGGAGAGGACGGTCGAGTTCGACACGGCCGGCGGCCGCGTCATCGTCGCCCCCGCCCTGCTGCACGTGGCCGCGCGGTGCGGGGCGCGGGTGCTCTTTACCGAGGCGCACGCCGAGGGGCGCTCGGTCGTGGCGGGGGTCATCGCGCCGCCCGCGGACGCGTCGTCGGGCGACGCCATCCTGGAAGGGTTCAAGGAGTTCGTCCGCGCGCGGGCGCAGGCCCAGGCCGCCCGCCGCGGCCGGGGGCGCGGGGCGGGGACTGTCTAAGAGAGTCTGGATGGCGAAGACGAACAACAGCGGCGGCGACGGCGCCCCGCCGTCATTCTGGCGGCGCGTGTCGGCGCGCCCGCTGACCGGCCGGCGGCTGCTGGCGGCCGCGGCCGTGCTGCACGTGGCGCTGGCGTTCGGGCTGTACTTTGCGGGGCGGGCGCAGGTCGCGCCGGGGTTGGTAGACCGCGACGGCATCATGGGCTCCTTCGCCTTTGACAGCTACGAGTATCAAAGGGGGGCCGTGCGGCTGGCCGGTGTCCTGAAGCGGGAGGGGGTCGCCCGTTGGGCGGCCGAGCCGCAGCCCGTGCACGTCAGACTGCTCTCGGTTCTGTTCGCGGTCGTCGGGCCGCTCTCGGGCTACGGCACGTTGAGCGCGGAGCCTTTCAACCTCCTCTGCTACCTGGCCGTCGTCGGGCTGACGCTCGCGCTCGGGCGCGAGGTGGGCGGCCCGCGCGCCGGTCTGTTCGCCGCCGCGGCCGTCGCGCTGTGGCCGACCTTCCTGCTGCACACGCTGCAACTGCTCAAAGACCCGCTGTTCATCGCGGGGGCGCTCGCGCTCGTGCTGTGCGTGACGACGTGGCTGACGAGGACTTACGGCCCGGCCGCCGCCGCCGGCGCGGCCGCGCTGATAGGCCTCACCACCCTGCTGCTGCTGCTCATCCGCCTGAATTTCGCCGTCGTCATCCTCGCGCTCGTGCTCGCAGGGGCCGGGCTGCTGATAGCCCGCCAGATAGCCGAAAGGCGTCTGCTCTACTGGAACATGGCGCCGCCCGCTTTGATTCTGGCGTCGGGCGCGGCCGCCTCGCTCCTGCTGCTGTTCAGCCCCCCGCCCGCACAGAAGTTCAAACACTATCCTTCGGACGGCGGGGGCAGGCCGAAGACGGAGGTGTTCAAGGGGGAGTTGATGGCTTCGGCCCTCACCTACCGCGCGAGCGCGACGGCCGAAGCGCGTAAGGCGCAGGGCCCCGCCGGGCGGCTAATGGCGCGGGCCGACAGGTTGGCCAGAAGGGTCGGCAGCGTCCGCTACAGGTTCAGCGCGTTCTACTCGCAGGCCGGCTCGGGCATTGACCGCGACGTGCGCTTCGACGACCTCAGGTCGCTGCTGCTTTACCTGCCGCGCGCCTTCCAGATAGGTTGGTGGGCGCCCTTCCCTAACATGTGGGCGGGCGCGGGCAGGCGCGTGGGTGGCGCGGGGAAGCTGTTGTCCGGCGTGGAGACGCTGGCCATCTACCTGGTCGAGTTGCTGGCGCTCGCCGCCGCCCTCCTGCCGCCGCGGAGGCTCGCCGCGTGGCTGCTGCTGGGCGTGACCGTGTTCGGGGTGACGGGGCTCGGGCTGGTCATCCCGAACGTCGGCGCCCTCTTCAGGTTCCGTTACACGTTCTGGGTGCTGTTGATAGTCCTCGGCGCGAAGGGTTTTGAGAGCCTTCTCGCGTGGCGGGGGGCGGCTCGACGCGCGGGGGCCGCGCAGGCCGGTTAGTACAAGGCGCGCGTGCGCGCCCGCGAGCGGCGCGAGCGCGGGGGGTGTTCAGGGGAGTGGGCTTGAGGCGAGAGAGTGTGAGGGGGGGGCGGGCGGCGGCCTGCGTCGCGCTGGCGTGTCTGGTCGCCGCGGCCTGCGCCTGCTCGCCGAAGGCCGGCCCGGGCGGCGCGGCTTCGACGACTCCGGGGGCGGGCGCGGCCGGCGCGGCGGCTCCCGCCGGAGAGAGCGCGGGCGGGTTCGGCTTCACGCTCACCAACTACACGGGCACGGCGTTGCGCGGGGTCTACATCTCGCCGAGCGCATCGGGGGGGTGGGAGGAGAACATCCTGGGCGGCGGCGCCAACGAGCTGGCCGACGGCGCCTCCGTCGAGATTCGTTTCAGCCCGGAAGAGAAGGCCGAGGAGTGGGACATGAGGGTCGTCGGGGTGGACGACCGCTACGCCATCTGGAAAGGGCTCCGGCTGGCCCGCGTCTCAAGTATAACGTTGAACATTGACATGGCCGAGGGGGTGGTCGTGGTCGCCGAGGCGGAGGAGTAGCCGCGCCGCCGCGGGCGCGCGTGACGGGCAGTGGGCAGACTCGAAAGGAACACGTTAGCGAACCTGTTCGGGGCCGCGTGGTCGGCCGCCGTGGGGCTGCTGTGCGTCCCCGCCTACCTCAAACTGCTGGGGGCGGAAAGCTACGGGCTGGTCGGCCTCTTCGTCACGCTGCAAAGCGTCTTCGTCGTCCTCGACCTCGGCATCGGCGCGACGGTCAGCCGGGAACTCGCGCGCCTCGACGCGCGGGGCGGCGAGGCGCGTACGCAGCGCGACCTCGTCTACACGCTCCAGGCCGTCTACTGGCTCATGGCGCTGCTCGTCGGGGTCACGGTCTTCGCGCTGGCCCCCGCCCTCGCGCGCCACTGGGTGAGGCCGCAGACGCTTTCGGCCGAGGCGGTGACGACGTGCGTCAGGATGATGGCGGCGGCGATGGCCTTCCAGTTCCCTCTCGGCTTCTACCAGGGCGGGCTGCTGGGGCTCCAGAGGCAGCCGCTCTTCAACGCGACGGCAGCCGCCGCGACCACTCTGCGCGCGGCCGGGACGCTGCTGGCGCTGCGGCTCATCGCGCCCGAGCCCCGGACGTTCTTCGCCGCGCAAATCGTGGCGGGGGCCGCCTCGACGGGCGCGGCCGCGCTCCTGCTCTGGCGCTGCCTGCCGGCGGCGGGCGGGCGCGGCGGCGGCGGCTTCCGGTTCGAGCTGATTCGTGGCGTGTGGCGCTTCGGCGCCGCCTACGCGGCGAACGCCGTCGTGACCATGGGGCTGCTGCAAGGGGACAAGATAGTCCTCAGCGCCGTGCTGCCGCTGGAGGCGTTCGGCTACTACATGCTGGCGCAGGGCGTGGCGGGCGGCATGTACGCCGTCATCGTTTCGGTGGACGGCGCGGTCTTCCCGCAGTTGGCCGGGATGGTCGCGCGCGGCGACGCGGGCGGGCTCTCGGAGGTCTATCACCGTGGGAGCCAGTTGATGTCGGTGCTGCTCGCCCCGGCGGCGGTCGTGGCGGCGCTCTTCCCGCGCGAACTGCTCTGGGCGTGGACGGGCGACCGGGAGGCGGCCGAGCAGGGGGGGCTCGTCCTCACGCTGCTGGTTTCGGGGATGCTGCTGTACGGGCTGATTCAGGCGCCCTACTACCTACAGGTCGCGCACGGCTGGTGGCGCGTCATCTTAAGGACGAACGTCCTGCTGCTGCTCGCCGTCGTCCCGCTCAACGTCCTGCTGGCGCGGGCCTACGGCGCGCCCGGGGCGGCGCTGGTCTGGGTGCTGCTCAACGTCGGCTATCTGTTGACGCTCCCGCCGGCGCGGCGGCGTTTTCTGAAGGAGGGACGGGGGCGCTGGCTCTTCGAGGACGTGCTGCCGCCGCTCGCGGGCGCGCTCTGCGCCGGCGCGGCCGCGCGCTGGCTGACGCCGCAGGGGCTGTCGCGCGCGGGGGCGCTCGCGTGCCTGTGCGCCGCGGGGGTGGCGGCGGCCGGCGCGGCGGCGGCGCTCGCCCCGCGCGTGAGGGCCGGCGTGTTCGAAATGTTTCGGAGGAGGGCCGAGCCATCCGTCGCCTGAATCAACATACTAAGTCCGGCCGCCGCGCGGCGACGGCCCCTTCGCCCGCACGCCTCGGCGGCGTCGCGGAGGGGCTCGCACGACCGGCGCCGCGCCGAGGCTCGCGCTCGCTATGAGAATTCTCTACGCCATCCCCACCCTCGGGCACGGCGGGGCCGAGAGACAGTTGTCTTACCTCGCCGCCGAGTTGTCCGCGTGGGGGCACGAGGTTCACGTCGCCTCTTCGCGGGGCGGCGTGAACCTCGCGCGGATGAGGGCGGCCGGGGTGGAGTGGCACCGCCTCGGCGGCGCGGGCCACCGCGACCCCGTCATCTTCTACAGGCTGCTCAGGCTGTTGAGGAGGCTGCGGCCCGACGTGGTCCAGACCATCCTGACGCCGGCGGACATCATGGGCGGCGCGGCGGCGCTGCTGACGCGCACGCGCTGGGTCCTGAGGGAGTCGAGTTCCGCCCCGCTGTACGCCTCGGGCCTGAGGCACAGGGCGCGCCTTTCGCTGGCGCGGATGGCGGACGCCGTCGTGTCGAACTCCGCGGGCGGCGACGCCTACTGGCGCTCCGCGAAGGGCACCCCGCCGCTCTACGTCATCCCGAACGCGGTGCCCTTCGACGAGATAGCGGCGGGCGGGGCGCCCGCCCCCGAGGCGGGGCCCGCGCTCGGGCGTGAAGAGAAAGTCGTGCTCTACGCGGGGCGCATGGACGAGGGGAAGAACGTCGAGGGCGTGCTGGCCGCGCTGGCCCGCCTCGCCCCCGAAGAGCCGTTCGTGGCCGTCATGTGCGGGGACGGCCCCACGCGCCCGCGGCTGGAGCGGATGGCGCGCGAACTGGGCATCGCCCACCGCGTCGTCTTCAAGGGCTACGTGGACAACCTCTGGGAGCTGATGAGGCGCGCCGACGCGTTCGTCTCGCTGAGCAGGTTCGAGGGCTGCCCCAACGTCGTGCTCGAAGCGATGGCCTGCGGCTGCCCCCTCGTCGTCTCGGACATACCGGCGCACAGGGAGTTGCTGGACGAGCGGAGCGCGCGCTTCGCGCACCCGGACGACGCGGCGCGGGCGGCGGCCGAACTCAAAGCGACGCTGACGTCAGGCGACGGCGGGCGGGCGCGCGCCGCGCGGGCGCGCGCCGCGGGGCGGCCCGTCGGGGCGACCGCGCGCCTCTACGAACAACTCTACCTCGGGCTGCTCGGCGGGGCGCACGACGCGCGCCCCGCGGCGCAGGTCTCGGACAGCGAGGCCGCGTGAGGCGGCGCCGCGCGGGCGAGTAAGCGATGGAAGCGGGCGACAAATTCGGGGCGTACGTGAGGCTCAGACACGCCGTGCGGCGCGAGTCGCGGCGCGCGCCCGCGCCCTTCCACTTTTTCAGGCAGGGGCTCAACCTGGGCGCGCTGGCGACCTGCAACGCGGCGCTGGCCGTCCTGTCGGCGTGGTACATCGTGGCGAGCACGGGGCTCAACGCCGAGACCGACGCCTTCTTCGCCTCGGGCGCGCTGCCGCAGTTCGCCTTCCTGCTGCTGAGCGCCATGCTGCCGCCCGTCCTCGCGCCGCTGCTCGCGACCAGGGGCGCCCGGAGCCAGCGGGAGGACGCGTGGGTCTTCTTCCTGCTGACCACGGGGCTCTTCGGCCTGATAGGCGCCTGCCTCTACGCCACGTGCGGCGTCTGGGCGCCGCTGCTCGTCCCCGGCTTCTCGGCCGAGGGCAAGAGTTTGACCGTCGCCCTGACCAAGATTCAAATCGTGAGCATGGTGCTCAACGCGGGCATCGTCACGCTCTGGGCGGCGCACCACGCGCGCAGGCGGTTCGTGTGGGTCGAACTCTCGGGCGTGCTGGCGAACCTCGCGGGGCTGCTCTTTCTGGTCTGCGCGCTGCCGCGCTTCGGCATCATGGCCGCGGCCTGGAACACGGTCTTCTACAACTGCCTCAAGCTGGCCTTCCTGCTGCCCGTGCTCGGGCGCTGGCGGCGGCCGGCGTGGCCCTCGCCCGCGGCGCGGGACGCGTGGCGGCTCTTCAAGCCTTTACTGCCGGGGCAGGCGTACCTGCGCGCCGAGCCGCTGCTCGACCGCTTCCTCGCCTCGCTGGGCGGGGCCGGGAGCCTCTCGCTGCTCTACGTCGCGCAGCAGGTCTACGCCAACGCCATCCTCGTGACGAGCAAGGCGATGGTGGCGCCGCTGGCGCCGAGGCTGGCCGTCGAGGCCGACGCGGGCGAGTGGCGCAGCTACCGCCGCGCGTACCGCGCGAGGCTCCTGGTGATTGCGCTCCTCTCGGCGCTGGGGGTGTCGCTGCTGCTGGCCTTCGGGCCCCACGCGCTCCGGCTCGTCATCGGCCACGCGGGCGTGACGGCCGAGAACGTCTACACGCTCTGGCTGGTCCTGCTCGCCCTCGCCGGGGCGTTCGCCGGCGGCGTCTCTGGTCAGGTGGCGTCGGGCGCCTTCTACGCGATGGGGGACACGAAGACGCCGACGAAGGTTTCCGCCCTCGTCTACACGCTCTACCTCCCTCTGAAAATCGCGGTCTTCCTGCGCTACGGCCTCATCGGCCTCGCCGTGACCATGAGCGTCTACTTCCTGCTCAACTTCCTCGCACAGTTCGCCCTGCTCGAAAGCGCCGTGTCCCGCAGACTCTCAAGGCCGCCCGCTGACCCTCGATTGGCGCAGCGATGACGCCGCCTTCGCGCCGCGGGAATCGCTCCGAGGCGCGCGTGCGGGTCGCCCGGCCGTCCGCCGGGCGGCGGCGACGCGCGGGACATGGGCGGTTATCTTCAACGAACGCTTCAACGGACGCCGCGGAAGGCGGCGTTGATGTCGGGGAACGTTTATGACGGCAAAGAGATCGCCTGACAGGTGGGTTCGGCCGCGCGAGCGGGCCGCGAACTTCTGCGCGGAGTACGGGCTGGGGCTGCCCGTCCTGCTGGCGCCGATGGCCGGGGCGTGCCCGCCCGGCCTCTCCGCCGCGGTCGCCAACGCCGGCGGGATGGGCGCGATGGGCGCGCTCATGACCAGTCCCGAAGGAATCCGCCGGTGGGTTAAAGAGTTCCGGGCCGCGAGCCGCGGGCCGTTCCAACTCAACCTCTGGGCGCCCGACCCGCCGCCGCGCCGCGACCGCGAGGCGGAGGCGCGTGTGCGCGCCTTCCTCGCGTCGTGGGGGCCGGAACCGCCGCCCGAGGCGGGCGACGCCGCGCCGCCGGACTTCACACGGCAGTGCGAGGCGCTGCTCGAACTTGAGCCGCCCGTCGTCTCATCCATCATGGGGCTCTTCCCGCCCGAGTACGTCAGGCGGCTGAAGGAGAGGGGCGTCCGCTGGTTCGCGACCGCCACGACGCTCGCCGAGGCGTTGGAGGCGCGGCGCGCCGGGGCCGACGCCGTCATCGCTCAGGGGTTCGAGGCGGGCGGTCACCGCGGCTCGTTCGACGCGGCTGCGGCCGAGCGTCAGTCCGTCGGGCTCTTCGCGCTGCTGCCGCGCCTGGCGGACCGCCTTGACGTTCCCGTCATCGCGGCCGGCGGAATCGGCGACGGGCGGGGCGTCGCCGCCGCGCTGACGCTGGGCGCGAGCGCCGTGATTATCGGGACGGCGTTTTTGCGCTGCCCCGAGGCCGAGACTCACCCGGCGTGGGCCGACGCGCTCGACGGCCTTGAGCCCGAGGGCACGTCGCTGACCCGCGCCTTCACGGGGCGGCTGGGCCGGGCGATAACTACTGACTTCGTCAAAGCCGCCGCCGCGCCCGACGCGCCGCCCCCGGCTCCCTACCCCGTGCAGCGCGGCCTCACCGCGCCGATGAAAGAGGCGGGGGCCGAAGCGCGCGACTACCAAAGGATGCAGGTGTGGGCCGGCCAGTCGGCCGCCATGGCGAGGAGCGTTCCGGCCGGCGATTTGTTGCGCGAGGTCTGGGACGAGGCGCGGGCTCTCCTGTAGCCGCGGCGCTTAAATCTGCGTGCGCGCCACGTCTAAGCGGCGGCGGCCGTCGGCGGGCCCCGCCCGGCGAGTCCCCCGACGGCCGTTTTCCCTCCGAAAGCAATCCCCCGTCCGTATTCCGCAAGATTCGGCAAGACTCGGCCGGGCGCGAGCCGGTATCCTCTTCCGATAAACTTGAGAAGGAGACCACCCACTTTGTCAGCAGAACAGAACGGCGCCCTTTCGGCGGAACATAACGGCGTCGAGATAGCGCCGGCCAAGGGCAAACTCGGCGTGCTGCTCGTCGGCCTCGGCGCCGTCAGCACGACCTTCATCGCCGGCGTCGAGGCCATCAAGCGCGGCATCGCCGATCCCGTCGGCAGCCTCACGCAGATGGGCGCCATCCGCCTCGGCAAGCGCACCGAGGACCGCAACCCGCTCATCAAGGAGTTCGTCCCGCTCGCCGACCTGACCGACATCGTCTTCGGCGCGTGGGACATCTTCCCCGACTCGGCCTACGAGGCGGCGCTCACCGCCGGCGTGCTCGAAAAGGAGCTGCTCGCGCAGCTCAAGACGCCGCTCCAGAAGATCAAGCCGATGAAGGCCGTCTTCGACCAGCACTACGTCAAGCGCCTCAACGGCACGAACGTCAAGGAGGGCGCGAACAAGTTCGAGCTGGCCGAGCAGCTCATGGAGGACATGGCCGAGTTCAAGCGCAGGAACAAGTGCTCGCGCCTCGTCATCGTCTGGGCCGCCTCGACCGAAATCTTCCTGAAGCCCCACGCCGTCCACAAGACGCTCAAGAGCTTCGAGCAGGCGATGCGCGACAACCACAAGGCCATCGCGCCCTCGATGGTCTACGCCTACGCCGCGCTCAAGTCGGGCGTCCCCTTCGCCAACGGCGCGCCCAACCTGACGGTGGACCTCCCCGCCCTGATGGATTTGGCGAACGCGAACGGCGTCCCCGTCTGCGGCAAGGACTTCAAGACCGGCCAGACCCTGATGAAGACCATCCTCGCGCCGGGGCTCAAGTCGCGCATGCTCGGGCTGCACGGCTGGTACTCGACCAACATCCTCGGCAACCGCGACGGCGAGGTCCTCGACGACCCCGAGTCGTTCAAGACCAAGGAGGAGTCGAAGCTCTCCGTGCTCGAATACATCCTCCAGCCCGACGTCTACCCGCAGCTCTACAAGGACTTCTCGCACGTCGTCCGCATCAACTACTACCCGCCGCGCGGCGACAACAAGGAGGGCTGGGACAACATAGACATCTTCGGCTGGCTCGGCTACCCGATGCAGATCAAGATCGACTTCCTCTGCCGGGACTCCATCCTCGCCGCCCCCATCGTCCTCGACCTCGCGCTCTTCCTCGACCTCGCGCAGCGCTGCGGGATGAAGGGCACGCAGGAGTGGCTCTCCTTCTACTTCAAGTCGCCGATGACCGCGCCCGGCCTCTACCCCGAGCACGACATCTTCATCCAGCTCATGAAGCTCAAGAACACGCTCCGCCACCTCCGCGGCGAAGACCTCATCACGCACCTCGGGCTGGAGTACTACGACTAGCGGGCGGCGGCGCGCGGCGCCACGGGGCGGGACGCCCCCGCCGAAATTTTACGGGCGCGCCGGGGTTGCCCGGCGCGCCCGTAAAATTTCGGTCACGGCCGCGCGGCCGCGCGGCCCCGACGTTTTGCCGCACGCGCGCCGCCGCGGCCGACGTTTAGGTGTGGCGTGGCGGGGCGCCGCGGGTTCATTTTTTTGAATCGGGACGTTTATTGTCACCCGCCGGCTGCCGCTAACTGTCACCGCGCGCCCCGGCCGCGCCCCCGCCCGGGCGCGCAAAAAATTTCGGCGTCTCGAACATTTTGTAGTGACAACAGGGCCGTTGTCGTATATATAGTGCTCACGTCAAATTAAGCGCCGCCGCCCCCCTGCCGCGCGCGGCTAGCAAACCACGTCTTTAAAGGTCTCATCAAAGAAGTGCGGTTCGCTCTTTGCAAGGAGTTGGACTGGAAGCGCCCCGAGGGCCGGAGCCGCCAGACGCGGCGGCCGCCCGCACCCCCGAAGGGCGCGCCGCCAGCGCTCCCTGTAAAGGAGGACGGGCCATGGTTGCAGCAATGGAAAGAGAAACGACCAACACCAACACGGTTCTGCTCGACCCCGACCAGAAGAGCCCCCGCGCGCAGGAGTTCGAGGAGAAGCTCGCCGCGCGCATCGTGGGCCAGGAGCGCGCGGTGCGCCGCATGTCCGGCCTCTACCAGATTTTCCTCGCCGGGATGAACCCGCCGAACCGCCCCGTCGGCACGATGCTCTTCCTCGGGCCCACCGGCTCGGGCAAGACGCGCGTCGTCGAGGCCGCGGCGGAAGTCCTCTTCGGCGACCCCAACGCGGTCATCAAGATTGACTGCGCAGAGTTCCAGCACTCGCACGAGATCGCCAAGCTCATCGGCAGCCCCCCGGGCTACCTGGGCCACCGCGAGACGTCGCCGATGCTGACGCAGGAGAACCTCGACCGCTACCACAACGAGGAGAGCAAGCTCTCGCTCGTCCTCTTCGACGAGATCGAGAAGGCTTCCGACTCGCTCTGGCAGCTTTTGCTGGGCATCCTCGACAAGGCGACGCTCACGCTCGGCGACAACCGGCGCGTGGACTTCTCGAAGACGATGGTCGTGATGACCTCGAACCTCGGCGCGCGCGAGATGTCCGAGCTGATTTCGGGCGGCATCGGCTTCGCCCCCAAGCAGAACGGGAAGCACCCGCAGGACTCGGAGGTGGACCAGAAGATTTACCGCACGGCCGTCGAGGCGGCGCGCAAGAAGTTCAGCCCCGAGTTCATGAACCGCATCGACAAGGTGGTCGTCTTCCGCAGCCTGAAGGAGCACCACCTGAGGCAGATTCTCGACCTGGAGCTTCAGTCCGTGCAGGACCGCATCATGAAGTCGGCGGGCACGAAGTTCGTCTTCCAGTGCTCGGACGCGGCCAAGAGCTTCCTGCTCGAAGAGGGCATAGACTTCAAGTACGGCGCGCGCCACCTCAAGAGGGCCATCGAGCGCTTCATGGTCTACCCGCTCTCGAACCTCGTGGCGACCGAGCAGGTCGGCCTGGGCGACCTCGTCTACGTGGACTTCGACGACGACCGCGGCAAGCTCTCCTTCTCGAAGCGCTCGGGCGGCGCGCTCATCGCCGAAGTGCAGGAGGCGGAGGACGAGTTCGACAAGCCGGCGGCCAAGTCCGGCGGCGCGGCCGTCCAACTACCGCAGGCCAAGGCCGCGCGCAAGAGCCAGAGCCGCGGCGACAAGAACGACGCCTGACGCGCGCTCGCCGAAAACGAGAAAGGCCGGGGAGGTTGAAGTCCTCCCCGGCCTTTTCCGTTTACAAAGCTTTTTGTTAGCGGCGGCGGCCGCTTAAAGTCCTCCGCCGGACGGGCGCGCGGCGGCCGCCGGGTCGAGCAGGCGGAGCGCGTCGAAGGCGATTTGCGAAAGGTACGGGTCCGGGTGCGCGAGCACGGCGCGGAGCGCGGGGACTGCCGAGGGGTCGCCGATGAGGCCGAGGGCGCGCGCGGCCTCGCGCCGCACGTCGTTCGGCGCGCGCCGGTCTGAGAGCGTCTCGACGAGCGCGGGCACGGCCTCGCGGCTCCCCAACTGCCCGAGCGAGACGGCCGCTGCGCGGCGCACGAACTCGTCCTCCTCCACCTTCCGGCGCCTGAGCCGGTTGAGAAACCCAGAGGCTTGCAGCCGGCGAGAGAGAGCGCCCGCGAGCGCCGGCGCGGCCCCGGCGTCGCCTATCTGGCCGAGCGCGACGGCGGCCGCGCCGCGCACCGAAGCCTCCTTGTCCACGAGCAGCGCCTCCGAGAGAGGCTGCACGGCGGCCGGGCTGCGCGCGAGGCCGAGGGCGTAGGCCGCCTCGCGTCGGACGAACTCGTCGCGGTCGCACAGCAGCGGCAGAATCAGCGCGGCGGCCTCGGCCGCCGGCAGCGAGAGCACGGCGCGCGCGGCGGTGGCGCGGACGACCGCCGAGGGGTCGCCGAGCGCGGAGGCCGCGGCGCGCGACGCCTCGGGGCGGGCCATCGCGCCGAGGCGCATGACGGCGTCGCGCCGCTCCTCGCCCTCCGTTGACGAGAGCCGCGCCGTCTGCGCTCTAACCTCCTGCTGCTGCGGGGTCAGTTCTCTTTGGGCGTGCGCTGCGGGCGCGCGGTGCGCCCCGGCGGCGAGCAGGACGGCGAGCGCCATGAAGAGAGGGACGGCGGCCCGCCGCGCGGGGCGCGCGCGCCGGTCTGCGTTCGGGATGAAAGGCGCGAGGGCGCGCGTCACGTTCATGCTCGGGCCGAGAGGCTGAGCGCGGCCTTGCGCTCGGCGCGGCGGCGCACCGACTCCCACTCGAAAGCCTGCCGGGCGCGCTCATTCTCTTCGGAGCCTGCGAGGAGCGCGACCAGGTCGTCGTCCCAGTTCGCGGGGAGCGCGGCCGCGGCGCGCCGCATGGACTCCATGATGGAGATGTAATCGAGGACCTCGTGGACTTCCGTGTCGCTCAGGTGTTCGAGCTTGAGCGCGAGGCGCTGTCGTTCCGTGATGCGTTTAGCCATCGGGCGGCTCCCTTCGTGCGAAGCCGGACGGCCAACCGCTCTGACGACTACTGCGGCGTGGCGAATCGTTCGATGGCGGGTGCGCCGTCGGCGTTCGGGCGGCGCGCCGCTCGGGCGCGCGCGATGTGGTCACTCACCTTGTTTTTTAGTGTCTCCGTAGCCGGCAAAATCCTGCGCTTCGGGCGGCGACGTCCGACAGGCCGGGCGGGCGCGCGGCGTCGGCGCGGGTTCGGCGGGCACCGCTCGCGTCCCTCCCGCGGCCGCCTCGCGGCGGGTCGCCTTCTGTTGTTCGGCTGTCGTTTGAAGCGGGCCGCAAAGCCGCTCGTGCGGCGAAATATACATGACGCGCCCCGCGCGCGCAAGATTCGCGCGGCCGGGCGGCGGGGGCGCGCGCGCGCCGAAAGCCGAACGCCCCTCAGTCTATCTTCGAGGCGATGTTATGCATCGTGTCCACGATGAGGACGGCGATGGGCGGGTAGAAGAGGAGGTCGGGGCGGAAGGTCTGGCCGAAGAGGTAGTTGATGTCGTTGAAGATTTCGAAGTACTTCATGGCCGAGCCGACGTAGAGCCCGCCGGCGAGGCTCAGGAGCGAGCCGACGATGAGGAAGGTCGAGGCCGTGAAGCGCGTGAAGGGCTTGTCGGGCGGCCCGTCGGCGTTGATGACCGAGTCGTGGATGGACTTCGGGCTGTAGGTGTAGTGCTCGAAGCACGCCTTCAGGCGGACGGCCAGGTGCCAGAGCCCGATGAAGAAGAGCGTGACGACGACGGCGCGGCCGACCAGGTGGAACTTGGTCCAGAAGTGCGGCTTGAACCAGGAGACGAAGAAGGTCGAGAGGAAGAGCGTGACGGTCGTGAACACCGCCTGCTGGAGCGCGAAGTTCTCGCGCCGGTCGGCCTCGATGAGCTGGTCAACGCGGCGGTCGAAGCGCGCCTGGACGGCCATGCGGCGCAGGCGCTGCGCGTGCGGGTTGTTCGAGTGGAAGACCGAGCCGCCGTGGAAGTCTGCGCTGTGCGCGCGGTTGAGCTGCGTGTCGTAGAAGGCGCGCTCCTGTGGGTCGCTCAGCGTGCGGTAGGCCAGCGAGATGAGCGCGAACTCGCGCGCCGCGCCCTCCGCCCCGCCGTTCAGGTCGGGGTGCCGCTCGCGCGCGAGCTTCCGGTACGCCGACTTGATCTCGCGCGCAGACGCCGTCCGCTTGACCTTTAAGACTTTGTAGTAATCGACCACGACCAGCTTCCGAAAAACCTGTAGCCGGCGGGTTCTCAAGGCCCCGCGCCAACTGCGGCGGGTGGGAAGGCAGCCCGCCGGGCGTCACTATAACACTTTTCATACGCGTACGTCCCGCCCGAAGCTCCCCGGAGAATTCTCCGGAGTTTCGGGCGGGACGTGCGCGTGTGAAGGAGTTGAGCCTGGGGGGCGATGCTTACCTCGGGCGGCCTCCGAGGGGGGCGAGGACTTTTTTGTGGCGCCCGTCCCACAGACTCTTATTGCACGGACACATTGCAACACATATGCCAAATATCTTGCAAGAAAAATTTCAAGGAAATCCAGTTTTTTAATCATCCGTCCGATGAAAAGTGTCAACAAATGTTGACGCCGGTGTTTACTTTTGTAAACACCGGCGTCAAAAAAGGCCGCCGCGGGGTGGCGGAAGCCACTTCGCCTGCCCCTAAGACTCCTCCGCCCCGCCGGCGCGCGCCGACTCGCGCTCGATGAAGTTGAGCAGCGTGCGGACGGCGATGCCCGTCGGGCCTTTCGAGCGGAAGGGCTTGGCCTCGTCGCCCCAGGCCGTGCCGGCGATGTCGAGGTGCGCCCAGGAGATGCCGTCGGCGAACTCCTTGATGAAGGCGGCGGCGGTGATGGTGCCGGCCTTGCGCCCGCCGACGTTCTTGATGTCGGCGATGTCGGACTTGATCTGCTTGGTGTACTCCTTGTCGAGGGGGAGTTGCCAGAACTTCTCGCCGACCTCGCGGCCGGACTCGATGACCCCGTTGATGAGTTCCTGGTCGGTGCCGAGGATGCCGGTGTTGACGTCGCCGAGCGCGATGGAGACGGCGCCGGTGAGCGTGGCCAGGTCTATGACGCGCGTGGCGCCGAGTTTCCTGGCGTAGGAGATGGCGTCGGCGAGGATGAGGCGGCCCTCGGCGTCGGTGTTGATGACCTCGATGGTCTTGCCCGCCATGGCGCGGACGACGTCGCCCGGCTTGGTGGCCTTGCCCGAGGGCATGTTCTCGGACGAGGGGACGACGCCGAGGACGGGGATGGGCGGCTTGAGCTGCGCGACGGCGCGCATGACGCCGAGGACGATGGCGCCGCCCGTCATGTCGTACTTCATCAGCTCCATGTTCTCGCTGGGCTTGATGGAGATGCCGCCGCTGTCGAAGGTGATGCCCTTGCCGACGAGCGCGAGGTAGTCCTCGCCGTCCGCGACCGACTGTTTGCCCTCGGGCATGTAGGTGAGCACCATCATCTTCGGCGGCTGGTCGGAGCCGCGCGCGACCGAGAGGAGCGCGCCCATGCCCTCCTGCTCCATCCGCGCCTGGTCGAGCACGTCAATCTCCAGTCCGAACTCGTTGGCGATCTCCTGCGCGCGCTCGGCCATGATGGTCGGCGTCATGTAGGCGCCGGGCTCGTTGGCGAGGTCGCGCGCGAAGTTGACCGACTCGCCGACGACGCGGCCGCGCTCGGCGCCGCGGCCGAGCGCCGCGCCGTCCGCGCCCGCGTCGGCGACGACGACGAGGCGCTCGACCGCGCGCTCCTCCTTCTCGATGGTGCGGTACTTGTCGGGCTCGAAGAGGCCGATGACCGCGCCCTCGACGGCGGCGGCGGCCGCCCGCGCCGGGTCGCCCGCATCGAGGCGGGGGACGAGCCCGACCGACTTCACGTTGCGCGAGCGGAGTTGGCGGACGGCCGCGCCCGCGAACTGCGAGACCTGCGCGGCGCGGTAGTCGGCGCGGTCGCCGACGCCGACGAGCAGCAGCCGCTTCGCCTTCGGCCCGGAGGCGCCCGCCGGCAGGTGCAGGTAGGCCGTCTCGCCCTCCTTGCCCTTCAGTTCCTCCGACTCCAGCACCGAGCGGACGAGCCCGCCCGACGCCTCGTCCAACTCCCTGAGGAAGCCTTCGTCCGCCCGCTCGTCCTTGAACACGGCCACGGCCAGCGCCTGCACGTCCAGCCCGGCGAAACCCCCGGCGCTCGTTTGAATCTCCATAGTCTCTTTTTTCTCCCTATCCTTTGGCGCGTTCCTTCAACTGCGCGCGCGTCTCGCGCTCGACGGTGCGGCGCATCTCTGTCTCTCGCTTGTCGTAGAGTTTTTTACCACGGGCCACGCCTATTTCAAATTTGACGCGGCCGCCCTTGAGGTAGACGCGCGTGACGACGAGCGTGAGCCCCTTCGCCGTCGCCTGCTCGTCGAGGCGGTCTATCTCGCGCCGGTGGAGGAGGAGTTTGCGCGTGCGCGTCGGGTCGTGGTTCGAGCGGTTGCCGTGCGTGTAGGGCGAGATGTGCGCGTTGAAGAGCCACGCCTCGCCGTCGCGGACGGCGACGTAGGACTCCTTCAACTGTATCTGCCCGGCGCGGACGCTCTTGACCTCGGTCCCCTGGAGCGCGACGCCCGCCTCGTACCTGTCCAGTATGTGGTACTCGTGCAGCGCCGCGCGGTTCGTCACCAGATTCTTCTCTTCGTCGGTCATGACTCGAACTCTTCCTTGAGCGGCCGCGTCATCAGGCTCTCGACGGCGGCGCGGGCGGTCTGGCCGTCGTAGAGGACGGCGTGAACCTCTTCGGTGATGGGCATCTCGACGCCGCGGCGCGCGGCCAGCAGCCGCAGGGCGCGGGCGGTGCGGACGCCCTCGGCGACCTCGCGCATGCCGGCGAGCACGTCCGCGAGCGCGCGGCCGCGGCCCAGTTCGCGGCCGACGCGGAGGTTGCGCGAGAGGCCGCCCGTGCAGGTCAGCACCAGGTCGCCGAGCCCCGCCAGCCCCATCAGCGTTTCGAGGCGGCCGCCCTCGGCGAGCGCGAGGCGCGTCATCTCGGCCAGCCCCCGCGTGACGAGCGCCGCCACGCTGTTCGAGCCGAGGCCGAGCCCGGCGACCATCCCCGCGGCCAGCGCCATGACGTTCTTGGAGGCGCCGCCCAACTCCGTCCCCACCACGTCCGGGTTGGTGTAGACGCGGAGGCCGTGCGCGCTCAGCGCCGACTGGACGGCGCGGCCGAGCGACTCGTCTTCGGAGGCCGCGACAACCGCCGTCGGCTGCCCGGCCGCCACCTCCTGCGCGAACGAAGGCCCCGAGAGGCAGACGAAGCGCGAGGCCGCCCCCGCCCCGAGGACTTCGGCGACGACCTCGGAAATCCTCATGCCCGTCTCGACCTCGACGCCCTTGGCGGCGCTGACCAGGACGGCGCCCGGCTCGAACCGGCCGCGCAGGGTTTCGAGCACGCCGCGCGTCGCGTGCGAGGGCGCGGCGAGGATGACGATGCGCGCGCCGCCGAGCGCCTCGGCGGCGTCGGCCGTGGCGCGCACGCCCTCGGGCAGCGTGTGGCCCGCGAGGTAGGCGGAGTTCTCGCGCCGCCCGTTGACCTCCTCGACCACCGCGCGGTTGCGCGACCACAGCCACGCCTCGCGCCCCGCGCGCGCCGCCGCGATGCTCAGCGCCGTGCCCCAACCGCCCGCCCCGATGACAGCTACGCGCATCCTGAAACGCAGAGTGCTGAGTGCTGAGCACCGAGTACTGAGTTAAGGCAGGACGCCTCTTATCGTTCGGCGCTCGGTGCTCGGTACTTTTAAAGAAGCGCTCACAACTTGAGCTTGCTCTCCTCGCCGCGGCGGAGCCGGCCGATGTTGGCGCGGTGCATGTAGACGATGAGCGCGGCGCCGGCGGCGGCGGTCGCGAGCAGCGGCGCCGGCGCGCGGCCGCCCGCCCCGAACCCGCCGAGCGCCCAGACGGCCGGCGGCAGCACGGCCGCGGCCGCGAGCGAGCCGAGCGAGACGTAGCGCCACAGCCACACGACGGCGACGAAGGCGGCCAGCGCGCAAAGGGTCGCCAGCGGGGCGAGGACGAGGAAGACGCCCAGCCCCGTCGCGACGCCCTTGCCGCCGCGGAAGCGCAGCCACACGGGGAAGACGTGCCCGAGCACCGCCGCGACCGCCGCCGCGCACACCCACCAGTCCGCGCCGACGCCGGCGCCGACCAGCGCACGCGCGACGAGCACCGCCGCCGCCCCCTTCAGCGCGTCGAGCAGCAGCGTCAGCAGCCCTGCGGCCTTCCCCGCGCGGCGCGTGACGTTGGTCGCGCCCGTCCCGCCCGAACCGCTCTGGCGCACGTCGCCGCCGCCGCGCAGGCGCACGAGCAGGTAGCCGAAGGGGACCGAGCCGAGCGTGTACGCGAAGGCTACGACCGCGACGTGAAGCATCCGAAGGCTCCGTTTAGCGGGTGCGGGGCTGAAGTGCGCGCACCGACTATAACAAGCGGGGAAAGAGGGCCACAAGGCGCGGGGGCGCGCCTCCCGTGTGGCGTGGCGCGCGCCTACGGGGTCGCGGCCGGGGGCGTCCACGCCGGCGCCCGCGCCGGGGGCTTCAGTATTTTCGCGGGGCGGCTTCAGTCTTTTTGCGAGGGCGGCTTCAGTCCCGGCGCGGGGCGGCTTCAGTCTTCTCGCGCAGGCTTCGAGCGGAGGCTTTTGACGCGGGAGCGGCGCGACTTCTCCTGGAGCGTGCGCTCTTTGGCGGCGCGCGTGCGGCGGGTGGGGACGCGTTTGGGCGCGCGGTAGTTGAGCCGCGCGGCCTCCTCGCGGAGCTTGCGCAGACAGGTCATCTTGTTCCGGTGCTGGCTGCGCTCCTCGCGGCAACTGGCGACCAGCCCCGAGGGCGTGTGCCGCAGGCGGACGCCCGTCTCGACCTTGTTGACGTGCTGGCCGCCGGGCCCGCCCGAGCGGAAGGTCTCGACCTCGCACTCGCGCAGCAACTCGTCGTCCGACTCCGGCAGCTCTATCATCCCGGGACCCTTCAGGGAAGACCTCACCCGGCGCGGCGGGCGAGTTCGGCCACGACCGCGAGCAGCTCGGCCGGCTCGACCGGCTTCGCGAGGTGCGCGTCGAAGCCGGCCGAGAGAGAGCGCGCGCGGTCTTCCTCGCGCGCGTAGGCGGTCAGCGCGACGGAGGGCGTGCGCGCCCCGCGCCGCGCGTCGCGCTCGCGCACGCGGCCGATGAGCGAGTAGCCATCTTCGGTCGGCATCCCGATGTCGCTCACCAGCACGTCGCAGCCCGCGCCTTCGAGCGAAGCCCACGCCTCGGCCGCCGACCCGGCCGCGTGGACGCGCGCCCCGCAGCCCTCCAGCAGCGTCTTCAACATCGTGCGCGCGTCCTCCTCGTCCTCGACGAGCAGCACGCGCGTCCCGGCGAGCGAAGGCGCGGCGGCGACCCCGCCGGCGGCGCCCGGCGCGGCCGACGCACGCGGCGCCTGCGAGCGCGCCTCCTGACGCGGCGCGTCCCTGAGCGGCAGCCGCAGGGTGAAGGTCGAGCCGCGCCCGAGCCCCTCGCTCTCGGCCGTCACCTCGCCGCCGTGCAGCTCGACGAGGTGGCGGACGATGGAGAGGCCGAGCCCGAGCCCGCCGTGCTGGCGCGTCGTCCCCATGTCGGCCTGCCGGAAGCGGTCGAAGACGTGCGGCAAAAACTCGGGCGCGATGCCCTGCCCCGTGTCGCCGACGCGGACGACGGCGCGCTCGCCCTCGCGCCGCAGCTCGACCTCGACGCGCCCGCCCCGCGGCGTGAACTTGACCGCGTTGGAGAGCAGGTTCCACATCACCTGTCGCAGGCGGTCGGGGTCGGCCGAGATTTCGCCGGCCTCGGCCGAGAGCAGCGTGCTCAGGTAGACGCCCTTGGCCTCGGCCGCCGGGCGGACCGTCTCGACCGCCTCCTGCAACACGCCGCGCGCCTCGACGGGCCGCAGGTCGAGTCGGAGCTTGCCCGTGATGATGCGCGAGACGTCGAGCACGTCCTCGACTATCTGCCGCTGCGCGCGCGCGTTGCGCTCGATGGTCTCGACGGCGCGCCGCGTCGCCCCGGCGTCGAAGCCGCCCGCGAGCAGCATCGAGGCCCAGCCGAGGATGGCCGTCAGGGGGGTGCGCAGCTCGTGCGAGAGCGTGGCCAGGAACTCGTCCTTGATGCGGTTGGCGTCCTGCGCCTGCCGGTAGAGGCGCGCGTTCTCGACGGCGAGCGAGGCGCGCCGCGCGAGGTCTTCGGCGAAGGCGAGGTCTTCCGCCCCGTAGCGCCGCCCCGACTCGGCCGTGACGAACGTGATGGCGCCGACGGCGCGGCCGCGCGCCGTCAGCGGCACGACCATGACCGACGTGAAGCCCAGCTCGCGCATGATGCGCAGGTGCTCCTCGTCCCTCGCCGCCGCCGCCAGAAGCTCGTCCGGCACCTCCTCGTACAGCTCGGACGCGGCCGTCCGCAAGACCGCGGGCAGGCCGTGCGGCGCCTCGGGGTCGTAGGGGTAGCGTTCGGCCAGCCCCCGCGCCCACTCGACCTTCGCCGGGTCAACGTGCGCGACGGCGAGGCGGCGCACGCCGCCGTCCTCGCCCACCACGTCCACGGCGCACCAGTCGGCGACCCACGGGACGGCCGCGTGCGCCACGGCCTCCAGCGTCTTCTCGTAGTCGAGCGACGAGGTGAGCAGCGTCGTCGCCTCTGCGAGGAAGGTGGCGCGGCGCTCGGCCGTCTGCGCCTCGCCGCGCAGCCGCCGCTGCTCGTCGTACAGCTCGGCGGTGCGCAGGGCCGAGGCGGCGAGGTTGGCGAGCGCCGAGGCGACGACCACGTCCGTCTCGGCGAAGCGGCGCGGCTCGCGGTGGTGGAAGACGAGCGTGCCGAGCGGCTCGCCGTGCGCGCGCAGCGGCAGCGTGAGCATCGAGCGGACGCCCTCGCGCCGGTAGACCTCGCGGCGCCCGGCCAGCAGCGGGTCGTCGAAGACATCCTCGACGACGAGCGGCGCCTCGGGGAGCAGCGACACGCCGGCCGGCGCCTCGATGCGCTCGCCCGCGTACTCTTCCGACAGCCCGCTCGAAGCCACGACGACCCACGCCGACTCGCGCGGCCGGTAGCGCCAGACGGCGTAGGCGTCGGCCTTGATGAGGCTGCGCGAGAGGTCAACGACGGCGGGGAGCACGGCCTCCGTCTCGGGCGAGCCGAGCAGGCTGGCCGACGCCTCGACGAGCGCGCGCAGGCGCTCCTCGACGCCGCGCCGCTCCCTGAGCGCCTCCTCGGCGCGCGAGCGCGCCTCGCGCGCGCTCTGGAGCAGGCGCTCGCGCTCGGCCGAGGCGCGCACACGCTCTGTCACGTCGCGCGCGATGCCCTCGACGGCGACGGGGCGGCCCCCGCGGTCGTAGGCGATGCGCGTCGAGACTTCGAGCGTCAGGCGCCGCCCGTCGCGGGCGATGATGTCCACCTCGTAGATGGTCGTGGACTCGGGGTCGGCCAGCTTGAGCGCGGTCATCCTCTTCGCCAGCTCCAGGTGCTCGGGCGCGACGACCTGCGCGATGTTGAGCCCGCCGAGTATCTCCTCGCGCGTGTAGCCCGTGGCCTCGGCGCCGGCGCGGTTGATGGTGAGGTAGTTGCCCGACAGGTCGTGCGAGTAGATGATGTCGTTGGCGTTCTCAAGCAGCGAGCGGTAGCGCTCCTCGCTGCGGCGCATCTCGTCCTGCGCCTCCTTCGTGGCGGTCGCGTCGCGCTGCGTGCCCCAGACGCGGAGCAGGCGGCCGCCCTCGACGGCGCCGACGAGGTTGTTGAGGAGGTGTCGGCGGCGCCCCGCGCGGTCAACCTCGACCGAGGGGGCGTCGGTCAGACGGTAGCCGGAGCGCACGAAGGCGCGCAGGTATTCGACGTTCGCGGGGTCGTCGCGGACGAGCACGTCGCCGAGGCGCGCGCCGAGCATCTCCTCGCCGCGGTCGAAGCCGTACATGCGCGCCGCCGCGTCGTTGCACTCGGCGAGGTAGGCGACGCGGTAGAAGGCCTCCAACTGCTCGTCCTCGGGGAGGGCCGTCGGGACGGGCTCCTCCATCTCGAAGCGCCAGATGCCCTCGGAGCTGTTGGCGATGAAGGCGCGGTAGCGCTCCTCGCTCTCCCTGAGCGCGCGCTCCACCTCTTCCTGGGTGTGGGGTCTGCTCTGCTCGTCCTGCATCGGGGGCTCCGACTCCGGTTCGCCAGAGATTAACATCTCCGTCGCAGATGGCAAGCATTTCGGGGGGCGAACTCGACCCGCCACGCGGGGCGCCCTCGGGGCGGACTTCGGCCGGGGCGAAGCAGGCGGGGTTAAAGACCGAGACGCGGAGGCGCGGCCCCGGGAGTCTCAACCTC
>DASVUF010000240.1:0-15336 GCA_036387195.1 Pyrinomonadaceae bacterium | reverse complement strand
CGCGCACCGTGATGCGCGGGTTGTGCCTGGCCAGCACCTTCGTGATCGCCGCCGTCAGGGTCGTCTTCCCGTGGTCCACGTGCCCGATCGTCCCGATGTTCACGTGCGGCTTCGACCGGTCAAACTTCTCCTTCGCCATGTTTCTCTCTCGCTCCTAAGATAGAAAGTGATGAGTGATGAGTGATGAGTGATGAGCGCGGGGCTGCGCCTCGCCACTCACCACCCGGCACTTTTTACTTATTTTGCGACGCCCTGCACCTTGGCGATGACCTCCTCGGCGATGTTGCGCGGCGCCTGGTCGTAGCGCTCGAAGTGCATCGTCGAGGTGGCGCGCCCCTGCGTCATCGAGCGCAGGTCGGTCGTGTAGCCGAACATCTCGGAGAGCGGGACGTAGGCCGTGATGACCTGCGCGCCGCCCGGCCGCGGCTCCATCTTCTCGATCTGCCCGCGACGGCGGTTCAGGTCGCCGTTCACCGAGCCCATGTACTCCTCGGGCGTGACGACCTCGACGCGCATGATGGGCTCCAGGAGCACGGGCTTGGCCTTCTTCACCGCGTCCTGGAACGCGAGCGAGCCGGCGATGTGGAACGAGCGCTCGTCGGAGTCCACCTCGTGGTAGGAGCCGAAGACGAGGTCAACCTTGATGTCCACCAGCTCGTAGCCGGCGAGGAAGCCGCGCTCGAGCGCGTCGCGGACGCCCTCCTCGATGGGCTTGATGAACTCGCGCGGGATGGCGCCGCCCGTGATCTTGTTCTCGAAGACGAAGCCCTCGCCCGGCGCGGGCGAAATCTCCAGCTCGGCGTGGCCGTACTGGCCGCGGCCGCCGGTCTGGCGCTTGTAGCGCTCGACGCCCTTGGCCGGCACCGTGATGGTCTCGCGGTAGGCGACCTGCGGCTTGCCGACGTTGGCCTCGACGCCGAACTCGCGCTTCATGCGGTCGACGATGATCTCCAGGTGCAGCTCGCCCATGCCGGCGATGATGGTCTGGCCGGTCTCCTGGTCGGTCGAGACGTTGAAGCTGGGGTCCTCCTGCGCGAGCCGCGAGAGCGCCGTGCCGAGCTTGTCCTGGTCGGCGCGCGTCTTGGGCTCGACGGCGACGCGGATGACGGGCGCCGGGAACTCCATCGCCTCCAGCACGATGGGCTTGTTCTCGTCGCACACGGTGTCGCCGGTCGTGACCTGCTTCATGCCGCCGATGGCGATGATCTCGCCGGCCGACGCCTCCTCGATGTCCTCGCGCTTGTTGGCGTGCATCCGCATCAGGCGCCCCACCCGCTCCTTCGTCCCCTTGACCGAGTTGTAGACGTAGGAGCCGCCGCGGACCGTGCCCGAGTAGATGCGGACGAACGAGAGCTGGCCGAGGTGCTTGTCGGCCATGATCTTGAAGACGAGGCCGGAGAAGGGCTCCGAGGCGTCAGCCGGGCGCGCCTCGGTGTCGCCGCTGCGGGGGTTCACGCCCTCGATGGCCGGGATGTCGAGCGGGCTCGGCAGGTAGTCCACGACCGCGTCGAGGAGCGTCTGCACGCCCTTGTTCTTGAAGGCCGAGCCGGTGACGACGGGGACGAGCTTGATGGCGATGGTGCCCTTGCGGAGCGCCGCGCGAATCTGCTCCTCGGTGAACGAGGCGCCCTCGTCTTCGAGGTACTGCTCCATCAGCTCCTCGTCGGCCTCGGCGGCCGCTTCGAGCAGCTTGTGGCGCATCTCCTCGGCGCGCTCCCTGAGGTCTTCGGGGATGTCGGTCGTCTGGTACTCGGCGCCCTTCGACTCGTCGTTCCAGACGAGCGCCTTCATCGTGATGAGGTCCACGACGCCCTTGAACTGGTCTTCGAGGCCGATGGGAATCTGGAGGGCGACGGGGTTCGCGCCGAGCCGGTCGATGATCGACTGGAACGAGCGGTCGAACGAGGCGCCGGCGCGGTCGAGCTTGTTGATGAAGCAGATGCGCGGGACGCCGTACTTGTCGGCCTGACGCCAGACCGTCTCCGACTGCGGCTCGACGCCCGCCACGCCGTCGAACACGGCGACCGCGCCGTCGAGGACGCGCAGGGAGCGCTCGACCTCCATGGTGAAGTCCACGTGGCCGGGCGTGTCGATGATGTTGATGCGGTGCTCGACGCCCGAGCGCTTCCAGAAGCAGGTCGTCGCGGCCGACGTGATGGTGATGCCGCGCTCCTGCTCCTGCTCCATCCAGTCCATCGTGGCCGTGCCCTCGTGCACCTCGCCGATCTTGTGCGAGACGCCCGTGTAGAAGAGCACGCGCTCGGTCGTGGTCGTCTTGCCGGCATCAATGTGGGCCATGATGCCGATGTTCCGGAATTTATTCAGGTCTTGCTTTGCCATAACGGAACCCCGTGAACTGACAGGCCGGGGGGCCTCCTACCACTTGTAGTGCGCGAAGGCCTTGTTGGCCTCGGCCATGCGGTGCGTGTCGTCCTTCTTCTTGACGGCGTTGCCGCGGTTGTTGGCGGCGTCGAGCATCTCGCCGGCGAGGCGGTCGGTCATCGTCTTCTCGCCGCGGGCGCGGGCCGCGCCGACTATCCAGCGGATGGCGAGCGAGCCGCGGCGCTCCTGCGGCACCTCGATGGGCACCTGGTAGGTCGAGCCGCCGACGCGGCGCGACTTGACCTCGACGGTCGGGCGCACGTTCTCGATGGCGCGCTTGAACATCTTGAGCGGGTCTTCGCCCGTCTTGTCGCCGACCTGGGCCAGCGCGTTGTAGAAGATGCC
Source organism: Pyrinomonadaceae bacterium (assembly GCA_036387195.1). Classification (GTDB taxonomy): domain Bacteria; phylum Acidobacteriota; class Blastocatellia; order Pyrinomonadales; family Pyrinomonadaceae; genus QHXN01. The sequence continues at coordinate 12,609 of DASVUF010000240.1, read as the reverse complement.
CTCGGCCGTGGACTTCTTGCCGTCCCACATCAGGCCGTTGATGAACTTGGTCACCAGCGGGCTGTTGTACACGGGGTCGGGCAGCACGTCGCGTCTGTCAACAACTCTTCTTCTAGGCATTGTTCGCTTCGCTTAAGCTATTAGCTGTTAGCTTCTGGCCGCCGGTTCGCGCCGACAACCAACCCTGTCATTTAAATCTCGGCCGCTCGCCGCCGGCGACTCGGTTAAGAGCCGGCGGCTGACAGCCAACAGCCTCTCTTACTTCCGGCCGCCCTTAGCGCCCTTGGCGCCCTTCGCGCCGGCGGCGGCCGCGCCGCCCTTCGGCCGCTTGGCGCCGTACTTCGAGCGCCCCTGCTTGCGGTCGTTGACGCCGACGGAGTCGAGCGTGCCGCGGATGATGTGGTAGCGCACGCCCGGCAGGTCTTTGACGCGCCCGCCGCGGATGAGCACGATGGAGTGCTCCTGGAGGTTGTGGCCGACGCCGGGGATGTAGGTCGTCACCTCGATGCCGTTGGTCAGGCGCACGCGCGCGACCTTGCGGAGCGCCGAGTTCGGCTTCTTCGGGGTCTGCGTGTAGACGCGCGTGCAGACGCCGCGCTTCTGCGGCGACTGCTGCAAGGCCGGGCTCGCCGTCTTGTACTTAACGGCCTGACGCCCCTTGCGTACGAGTTGGTTGATGGTCGGCACTGCTTCTCAGTCCTTCTTAAAGGTTCCGGTAGCTTCCGGGCCCGCCCGCGCCCCTCACAAGGCGCAAGAGGCTGCCCTTTCCTGCCTCTTACCGGAACCGTGTCCGGCAGTCAGCGCAAGAGCGGCACGCCCTTGATTGTCTAACTAACTAATTAATCAGGGATGTTCTGACTTCCAGCGGGTGTGGATTCTGGCCTCCCCTGTGGCCGAAACTTTTCTGTGGCGTCGCCTTTTTAAAGGGTTGCGGGCTTTTTTTAACTGCCGCCCGACGTTTTTCGCTCTCCGAAAGCCCGGCCGCCCTTCTCAGGACGGTGGCACGGAGTTTACGCCACAATATTTGTCAACGACCTGCCGCCCTACGGCTGCGGGCCGGGCGACGCCTCCACACCGGCAGAACCAACACGAGCGTCGCACTATTGGGAAATGGACCGTCAGTCCAAACGTGAGACTATACGGAGGAGTCCCACGTCTGTCAAGCGCGGGCCGCGCGCCGCGCGCCGCCGGACTCAAAAATCGCCGCCTGCCGCCCGAAACGTGCCCGCCGGGGGCGTTTTTCTGCTAAAGTCTGCGGCCGGAACCAACAACCGAAAGGCGAAAATCTTTGATGCGCTTCAACCCCGACGAGTACATCACCGTCAGCGAAAGAATCGAGAAATTCTACGCCAAATTCCCGCAGGGGCGGATTCTGACCTCCATCGTCGAGCACAACGCCGAGACAGGCTTCATCCTCATCCGCGCCGAAGTCTACCGCGAGCCGGAGGACGGGCTCCCGGCGGCCACCGGGCACGCCTACGAGTTGCGCAGCGCCGGCCACGTACAGGCGGGCAGCTACGTGGAAGTCTGTGAAACCAGTAGCGTTGGGCGCGCCTTGGCGCTGCTCGGCTTCGAGGTGCGCCGCGGCGTGGCGAGCCGCGAGGAGGTCATCCGCGGGGCGAAAAAGCAGCAGGCAGCCGCGCCCGTCGCGCCCGCCCCGCCCGCGCCCGCCGCCGCGACGCCCGCGCCCCGTCCCGAGCGCGCGCCCGCGCCCGCGGAGAGGCCGGCCGCCCCGCCTGCGCCGCCGCCGCCCGCCGCCGCGCCCGCGGCGGAAGCGCCCGATTTGGATACACGGATTTTGCAGGCCGCGGAAGAGCTTGGCTATGACGCCGCGAAGGTGCGCAAGTGGGTCAACCAGAAGTTCGAGGTCACGGGCGGCCTAGGCAGCCTGACGCCGCATGACAAGCGCGAGGTGCTGAAAATCTTCACAGAACAGGCGCGTTCGGGACAGCCGCGCGCCGCACGCAAGTGAGCGCCGCACGCAAGTGAGCGCCGGCCGGAGTCGCGCCGCGCGGGGCGGCCGGCCTTCGTCAACGCCGGCCTTCGCGCGGGAGGGTTCCGACGCCCCGGAGCGCGCCGGCGTGCTCTTAGCCGCGGCCGGCGGGCCGGCGTCCGTCGGGGCTGAGATTGACGGCGTAGACGCGCCCTGACTCGCACGTCATTTCGCGCGGCGCGCCGCCGGCGGCCTGCCGGAGTCTGACTCATCGCCCTTCGCGGCCGTGCGGGGCGCGCCCGTCAATTGCCGCGCCTGCGGCCGGGCGGCGCGGCTCCGGTTCGGCCGGCCGAAGACCTCGCTTCTCCGGCCGTTCGAAGACCTTACTTCTACTGCTTGAAGACTTTGCCGTCCTTCATCACGAAGCTGACGCGCCTGAGCGCGTAGATGTCCGCGAGCGGGTCGGCGGGCGTGGCGATGATGTCGGCGGCCATCCCCGGGGCGATGCGCCCGCGCAGCTTTTCGACGCCGACGAGGCGCGCCGCGTCGGTCGTCATCATCCGCAGGATTTCGGCCGGGCGCATCCCGACGCGAACGTAGCTTTCCAGAAAGTCGAGCGCGTAGGCGCCGCGCCCCTTCTCGCGCCCCGTCAGCAGGACATCCGAGCCGAAGGCCATCGGCGCGCCGACCTTGTAAGCGCGTTTCAGGCGCTCGTAGAAGCGCGCCGCGAGCGGCGGCTGGTAGCCCTGCTCCTTCTCTATGCCCTCGGGGAAGTCCGTGCCGACGAGGACGACGCCGGCCTTCTTCATCAGCAGCAGAGTCTCCTCGGTCATGCCCGGCCCGTGCTCGATGGAGGCGACGCCCCCCGCGATGGCGTTGCGCGCGTCGAGGTCAGAGTCGCAGTGGGCGGCGACTTTGACGCCGGCCGCGGCCGCCTCCTCGACGACGAAGCGCACGTCTTCGGCCGTGTAGCGGTAGCCGCCTATGCCGCCGACGACGATTTTGATGACGCGCGCGCCGTAGTGTAGGTTTTCGCGGACGGCGCGGCGCAGCTCGTCGCGCGAGTCCGCGTAGATATACTCGTCTTTGAACAGGTCGGGGCGGCCGGGGCGGAGGCGGTTCTGGCCTCCGAAGGGCGTGATGATTTTGCCCGCGTTGACGATGGTCGGGCCGGGGACCCAGCCGGCCTCGACGGCGTTGCGCAGCGCCGTGTCTGTGTACTCGGGCGCGTTGCCGACGTCGCGGATGGTCGTGAAGCCGGCTTCGAGCATCCCGCGCGCGTTGACGACGCCCTGTATGACGTGGACGCCGAGCGGCTGCATCGCCTCCTGCGAGGGCGAGAGCCCCGCGGCCGGCGCCCACGTCGTCAGCATGTGCGTGTGACAGTCGAAGAGGCCGGGCAGGACGTACGCGCCCGAGAGGTCTATGACGGCCGCGCCCGCAGGGACGGCGAGCCCCGCGCCGACGGCCTTGACCTTTCCGTCCTCGACGACGATGACCTGGTCGCGCGCCGCAGTCCCCGACACGGGGTCTACGAGCCGCCCGGCCTTGATGACCGTCACCTGCGCGCTCGCCGCCGAGACGGCGCAGGCCAGAACCAGCAGGACTCCACACAGGCGCATACACAGACCCTCCCTTTGTGCTCCGGCGAAAGCCGCCGCGCGTTTCAGCAGAGATTAACCGAACCGGCGCAGGCGCGCACGGCCTGCGCGGGGAAGTCGCGCGCACAGTGCGCGCAGACGCGAAGACACGGCCCGAAGACTTAAGTCTTCGGGCCGTGTCTTCGCTCGCGCGTCGTTCACTTCCCCGCCCCGGCGTCCGCGCGCCGAGGCGGCCGGCGCGTCAGGCGGGCTTGCCGTCGCCGACGCCGCCTGCGCCCGCCGAATCGTCGCCGCGCTGGCGGCGGCGCGGGGCGCTCTCGACGTGGCGCGCGCTCTCCCACGCGGCGCGCGCGGCCGGGTCGTCGCGGAACTTGTTGCGGACGATGGCGTCGAGCCTGCGGACGGCGTTCATCCCGCGCTCGGCGGCCGACTCGACCGTGGCCGTGGCCGAGACGTGCGCGCCGCGCCCCGTGTCCTGCTGCCCCATCGCGCGTTCGAGGTCGGCGATGTCCTGCCTGAAGTCTTCGAGGAAGGAGGCGGGCATCTCGTGGCGCAGGAAAAGGTCTTTGAGCGGGAGCGCGTCGGCGGCGAAGGCGCGCGCCGTCTGTAGCAGCGCGGGGTCGCTGCCGCTGCGCGGGAGGCGGAACTTGTTTTCGAGCCCCGGCGTGTCGAGCGCCATGACTCGCGCCGTGCGCGCGAAGGCCGCCATGCCCTCGCGCAAAGCCTCGCGCGCGGCGAAGCGTTCGGCCGTGGCGCGGTGGACGGACGTGAGCCCGGAGGTCTGCGACGCGCCGGCCTCGTTCAACGACTCGACCGCCGTTTTGACCTCGGCGACGGCCTCCGCGCCGAGCGAGCCGGCCGGGAACGCGCCCGCGCGCTCATCCGCGAAGCTCGACACGCGCACGAACATAGCGTACATGCGATTAATACCGCTGTTCATACACTTCTTGCTCCTTTTTATGAGGTTAAGGTAAGAGAGGTTCGGGGCCGTGAGTTTTGCGCCGCCCGGGCTCGCATTCAGACCGCCGCCGCCGGCGATTCGCGCCGCCCCTGCTCGTTCTCTGCGCCGCCCCTGTTCGTACTCAGCGCCGCCCCTGTTCGTCTGAGGCCGCATTATATTCCCGCCCAGCGCCCCGTCCACACAAAATTTCCGCCCGCCCGAAAAACGACCCGCCCGCCCGAAAAACGACCCGCTCCACACTAGACATCCGCCCGCCCCGCCCCAAATTCCCCCAGCGCGCCCCCACTTCCCGACGCACGCCCCCCAATTTCCGCCCGCACCGACGCGCTTTGGCGCGCACCGACGCGTTTTGGCGCGCACCGACGCGCTTTGGCGCGCACCGCTCGCACTTTCGCCCGCACCGCCCGCACTTTTGCCCGCACCGGCGCGCTTTTGCCCGCACCGCGCCCGATACAGCCTCGCACCGCCCCAAAATTCTCCCGCACCGACCGCCTTTGACGCTGCGGCTCTCGAATTTCGCCGGCGCCGACCCGTCTGTGACGCGCACCGCCCGGAAAAATGCCCGCACCGCCCGTCTTAACACGCCCGGCTGACAACTTTTGTCACTCGGCTGCGGATTTTGGCGTGTCGGGCCTCGCCTGAACCGCGCCGCCCGCCAAAAAAAGCAAGCCCGCCCCCAAAAAAGCATCCGGTCGCCCAAAAAAGCAGGCGCCCGCCCGAAAAGTAAGCAGGCCGCCCGAAAAGTCGGAGGGGTCGCGCGAGCGCCCGCCAGACGCCCGCGCGACCCCTCACCCCGGCCCGACAGCCGGGGCCGCGGCGCAACCCCCTCAGCGGGCGCGCCACACTAATCGCGGACGTAAATGCCCATGTGGTATCCTCTCGCGCGTTCCAGTCTTTGAAAATCAGGCAACGGTCGGATGCGTCGCGTAGCTCACCCTCAACTGCCAGAGAGATGAGCATCGCCGTTGAGAATGGAAGGTTCCTACTCACGGCGAATCAGTCACGCAGTCCGATTCTATACTTGTTCAAGTATAGGCGCAAGCCTTTATGTGCCTTTTCGGGAGGTCACTCCTGATGGGCAAGGGCGCGCGTCGTCAGCCGCAACGTCTCGCCGCGAAACTGCGTGAGGTTCGTCTCGCCCTCGGGCTGTCTCAGAGTGAACTCTTGCGTCGGCTAGGCGCGGAAGACCTGATTACTTACCACAGGATTTCCGATTACGAGTTAGGCAAGAACGAGCCGCCACTTGAGATACTGCTGAGCTATGCCCGCATCGCGGGCGTGTGCATGGATACATTAGTTGACGACCAGCTAGACCTTCCCGCCAAACTGCCAGCCAGGCCGAAGCACTCTTAAATGGGGAGAAAGTCGCGTGCCAAGCCAGAGCGACTGGCCGAAAAGCTCCTGCGGATTAGAGAGGCTTTAGGCTTGTCTCAGAGCGAGTTGTTCAGGCGGCTGGATGTCGAAAGTTTCTCCGAGGTCAAGAGGATTTCGGATTACGAGACAGGTAAAAGTGAGCCGCCGTTGCCCGTCCTCCTCCAATACGCCCGCGCCGCCGGCATCTGCGTTGACGTTCTCATTGACGACCGCCAAGACCTTCCCGCCAAACTGCCGGCCAAGCCGAAGCACTCTTAAAAGTAAAGGTGATTCTGGGAACGATTGAGCGCGGTGACAAGCTTCACCTTAAACTGGACAAGCGACCCGACCAGGCCACGCCCCGCGCCCTCATCATGACGAACGTTTTAGACAAAGCGAAAGTGATTATGACCGACGAGTACCCCGCACATCACGGGCGCGGTTGCGAGGACACGCGCCATTAGACGGTCAACCGCAGTGCGAAGGAATATGTGCGGCGCGTGCTACACGAACACCGAGGAGAGCGCAGCGCGTGGTCGTGTTCAAGCGTTCGATAGTGGACGCGTACCATCAAATCCAAGACTCATACCGAGCGTTACCTTGACGAGTTCGAGTTCCGTTTCACCAACCGGAACGGCCCTTACCTGTTCCGAGACACAATACTTAGCCCCATCACCTCTGAGAACCTTGAGTACAAGAAACTGACGGTAGAGAAGGTCGCCTAACTTCTGCGGAGTTCGTCTATAAACTCCCTCAGAGTTGCTAGCCTTCTTGCTAACCTTTTCAGATAAATCCAGTTAGTGCCGTGCGCGTGGCCCGCGACTGACACCTCGGGGAAGTCGGCAAGGAAAAGTGTTGTAGAGAATTGGGCTGGACAGCGACCAAGGAACTTCACCACTCTCTTTTCCCAATCATCCACCTTTGCGCTATCTGTGGCCGCTAGTCCTTCTCTCGGAAAATCTCTCAGGAGGTCGCTTCCCTCACGTAAGAATGTCTCTAGTTGTTGGCGTATTTCTTGGGGCGCTAGTTCCCTAGCTTCGACTAACTCGAAGGCCAACTCGGGCTTGCGTATTATCGTGAAGATGAAATCAAATTCCTTATACAGTTTCCTTGCCGCCTCCGATATTAGGCGCACTTTGATGTGATAAAGGTCTTCATTTAATAGGGCGATTCTGTTCTCAAAGGGGTCACGCTCGTTAGTTCTTTCCCTCGTCAACATAAAAAGGTAGTCATCACTGCGCTCGGCGGCGAAGGCAATTATTAACCTGTGGGCGTCATTTACTGAGAAGTCGAGTCTGTAAGTGTCGCGATTCAGCCATGAGCCGCGCTTTACCTTAATTTGTTGTCCGCTTGAGGATTGGTAGACGACCTCCGCACTAATGCCTTCTGCATCGGCAACCTCATGAGAGAGAGTAAACTCGTTAGAAAACTCCGCGACGCTTACAAGCAAATTCGATTGGGATGTAGAGCCTTCTAGCATCCCTTCAACTAAGATGTCACCGCTGAAGTAAGCGGGGCGGGGGGCTGTGCTCGTGCACACCAAATTCGGCTCCGGCTCACTTCCCGTTGCTTCAATTTGTTCCGCTTCTGGTTGTGACTTGATGGGGGGTCGCGTCCCACTTCGCTTCGTTAAGTCATACGCAGCGGTTTCATGCCACTGTATTTCCTCTACCGGCAGCGTTCCTTTAAGATGAAGCGTGGCGCGGTTGACTTGATATAGGAGCGACACTACCAATGCGATAAAAGAAACCGCCACCACGAAATCTATGCCGCGAGAAGAGCCTAAGAATTCTGCGGCGTCCTCATTAAGGCCGAGTTTTTGCAAAAGAAATTCCGCATTACCGGCGGCGTCCACCGCCTTGTATACTAAAGAACCAACCGAAAGTACGGTTGCAATCATTACCGGCTTGCTCTTAACGACGGGTGAGAGGTTGTTGGACATAGCACAAGTATATTCTGAATATCCCTTGCGTGCAGTAGATAAGCTTGAGAAATTCAAACATATCAGCCTGCGCGCTGGGCTCTCCCTCGTCCGGCGAATCAGTGTAGGCGGCGGGGCAGTAGTCTGGGTTGGTAAGCGGTGATTACCCTGCTGCGGCGGCGTACGCGAGGGCGGCGAGGATGGCCTCTCGCGTGAGGCGCGGGTGTGATTCGAGAAGCTGTTCGGGGGTTTCGCCGGCGGCGAGCTTTTCGAGGATGAGTTCGACCGTGATGCGCGTCCCCGCGATGACGGGCTTGCCCATCATCACGGCGGGGTCTGTCTGAATCAGATTCGCTCGCATGGCGGCACGGATTATACCCTAGAACTAAATGCCCGCCCGCAACTATTAAGGGCGGGCGGCGGATGAGAAAAGGCCGGCGCATCCCCGAGAGGAATGCGCCGGCCTTTTGTGTGCGGGTTGTGGGTCGAGGGTTTACTCGTCGTCGTCGCCCTCGTCGGCGGCGTCGGCCGCGGGGGCGTCGGCGTCGGCGTCGGCGACGGCCGCGGCCACGACCTTCTCGCGGGCGGGGACGACCGCGGGCGGCTCGGTGCCGCCGAGGAGGTCGGAGAGGCCGATCTCGACCGGCTGCTCCTCGCGCGCCGTCTCGGCCGTCGTGTCGCGGTCAATCCTGACGTTGCGGTAGAAGTCCATGCCCGTCCCGGCGGGGATGAGCCGGCCCATGATGACGTTCTCCTTGAGGCCGCGCAGGTAGTCTACGCGCCCGGAGATGGCCGCCTCGGTCAGCACGCGCGTCGTCTCCTGGAAGGAGGCCGCCGAGATGAACGAGTCGGTCGAGAGCGAAGCCTTCGTGATGCCCAGCAGCAGCGGCTCGGCCTTCGCCGGCTCGCCGTCCGTCCCCACCACGCGGTCGTTCTCGTCGGTGAAGCGGAAGCGGTCAACCTGCTCGTCGAGCAGGAAGTCCGTGTCGCCCACGTCCGAGATGCGCACCCAGCGGAGCATCTGGCGCACGATGACCTCGATGTGCTTGTCGTTGATGTTGACGCCCTGGAGGCGGTAGACCTCCTGAATCTCGTTGACGAGGTACTCCTGCAAACGGTTCATGCCGAGCACGCGCAGGATGTCGTGCGGGTTGAGCGGGCCGTCCATCAGCGCCTCGCCGGCGCGCACGCGGTCGCCCTCCTGCACGTTGATGTGCGTGCCGCGCGGGATGTCGTACTCGCGCTCCTCGCCGTCGTCGCCGACGACGATGAGGCGCCTCTTGCCCTTCGAGATGGCGCCGAGCTTGACGGTGCCGTCAATCTCGGACATGACCGCCGTCTCGCGCGGCTTGCGCGCCTCGAAGAGTTCGACGACGCGGGGCAGACCGCCCGTGATGTCCTTCGTCTTCGTCGTCTCGCGCGGAATCTTGGCGATGACGTCGCCCGGGGCCACCTCGTCGCCGTCGTGCACCATCAGGTTGGCGCGGACGGGCATCTGGTAGGTCTTCAGCACCTTGTTGCCCGAGCGCACTTCCAGTCGCGGCTGGCGCTTCTCGTCGGGCGAGTCCTTGACGACGAGGCGGGACTGGCCCGTCACCTCGTCAACCTCCTCGTCAACCGTCACGCCCTCCTTGAGGTCCTGGAACTTGATGACGCCCGCGACCTCGGTCAGGATGGCGAAGGTGAACGGGTCCCACGTCGCCAGGAGCTGGTCCTCTGTGACGCGCGCGCCGTTCTCGACGTGGATGTGCGCGCCGTAGACTATCTGGTGGCGCGCCACCTCGCGGCCGCGCTCGTCAATGATGATGAGCGCGCCGTTGCGGTTCATCGCCGTGATTTCGCCGCGGCGGTTCTTGACGACGTTCAGCTCGACGTACTTGATGGTGCCGTCCATGCGCGCCTCGTGCTTGGACGACTCTTCGAGGCGCGCGGTGCCGCCGATGTGGAACGTGCGCATCGTGAGCTGCGTGCCGGGCTCGCCGATGGACTGCGCGGCGATGACGCCGACCGCCTCGCCGATGTCCACGGCCTTGCCCGTGGCGAGGTTGCGGCCGTAGCACTTGATGCAGACGCCGCGGCGCGACTCGCAGGTCAGGACCGAGCGGATGCGGACGCGCTGCACGCCCGAGCGCTGAATCTCCTGCGCGAGGTCTTCGTTAATCTCGTCGTTCATGGCGACGATGACGGCGCCCTCGACCGGGTCAATCACGTCTTCGAGCGCCGTGCGGCCGATGATGCGGTCGCGCAGGCTCTCTATCTCCTCGCCGCCCTCGACGATGGCCGAGGCCGAGATGCCCTTCAGCGTGCCGCAGTCGGGCTCGGAGACGATGACGTCCTGCGCCACGTCCACCAGCCGGCGCGTCAGGTAGCCCGAGTCGGCCGTCTTCAGCGCCGTGTCGGCCAGACCCTTGCGCGCGCCGTGCGTCGAGATGAAGTACTGGAGGACGTTCAGCCCCTCGCGGAAGTTCGAGCGGATGGGCGTCTCGATGATCTCGCCCGAGGGCTTGGCCATCAGGCCGCGCATGCCGGCGAGCTGCCGAATCTGCTGCGCGGTGCCGCGCGCGCCGGAGTCCGACATGATGAGAATCGGGTTGGCCTCCTTCGCGCCCTTCTCGCGCTCGTCCATCGCCAGGAACATCTCCTTGGCGACCTTGTCGGTCACCTCCGACCAGATGGCGATGACCTTGTTGTAGCGCTCGCCGTTGGTGATGACGCCGTCGCGGTACTGGCGCTCGACCTCGATGACGTCGCGGTCGGCCTGACCGACGAGCGTCTTCTTGGCCTCGGGCGTGACGAGGTCGTCAATCCCGATGGAGATGCCGGCGCGCGTGGCGTAGAGGAAGCCGAGCTGCTTCAGGTCGTCGAGCATCTTCACCGTCATCTCGTGGCCGAGGCGCAGGTGGCAGTAGTTGACGAGCGACTGGAGCCCCTTCTTCTTCAGGGTGCCGTTGATGTAGGAGAGGCCGCGCGGAATCTGGTCGTTGAAGATGACGCGGCCGACGGTCGTGTTGATGACGCGGCGGACGTTCTCCTGCACGACCGCCCGCATCACGTCCTGCGTGTCGTGCTCCTGCGTCAGGTCAATCAGGTTGCCGACGACGCGCAGCTTGATGGGCGTCTGCGTCTCGACCTCCTTGGCGTCGAGCGCGAGCAGCACCTCCTCGATGGAGGAGAAGACGCGCCCCTCGCCCTTCGCGCCCGGCTTGTCCTTCGTCAGGTAGTAGCACCCGAGGACGATGTCCTGCGAGGGCACGGCGATGGGCTGGCCCGACGCGGGGCTCAGGATGTTGTTCGAGGCGAGCATCAGCACGGCCGCCTCTATCTGCGCCTCGGGCGAGAGCGGGATGTGGACGGCCATCTGGTCGCCGTCGAAGTCGGCGTTGAAGGCCGTGCAGACCAGCGGGTGAATCTTGATGGCCTTGCCCTCGACCAGCACCGGCTCGAACGCCTGGATGCCGAGGCGGTGGAGCGTCGGGGCGCGGTTCAGGAGCACGGGGTGCTCGCGGATGACCTCTTCGAGGATGTCCCAGACGACCGGCTCCTGGCGGTCCACCATCTCGCGCGCCTGCTTGATGGTGGCGGCGTAGCCCTGCTTTTCGAGCTGGTTGTAGATGAACGGCTTGAACAGCTCCAGCGCCATCTTCTTCGGCAGGCCGCACTGGTGCAGCTTCAGCTCCGGCCCGACGACGATGACCGAGCGCCCCGAGTAGTCCACGCGCTTGCCGAGCAGATTCTGGCGGAAGCGCCCCTGCTTGCCCTTGAGCGTGTCGGAGAGCGACTTCAGCGGGCGGTTGTTGACGCCGCGCAGGACGCGGCCGCGCCGGCCGTTGTCGAACAGGGCGTCCACGGCCTCCTGGAGCATCCGCTTCTCGTTGCGCACGATGACCTCGGGCGCGCGCAGCTCCATCAGCTTCTTCAGGCGGTTGTTGCGGTTGATGACGCGCCGGTAAAGGTCGTTCAGGTCGGACGTGGCGAACCGGCCGCCGTCGAGCGGCACCAGCGGGCGCAGCTCGGGCGGGATGACCGGGATGACGTCGAGAATCATCCAGTCGGGGTGGTTGCCCGACTTGAGGAACGAGGTCGTGACCTTCAGCCGCTTGGAGTACTTGAGCTTCTTCTGCTGCGAGTTCTCCTCGCGCATGCGCTGGCGCAGCTCGACCGACAGCTCCTCGACGTTGACGGCCGCCAGCAGCTCCTTGATGGCCTCGGCGCCCATGCGGGCGACGAACTGCCCCGGGTAGTCGCGCGTCAGCTCGCGGAAGCGCTCGTCGGTCAGCAGCTCGCGCTCCTTGACGGGCGCGTCGCCCGGGTCGATGACGATGTAGCTCTCGAAGTAGAGCACCTTCTCCAGCTCCCTCAGCGGGATGTCGAGCAGGTGGCCGATGCGCGAGGGCAGCCCCTTGAAGAACCAGACGTGCGAGCAAGGCGAGGCCAGCTCGATGTGGCCGAGGCGCTCGCGGCGCACCTTGGCCTGCGTGACCTCGACGCCGCACTTGTCGCAGATGACGCCGCGGTGCTTCATCCGCTTGTACTTGCCGCAGAGGCACTCCCAGTCGGTGACGGGGCCGAAGATGCGCGCGCAGAAGAGGCCGTCGCGCTCGGGCTTGAACGTGCGGTAGTTGATCGTCTCCGGCTTCGTCACCTCGCCGTGCGACCACTGGCGAATCTTCTCCGGCGACGCCAAAGAGATGCGGATCGCCTCGAAGTCGGGCGCGAGCTGCGTCTTCTCTTGCTGGAATCTGAACACCGTTTTTATCTCCGTAAGCAGAAAGCCGAAAGCAAAAATAACTGTGGCGGTGATAAACCGTCCGGGCGTGCGGCGGCCCCGCGGGGCCGCCGC
>DASVUF010000239.1:0-6917 GCA_036387195.1 Pyrinomonadaceae bacterium | reverse complement strand
CGAGAAGAAGCGCTTCCTCTCGCCGCGGCCCGCCCCACGGGGCTGACGGTTTACGGCCGGCGGCGTCTAGTTTATCGCCGTCGAGGCGAGGTCGCCGGCGGCGACTTCGGCGGGCTGCGCGCCGTGTTCGTCGCCGGCGGCGCGCTGCTTGTGAAAGGACTTGGCGGAGTACATGGCCTCGTCGGCGGCGATGAGCAGTTGGTCGAGCGTCTCGCCGTGGACGCCGTAGGTGGCCGCGCCGACCGAGATGCCGACGCGCGCGTGCTTGTCGCCGCGGACGTGCAGCGCGAAGCGCGAGACGGCGCGCTCGATGCGCTCGCGCAGCTCGGTCGTCTGCTCGGCCGAGAGGTCCTGCACGATGGCGACGAACTCGTCGCCCGCGTAGCGCGCGAGGAAGTCGTACTCGCGCAACTGCGCCTGCAGGATGCGGCCGACCTCGCGCAGCATGCGGTCGCCGGTCTTGTGGCCGTACGTGTCGTTGACCTGCTTGAAGTGGTCGAGGTCGAGCATCACGACCTGGAAGGGCTTGCCCGTGCGGCGCGCGCGCGCCGCCTCCTGCTCGTAGCGCACGTACATCGCTCGCGCGTTCGGCAGCCCCGTCAGCGTGTCCGTCAGCGCGTTCGACTCGGCCAGCGCGTGGCTCATCGCGTTCGAGAGCGCGTCGGACGCGAGCCGCGCCACCGTATCCAGCAGCCGCAGGTGGTCGTCGGTGTAGCGGCGCGGCTCCGACGAGTAGACGGCCAGCGCGCCGACCAGCCGGTCGTCCTTCGTCAGCGGCAGCGCGACCATAGAGCGGAAGGCGCAGCCGTCGGGCAGCTCGACGCCCGTGAAGTCGAGCATCGGGTCTAAAAGAAAGGAGGAGCGGCGGTTGGCGAGCACGAAGCCGACGACGCCCTCGCCCGGCGCGACCGCGCGGCCGCGCAGCAGCTCGGCGTGCCGCCCCGCCACGTGCGCGGCCGTGGCGTAGCCCTTCTCGTCGTCGTAGAGGTAGACGGCGCACAGGTCGAACGGGACGACGTGGCCGACCTTGTTGACGAGCACCGTGACCGTGTCCTCGATGTCGAGCGACGAGCCGAAGGTGCGCGCTATCTCGTAGAGCGCGTAGACCTCGCGGTGCGCGTTCGTAATCTGGCTCAGGTAGTGCGGCGCGTCCGAGCGGTGGACGGCCGAGGACGCGGGCGAGGGCGCGGGCTCCTCGCCCAGCAGGTCGCGGTGCTCCCACTCCTCGTTGGTCAGCCCGCGGTTGTCGAGCCCCTGCGCCGTTATCTCCTCCTCGAAGCGCGGCAGGTGGCGGAGGAAGACCTCGACGACGCGCGGGTCGAAGTGGCCGCCCGCGCCGCGCCTGAGCATGGCGCACGCCTCCTCGGGCGTCATCCCGCGCCTGTACGGGCGCTCCTCGCGCGCCGAGTCGAAGCAGTCCACGACGCTCAGTATGCGCGCCGTCAGCGGTATCTCCTCGCCCTTCAGCCCCTCCGGGTAGCCGCGCCCGTCCCACTGCTCGTGGTGGTAGAGGACGATGGGCACCACGGGGTACGGGAACGCGACGCGTTCGAGTATCTGCGCGCCGACCGTCGTGTGAACCTTCATCCGCTCGAACTCGGCGTCGGTGAGCTTGCCCGGCTTGTTCAGGATGTGGTCGGGGACGGCGAGCTTGCCGACGTCGTGCAGGAGCGCGCCCGCCTTCAGCGCCTTGATCTCCGCGGCGCCGAGCCCCATCAGCTCGCCCATCCGCTCGCAGTAGACCTGCACGCGGCGGACGTGGAAGTGCGTCGTCTGGTCTTTGGCGTCTATGGCGGTGGCGAGCGCCTCGACGGTGGCGAGGTGGAGGCGCGAGACTTCCGCGGCCTCGCGCGACTTCTCGGCGAAGCGCTCGAAGTAGGCGCGGTAGGTGGCGAGCGTGGCGGCGACGACGGGCACGCTCAGGATGACGTAGAGCAGCCCGAACCGCATGATGGCGATGTAGACGAGCCCGGCCGCGAACGCGCCCGCGAAGAACGTCCAGGAGCTTTGCAGGTAGCCGTCGCGCCAGCAGCGCCACGCCGAGCGGCGGCTCTTCAGCCCCAGCAGCAGCGCGACGAGCGCGCTGTTGAGCCCGAACTGCATGAGCGCCATCAGCGCGAGCGGCAGCGCCAACTGTTCGAGCGAGAGCGCCTCGCCGACGCCGACGGGGCGGCGCGCGACGCCCGCGTGCGCGGCCAGCGCGTAGTAGAAGGCCTGGCCGGCGGCGAAGGAGGTGACGGCCATGCACGAGGGCACGGCGATGCAGGTCGAGGCGCGGCTGGAAATCCTGAGCGAGCCGGTGAAGACTTCGAGCGCGCCGAGGACGATGCCGGCCGGCGCGCCGAGGAAGATGACGCCGAGGAAGACGAAGCAGTCGCCGGCCGTCACCACGGCCCTCGTCCCCGGTATCCGCGCCGGCAGCATCCCCGAGATGACGACCAGGCTCGCCAGGACGAGCAGTTGCGCCCACTCGACGCCGCTGTAGGACAGGCAGCCGTACGCGCCCCACCCGAGGGCCGCGGCCCCCGCCGTCACCACCGCGGCCCAATAGCCCCCGGCCGCGCGGCTGTAGTCAGACATATCAATGCGAATCACTGGCGCCCTCCCCGGAAGGCCGAAGGGTGAAGGATGAGGTGAAGGCCGAAGGCCGTGCCGCCTTCGCTCCGTCCTTCATCCTTGTCTCAAAAAAACTGTCCGTCGCCGGGGGCGAGGGCCGGGAGCAAATCGGCGTCTCGCCTCCGGCGACGGGGTTGGGGGCAAAACGGCGGGCTCAACAAGTGGCACTGCCCGCCGGGCTGGGTGAGAAACGTGGGAGGCGTCGCTCGACTCTTCGACGCCGCCTTTCAAAGATGGACGCGCGCGCGGCGCTCGTCCGGAACTGGTGCGGCTTTACGTCCTCCGTGCGGTGAGTCCGTGGGGTTGCGCGTGCCGCGTCCCCTGCAAGCCGCGCCTTCCCTTTAACAACCCGCGTGCCGCTCGACTTCCCGAACGAAACTCGCTTTTTAGCCCGGAAAACGACGCCGCGCCGCCGCCCGCGCCGCCCACGCCGCCCCCGTGGTCAACGTGACGCGTCAGGTTGATGCCCGCCGGGCAGAATGAACTGGCGGGGACTGAGGACTGAGGACTGAGGGCTGAGTGTTAAGAAGCATCTTGTCTTCACTCAGTGCTCACCGCTCAGTCCCCGACGCTCAGTCCTATGTAAGTTTGAGTTTGACAAGCGTGAGGCGGGCGGGCACTCTCGACGGCAATCTTCGAGCAGGAGCGCGGCGGCAAGGTTGTGGGAGAGACGGGGGGCGAGCAGGAGGTTTCGGGTCGGGCGGCGGGCTACGTGGAGTTGCTGCGCGAGAACCGCGACTTCCGGCTGCTGTGGCTCGGGCAGGTCGTCAGCCAGCTCGGCGACTGGTTCAACACCATCGCGCTCTTCACGCTGGTGCTGCGCCTGACGGGCTCCGGGCGCGCCGTCGGGCTCGTGCTCGTCGCGCGCTTTCTGCCGAGCGTGGTGCTCGGGCCGCTCTCGGGCGTCCTCGCCGACCGCTTCAACCGCCGCCACATCATGATCGCCAGCGACGTGGCGCGCGCCTTCGTCGTCGTCGGCTTCCTCTTCGTCCGCGACCCCGAACACGTCTGGCTCGTCTACCTGCTGACGGTGCTCCAGCTCGCCTTCTCGGCCTTCTTCGAGCCGGCGCGGTCGGCGGCGCTCCCGTCGGTCGTCGCGCCGCGCGACCTCGTCTCGGCCAACGCCATCTCGTCCGTCACCTGGTCGGCGATGCTCACGCTCGGCGCGGCCATCGGCGGCCCCGTCACCGACTGGTTCGGGACCGACGCCGCCTTCGTCATAGACTCGCTGACCTACTTCCTCTCGGCGGCGCTCGTGTGGGGCATGCGCCTGCCCGCGCGCACGCCGCGGCCGCGTGCGCGGCTCACGCTCGCCCGGGCGCTCGGCGTCACCGACACGCTCGAAGGGCTGCGCTACGTCCGGAGCAGGCCGCGCGTGCTGGCGGTGCTTTTGGTCAAGCCGGCGTGGGGACTGGGCGGCGGGATTCTGACCCTGCTGCCGGTCTTCGGCGAGAAGATTTTCCGCCTCGGCCTGGAGGCCGGCGCGGGCGGCGCGGCGCTCGGGATGAGCGTGCTTTACGCGGCGCGCGGCGTCGGCACGGCGGTCGGCCCCGTCGTGATGCGCCGCTTCTACGGCGAGACGCGCGCGCAGATGCAGCGCGCCATCGGCCTCTCGTTCGTCGTCGCCGGCGTCTTCTACGTCAGCTTCGGCGCGGAGCGGAGCTTCGGGCTCGCGCTCGTCTGGCTCGCGGTGGCGCACATGGCCGGCAGCGTGCTCTGGGTCTTCTCGACCGTGCTGTTGCAGGCGACGGTCGAGGACGAGTTCCGCGGCCGCGTCTTCGGCGCCGAGCTGATGCTGATGACGCTGACGATGGCCGCCTCGAACTACGCCACGGGCGAGGCGCTCGACCGCTTCCGAATCTCGCCGCGCGTCGTCACCGCGGCCATCGGCGTCTTCTTCGTCCTCCCCGGCCTGCTCTGGCTGCTGACGCGCCGCCTCTGGGACAAAAGCCCGCGCTGACCGCGCCGCCGCCGGCTTTCACTTTCAAACCCCCGGCCTTTTCCTTTATCATCCCCGCACGGTTCGTCACGTCGTCGCCGCGCAGGCTTTTCAGCCGACGCCCGCCGCCACAACAGAAGAGAACGGAGAGTTTCAGTGGAGATGAGACTGAGGAGAGTCGTCGTCGTCTTTTGCGCCGCCGCGCTGCTGTCGCTCGCGGCCGCGCCGCACGCCCGCGCGCAGGCGCGGCAGAAAGACCGCCTGGGCGTCGAGATGTTCCTCGACTGGGAGATGGTCGCCTCGCCGGAGGTGTCGCCCGACGGGAGGCACGTCGTCTACACGCGCCGCTGGCCCGACAAGGTCAACGACAAGTACGAGGACGAACTCTGGATAATGGACTTCGACGGCGGGCGCAACCGCTTCCTCGCCAAAGGCGGGCAGGCCGTGTGGTCGCCCGACTCGAAGCGCCTCGCATACGTCGCGCAGGGTCAGCCGGCGGGCCCGCAGGTCTTCGTCCGCTGGGTGGACGCGCCGGGCGAGACGCAGTTGACGCGGCTAGAGCGCGCGCCCTCGAACCTCGCCTGGTCGCCCGACGGCCGCCGCATCGCCTTCAACATGCTCGTCCCCGGCAGCCCCTCGCTCGCGGTGAAGATGCCCGCGCGCCCCGCGGGCGCGAAGTGGGTGGACGCGCCGCGCGTGGTCGAGCGCCTGAACTACCGCAACGACGGCTCGGGCTGGCGGCCCGAGGGGTTCGCGCACGTCTTCGTCATCTCGGACGAGGGCGGCGCGGCGCGACAGTTGACCGAGGGCGACTACCAGCACGGCGCGCCCGAGTGGGCGGCCGACTCGCGCTCGGTCTTCTTCAGCGCCGTGCGCAAGCCCGACGCCGAGTACCTGCGCGGCGACTCGGAGGTCTACGCCGTCGGCCTGGAGGGCGGCGCGCCGCGCCAGTTGACCGACCGCCGCGGCCCCGACAACAACCCGCGCGTCTCGCCCGACGGCCGCCTCGTCGCCTACACGGGCTACGACCGCACCGACGACACCTACAACGTCACGCGCCTCTACGTGATGAAGGCCGACGGGACGGGGCGGCGCGCGCTCGCCGAGGGCTTCGACCGCTCGCCCGCGAACGTCTTCTGGGCCGAGGACGGCGGCGGCCTCTACTTCACGGCCGAGGACCGCGGCTCGCAGAACCTCTGGTTCCAGCCCGTCGCGGGCGGCGCGCCCCGCCAAATCACGAAGGGCGCCGAGGTGCTCAACGTCACCTCGATGAGCCGCGCGGGCGCGCTCGTCGGCACGCGCTCCACGCCCCGCGAGCCGGCGGACGTGTTCGCGGTGGGCCCGGCGCGCGACCGCGAAGCCCGCGGCTCGCGCGCCGACGCCGCGGGCTTCGCGCGTTTGACGAACGTCAACCGCGACCTGCTCGAAGGCCGCAGGCTCGGCGAGGTCGAAGAGATTTGGTACGACTCGGTCGGGATGGCCGGCGGGGGGCCTTGCGTCGCGGCCGACTCGCCGCCGCTCGCGCCGAAGCCGTCGGACTGCTCGAAGACGCGGGTGCAGGGCTGGGTCGTCAAGCCGCCCGACTTCGACCCGTCGAAGAAGTACCCGCTGCTGCTCTACATCCACGGCGGGCCGCACTCGATGTACGGCGTCGGCTTCAACTTCGAGTTCCAGAACCACGCCGCCGAAGGCTACGTCGTGCTCTACACCAACCCGCGCGGCTCGACCGGCTACGGCGGCGCGTTCGGCAACGCCATCAACAACGCCTACCCCGGGCAGGACTACGACGACCTGATGCGCGGCGTGGACGAGGTCGTCAGGCGCGGCTACGTTGACGAGCGCAACCTCTTCGTCGCGGGCGGCTCGGGCGGCGGCGTGCTGACGACGTGGATAGTCGGCCACACGGACCGCTTCGCCGCCGCGGTGGCGATGAAGCCCGTCGTCAACTGGTACTCGTTCGTCGGCACGACCGACTCGGCCGAGTGGTACTACAACTTCAAGCGGCTGCCGTGGGAAGACCCCGAGGAGCACATCCGCCGCTCGCCCATCACGCACGTCGGCGCGGTCAAGACGCCGACGATGATTCTGACGGGCGACGCCGACCTGCGCACGCCCCTTGAGCAGACCGAGCAGTACTACCGCGCGCTCAAGCTGCGCAAAGTCCCGACCGCCATGGTGCGACTCGCCGACGAGTACCACGGCTTCAACGCGGACTTCTCACTCCGACACCCCTCCAACCGCGTCGCCCAAATCCTCTTCCTCCGCGCCTGGTTCGAGAGGCACGGGAGGAAGTAAGGGGCGGGTCGGCGGCGGCCGAGCGACCGCCCGGAAACGCAAGGCGGCGCGCACGACTCGCGAGTCG
>DASVUF010000238.1:0-7163 GCA_036387195.1 Pyrinomonadaceae bacterium | reverse complement strand
CGCGGCGAGCGGCGGCGCACCTCGCGCGCGACCTCCCAGCCGTCCATCTCGGGCATCGAGAGGTCTGTGAAGACGATGTCGAAGTCCTCCTCGGCGAGCGCCGAGAGCGCGGCGCGGCCGCCGTCGGCGCGCCGGACGCGGTGGCCGAGCGTCTCGACCATCTCGGCCAGCGTCTCGCGCACGTGCGGCTCGTCGTCCACGACGAGGACGGAGAGCGTGCGCGCCGGCGCGCCGGCGGCGTGCGCGGCGCGCGCGGGCGGCTCGGCGGGCGGCTCGCTGTCGGCGCGCGGCAGGTCTATGGTGAAGGTCGTGCCCCGGCCGGGCAGCGAGGCGGCCGAGATGTGGCCGCCGTGGCGCTCGACGATGCCGTAGGAGACGAAGAGCCCGAGCCCCGTGCCGTGGACGCCCTTCGTCGTGAAGAAGGGCTCGAAGATGCGCGCGCGCACCTCCTCGGCCATCCCCGCGCCGGTGTCCGCGAAGAGCAGGCGCAGGCGCCCGCCGCCGAGCCGCGCGCAGCAGATTGAGAGGCGGCCGCCCGAGGGCATCGCGTCGATGGCGTTGACGATGAGGTTGACGAAGACCTCGCGCAGCTCCGAGGCGTTGCCGCGCGCGCGCAGCGAGGGGTCGCCCTCGACCGTCACCTCGTAGCTCAGGCCGCGCGCGCGCGCGTCGTTCTCCCAGCGCGTGCGCGTTATCTCGACGGCGTCGCGCAGCAGCTCGACGACGCCGACCTCCGAGTGCCCCTCGCCCGGCAGTTGGCGCGCGAACGAGCGGATGCGCCGGACGGTGGCGGCCGCGTCCTCGGCGGCCTTGAGGATGATGTCGAGCCCGCGCGTCAGGCGCTCGTCGGCGGCCGAGCGGCGCAGGAGCTGCGCGCGGCCGAGGATGGCGGCCAGCGCGTTGTTGAAGTCGTGCGCCACGCCCGAGGCGAGCTGGCCGAGGGCGCGCAGCTTGTCGGCCTGCGCGGCGCGCTCGCGCTCCAGCCGCTGCTCGGTCACGTCGCGCGTGATGGCGAGCACGCCGGTCTTGCGCCCGTCAATGACGAGCGGCGTCGAGTCCGACATGACGTAGCGCAGCTCGCCGTCGCTGCGCAGCAGGCGCAGCTCGACCGTCTGCGGCTCGCCGGCGAGCGTGCGGCGGAAGCGCTCCTCGGCCGCGCCGCGCTCCGACTCCTCTATCAGCTCGGTGAAGTGCCGCCCGATGAGCGCCTCCTTCTTGTAGCCGCTCATCTCGGCGCCCGCGCTGTTGACCCAGAGCATGCGCCCCTCGGGGTCCACGGCCGAGATGTTCTCGCGCGCGCTCTCGAGGACGTGTTCGAGCAGCGACTGGCGCTGGCGCGCGACCGCCTCTATCTCGCGCAGCTCCGAGAGGTCGCGCACGGTGCAGACCGTGCCGAGCTGCCCCGAGCCGTCCGCGACCGGCTCGGCCGTCACGAGCAGCGTGCGGCCGAGGCGCTCGGGCGTGTACTCGATAGTCACGGGGCGGCGCTCGGCCGTCGCGCGCTCGACGATGCAGCCCTCGCCGCGCCCCGAGCGCAGCACGTCGCAGCAGCGGCGGCCCAGAAGCTCCTGCGGCGCGGCCGACTCCAGCCCGGCGCCCGCGCGGTTGACGCGCATCAGCCGGCGGTCGTTGGCGAAGATGAAGATGCCGTCCGACATCGCGTCGAAGGTCGTCTCCCAGGTGCGCTTGGCGCGCTCGACCATCTCGAACAGCTCGGCCTGCGCAATGCCGGTGGCGAGCTGCGCGGCGACCGACTCGATGAGCGCCACCTCGTCGCGCGTCCAGCGGCGCTGGCGGTCGGTCTGGTGGATGCACAGCGCGCCGCGGAAGCGCCCCTGCACGACGAGCGGGCAGATGACCTTCGACAGCCCGCCGTGGCGGCGCGCCAGTTCGCGCACCTGCGCGTTGACCTCGGGCGTCGCGCCGTCGTAGTTGGGCGCGTCGTCTATGGCGAGCGTGCGGTGCGTCCCGCGGAGGTGGCGGCCGACCGGCATGTCGTAGCTGATGCCGGTCGCGCCGAGCGGCTCGACGCCGTCGGCGAGGTACTCGTACATGACGGGCGAGGCGGCCGGGCGCTCGGGGTCGTAGGGGCGTATGTAGATGCGCGAGGCGCCGAGCGCCTGACCCAGCTCGTGGGTCGCGGCGCGCAGCACGTCGGGCAGGTTGAGCGAGGCGCGGATGGCGTGGCTCAGCCGGTTGACGAGCGCCTCGCGGGCGGAGGTCGCCTCGGCGCGCTGGTACAGCTCGGCCTGGCGGACGGCGATGCCTGTCTGGTCGGCGACGGCGCGCGCGAGCGAAGCCTCCTCGGCGCGCCAGCGGCGCGGCTGGCCGAGCGTCGAGATGGCGAAGCAGCCCGGCAGGTCTTCGCCGACGCGGATGGCGACGTACATGACCGAGCGCGTCCCGAGCTTCTTCAGGATGCGCTCGTAGACGTGCCGGGTGGCCGGGTCCTGCTCGGCGTCCTCGACGGCGAGGACGCCGGCCGCGCGGATGTCGGCGATGAGCCCCTCGACGAGCGGGACGGGGTACTGGCCGCCGGACGGCGTGACGCCCGGCGCGGCGTACTCGGCCTCGCAGCGCACGACGCCCGCCTCGCGGTCGAGCATGAAGACGGCGCAGCGGTCGGCGCCGAGCTGCACGCCCAGCTCGCGCGTCGCCGCGCGGAAGACCTCGCCGGCGTCGAGCGACTGGCGGACGGCGCGCGTGATGCGGTTGACGAGCGCCTCGCGCTCGGCCTGCGCGGCCAGCTTCTCGGCGTCGCGCTGGCGCGCGACGAGCTGTGCGGTCTGGCGCGCGAAGGCGACGGCCGGCAGGACGCTGCGGCGGTCGGGCGCGCGGCCCGAGCGCGGGTCGTCGAGCGCGATGAGGCCGACGAACTCGCCGTCGTGCGCGACGAGCGGGACGAGCAGTTCGTCGCCCTCCTGCCAGTGGTCGGGGACGTAGGGGCGCGCGGGGCGCGCGACGCCCGACTTGAAGCGCCGGGCGTCGAACTCTTCGAGCAGGTGGTAGTGGCTCGGCGGGTAGTAGGCGGCGTAGCCCAGCTCGCCGACCTCGATGCGCACGCCGCTGGCGATGAGGCGCGCGACCTCGTCGCGCGTGAAGGGGCTGGCCCCCGCGCGCTCGACCTGCTCGGCCGGGATGTTCGACGAGTGCGAGATGATGCGGCGGTCGCGCCCGTCCTCCGTGAAGAGCAGGACGAGGCAGGTGCGGTAGTCGGTCAGGCGCGTGATGGTGTCCGCGAGCCGCGCGAACAGCTCCTCCAGCTCGCGCCCCCCGCGCGGGGCGGCCGCGAGCGCGGTCAGCGCTTCGAGCTGACGCACGGAGGCGCTCAGGTACTCTTCGGGCGCGGCGCGCTCGGAGGCGTGGGTCTCGGACAGTGCCATGGCGCTCTTCTCTAAGGTGGAGCCGCGCCGGCCCCGTGGGTTCTCGCGGCTCCGGACGTGCGCCCTTTAAAGGGGGCGGCTGCGCTGCTGAAGAAATTTCCGGCGGAAGGGGCTTTCGGACTTAGCTCGACGGCGTGAGGCGTCGCGCGACCCTTTTGTTCTGGCCCGCCGCCCGCCCCACACGGGGCGGCGCGCACGCGGCTCAAGTCCGAATATAACAAAGCCTTAGCGACATTGTCATCAGGAAATCCGGCCGGGGCGGCGCGGCGGCGCGCGGCGCGGGCGTCGCGGCGGGCTTCTGAGGGGGCGGCGGCGGGGCGGCGATGCCCGCGCGGCGCGGGGCGCGCGGGGGCGTGAAGACGGAGGAGAGCGCGCGGGCGAGGAAGAAAGCGCGGGGACGAAAAGGCCGGGGGGTTTTTAGACCCGCCCGGTCCTTTGACGCCGAGTTTACAGCGCGGCCGCCGTCACCTCGACCTGGGGCGGGCGCCCGCGGCGCCGCCGCGTGCGAAGTAGCCCTGGCGGTAGGTCAGGCGCAGGTTCTGCTTCTTCAGCTCGGGGTTGACGACCTCTATCTGCACCTTGCGGAACGAG
The DNA here is from genome assembly GCA_036387195.1 of Pyrinomonadaceae bacterium. GTDB lineage: Bacteria > Acidobacteriota > Blastocatellia > Pyrinomonadales > Pyrinomonadaceae > QHXN01. The sequence continues at coordinate 3,189 of DASVUF010000238.1, read as the reverse complement.
CCGTCCTTCGACTTGTTAGACGGCGAGTAGGCGACGAGGTACTGCGAGCGCAGCTCCTCCTGAATCTGCGCGAAGGCCGAGCGGAGGTCGTCCTCGTTGCGCGGGAAGTAGGCGCGCCCGCCCGTGCGCTCGGAGATTTTGCGCAGGCTGCCTTCGTCCACGCCCTCGAAGCTGAAACTGTCGCCGATGCCGACCGAGTAGATGATGGCGTCGGCCTTCAGCGCCGAGTCCACGGCCTCGTTGAGCTTGAGGCGGCTGCTGGTGTCCACGCCGTCCGAGAGGAGGATGATGGCGCGGCGCGTCTTGTCGGACGACTCCGAGAGCACCTCGCGCGCGGTGACCCAGATGGCGTCCCAGATGGCGGTCGTGCCGGCGCGCCGCTGGTTCTCGTCCGAGATGGGGGGCGTGCCGACCGTGACGCCGCCGCCGACGTAGCCCGAGGGCGGCGTGAACTCGACGCGGTCGATGGCGCGGCGCACGCGCACGGCCGAGCCGGTGAGCCCCTGTTCGAGCGTGGCGTCGCCGGTGAAGGTGAGCACGGCCACCTCGTCCTTCTGCGCGCGGATGACGGTGTCCACGAAGCGCTGCGCGGCCGACTTCTCCTCGGGGAGCGTGCGCTCCTGCGAGGCCGAGACGTCAATCAGGATGGCGAGCGAGAGCGGGCGGTCGGTCTCGCGCTGGAAGGTGAAGACCTGCTGCGGGACGCCGTCTTCGAGGATGCGGACGTCCTCCTGCTTGAGCGTCGTGACGAACCGCTTGCCCTTGTCGACGGCCGTGAAGAGGACGTTGGTCAGGTCGGTCTCGACGCGCTCTATCTCGTCGTCGTCGAGCGGCACGTCCGGCCGCTGCTGCGGCTGCGCGGGGCGCTGCTGCTGGGGCTGCGCCGCGGCGGGCTGCTGCGGCCGGCGCGCGCCCGCCCCCGGCGCCGCGAACAACGCCGACGCCGCGAGCGCGGCCGCCATGACGAACACGAACCACTTGTGACTTGACATCTCTCTCCTCAAAGACTGGAGCCGGCGGACGGCCTGACGGCTGACGACGAGGGCCCCGGCCGCCGCCTACGGCCTGCCCCCGCCCAACTCCCTGTCCGCCGTGTAGCCGCGCTTGGCGTTGACCTTGTACTTCTCGCCGGTGGCGACCTTGACCTCGATGCGGCGGTACGAGCCGTCGAAGGGCCCTTCGGGGCGGTAGGTCAGCAGGTACTGCGAGCGCAGCTCCTCGCCTATCTTCTTGAAGGCGCGCTCGAGGGCCAGCATGTCGCCGGTGTAGAAGGCGCGGCCGCCCGTCTCCTCGGCCAGCTTCTGCAACTCCTTGTCGCCCGAGTCCTTGACCGTGCCGGCCTCGACGCCGGGGACGGCGCTGCCCGTGAACCCGCCCTTGGTCGAGAGGGCGAAGATGATGGTGTCGGTCTTCTGCGCGATGGCGATGGCGTCCTCGATGCGCGCGCGGCTGTAGGTGTCGTCGCCGTCGGTGATGACGACGAGCGCGCGGCGCGGGCTCGACACGCCGCGCATCTTCTGGTCGCAGAACTCCCAGACGGCGTCGAAGAGCGCGGTCTGCGTGCCCGGCTTCTTCACGCCGTCAATCGCCTTCTCCAGCAGGTCGAGGTTGCGCGTGAAGTCCTGGCGCAGCCTGACCTCGTCGTCGAAGGTGACGAAGGCGGCGTGGTCCTTGCGCGTGCGCGTGACGGTGTAGAGGAAGTTCTTGGCCGCCTCCTTCTCGAAGCCGAGCTTGCCCGAGGTCGAGCTGGAGGTGTCCATCAGGACGCCGATGTAGATGGGCAGCTTCTCCAGCTCCCTGATCTCGCCGAGGAAGTCGAACTGGACGGGGCGCTTGTCCTCGAAGACGAGGAAGTCGCCGCGCGTCAGCCCGACGACGGGCGCGCCCTTCTTGTCGAGCACGGTGACGGGGACGCGGACGACGCGCGAGACGGTGACGCCGCCCTCGACCTCGTCGGGCTGCGGCGTCGGCGTCTGGCGCGGGGCGGGGGTCTGCGCCGGCTGCGCCGCCTGCGCGCCGGCGGCGGGCGCGAAGCGGGCCGCGCCGGCGCAGAGGGCGCAGGCCAGCAGGGCGAACGAAAGCAGGAGTCTCGCGTTGTTCATAGGCGAATGAATGGGGAGCGCGGGTGAAACCTCGGGGTTCTTCAGCCGATTCGAGCAACCCTTTCGATGCCCGCGGCCGCGGCAGTCGTTGCTTCCCTCTTACGCGACAGTATAAAGCAAGTGGGGGCGGGCTGTAAGCAGTCGGCGCCCGCGCGCCGCGGCCGGCGGCTCAGGCCGATTCGAGCGCCGCGAGGAGGTCGTCGAGTTCGGGCGGGAGCGGGGCCGTGAAGCTCATCCACTCGCCGGTCGCGGGGTGGTGGAAGCCGAGCCGCTCGGCGTGCAGGAACTGGCGGCCGAGCGCGGCGACGCGGGCGCGCAGGGCGGGCGAGGCGATGGTCTTGTCGCGCCCCGCGCCGTAGGTCTCGTCGCCGACGACCGGGTACTTCAGCCACGCGAGGTGGACGCGTATCTGGTGCGTGCGGCCGGTCTTAATCTGCACGTCGAGGAGCGTGAAGCGCGTGAAGCGCCGCCGCACGCGCCAGAGCGAGAGCGCCGCGCGGCCGCCGCGGACGACGGCCATCCGCGTGCGGTTGCGCGGGTCGCGCGCCAGCGGCTCCTCGACCTTGCCCCGCTCCTCGCGCGTCGCGCCGTGGACGAGCGCGACGTAGGACTTGAAGACGGTGCGCGCGCGGAACTGGTCCGAGAGGCTCTCGTGCGCGCGCGCCGTCTTGGCGACGGCGATGACGCCCGACGTGTCGCGGTCGAGCCGGTGGACGATGCCGGGGCGCTGCGAGCCGCCGCGGTCGGAGAGCCGCCGGAAGTGGAAGGCCAGCGCGTTGGCGAGCGTGCCGGAGTGGACGCCGGCCGCGGGGTGGACGACGAGGCCGGCGGGCTTGTTGACGACGACGACCTCCTCGTCCTCGTGGATGATGTCGAGCGGGATGTCTTCGGGCTCGATGTCGGAGGCGGGCGGGTCGGGCAGTTCCAGTTCGACGTGCTCGCCCGCGCGCAGGCGGTGCGAGGGCTTGGCGGCGCGGCCGCCGACGAGCACGTCGCCGTCGTCAATGGCGCGCTTCAGGGTCGTGCGGCTCACGCCCTCGACGCGCGCGGCGAGGAAGGCGTCGAGGCGCGAGCCGGCGTCCTCTTC
>DASVUF010000237.1:0-18031 GCA_036387195.1 Pyrinomonadaceae bacterium | reverse complement strand
CGGCTCGGGCGCGTACTTATAGGTTTCGTACACCGCGAAGTCGGCGCGCAGCATCGGCAGCAGCAGCTTGAACAGCTCCTCCTCCTGGAGCGCCTCTTCGGTGACGCCGCCTATTAATTCGAGGTGCGTCCTGAGCGACTGCCACGGCGCGTCGTGGTAGAACGGCGGCGTCCGCTGGTAGTCGGGCGGCGGGTACGAGGCGACGATGAGACAGGGGGGCTGCGGCTCGCCCCGCCGCCGCAGCGTGCGCATCACCTCGAAGCCGGCCAGGGCCCCCATGCAGTCCCCGAAGAGAACGAGCGGGAGGTCTGAAAGTTCTTTCGTCAGCGCCGCGACCTCGGCCGCGAGCACGTCCATCCGGTCTATCGGGTCTTCGATGAAACGCTCCTGCCTGCCCGGCAACTGCACGGCGCAGACGTGGACGTCGCCGGACATCTTCTCGGGCCAGCCGAAGAAGTCCTGCGCCGAGCCGCCCGTGCGGGGCAGGCAGAGCAGCCGCACGACGGCCCCGTCGTGCGGGCTGGCGCAACGCAGCCAGGAGTTGACTACCTCCATCCTTCAGCGACCTCCGCGCGCAAGAAGCTGGGACCCGCCCGGCGCGCCCGCGTGCGAACGCGCGAATTCGGCGATGGACGAGATGGCGTCCCTCCCCTCCCGTAAGAGCGGGAAGTACCAATGCCAGACGTGAATCATGTCGCGCCACTCTTCGAGCCTGACGGAGACGCCGGCCGCCGTGGCCCGCCGCGCCAACTCGCGCGCGTCATCCAGCAAGACCTCCTCGGACCCGACCTGCACGAGCAGCGGGGGGAGCCCCGCCAGGTCGGCGAAGACCGGCGAGGCCAACGGGTTTCGAGGGTCTTCACCGTCCAGGTAGAGCGCCGCCATGCGGCGCAGGTCGGGCGTGTTCAGGACGGGGTCGGAGTCCGCTTTGCTGGCGTGCGAGTCGCCCGCGAAGGTCAGGTCCGTCCACGGGGAGATGCAGACGCCGGCGGCCGGCGGCGGCGCTCCCTTGTCCCGCAACTCGGTCATCAGCGCCACCGTCAGGCAGCCGCCCGCCGAATCGCCCGCGACCACGACGTCGCGGGGGGACACGCCCGAATCGAGCAGCCAGAGGTAGGCCGATACGGCGTCTTCCACCGCCGCGGGGAACGGGTGCTCCGGGGAGAGGCGGTAGTCCAGCACGAGGGCCGAGGCGTCGGCCGCCTCGGCGATGGCCCCCGCGAGGTGGCGGTGCGACCTCGGGGAGCCGAGCGCGTAGGCGCCCCCGTGAAGGTAGAGGAAGGTGGTCGGCCCCGGCGCCGCGCGCGGCCGGAGCCACTCGGCCGGGCGGCCGCCGGCCGTCACGGGCTCGACCTCGACCGAGACGTCGGCGCCGAACGCCTCCTCGGCGCGGTCGTACCAGCCGCGCCGCTCCGACAGGGGCAGGTCGTGATTCCAACGCTGGACCGAGATCAGCTCCCGTATCAGGTCAATCTCCACGCCGGCAACCCCCTCTCAACGGCTGACGTCGCCCGCCCGGCGGGGCGGGGAAGGCTCGCCCTCCGCGTCGGTCAGGACGCGCTGCCAAAAGCCTATGTCGTGCCACTCGCCCAACTTGTAGCCGACGTGCCGGAGCACCCCGGCGGGCCGGAGCCCGAAGGCTTCGTGGAGGGCGACGCTCGGCGGGTTGGGCAGCGCAATCAGGGCGACGACCGTGTGGTAGCCCTGCTCCTGCAAAGTCGGGATGAGTCTCTGGTAGAGCGCCCTGCCGACGCCGCGCCGGTGACACTTCGCGGAGACGTAGACGGTGACTTCCGCGCACCAATTATACGCCTCGCGCAGCTTGAAAGGGGCGGAGTAGGCCATGCCGACGACCTCGCCCTCCTGCACGGCGACCAGCCACGGGTACCGCCGCCGGTAAAGCTCCCAATCGCTCACCCACTCCGCGCACGTCTGCGGCTGGGTGCGGAAGTTGACGAACGACCTCTCGATAAAGTGGTTGACGATGTCGCAGACCGCCGCCATGTCCTCGGCCGTGGCGTCGCGCACCTCGAGCGGCGCTTCCCCCACACTCATTTCGTGCCGACCTCCTCCGGTTGCCCCTTCTCGGCGCGCAGGCGCGCTATCTCTTCCGCCAGCGCCTTGATGGTCGGGGTCTTGAAGATGACCTGAAGCGGGAGCGGCACGTTGAACTCCTTGCGGATGGCGGTGACGACGCGAACCGCCATCACCGAATGCCCGCCCACCTGGAAGAAGTTGTCGCTGACCCCTATCTTATCCGCGGACAGCGCGCGGCCCCAGATTCTCGCCACGCCCTCCTCGAAGGGGTTCAGCGGCTGGCCTTCCGGCGCGTCGCCGGGGGAGGGCGCCGGCGTCTCCGGCGCGGCCCCCGGCGCCGGGAGGGCGCGCCTATCCACCTTGCCGTTGCTGGTTCGGGGCAGCGAGCCGACGAAGACGAGCGACGAGGGCAGCATCGGCTCCGGTAGCACTTCCGCCAGCCGGCGGCGGACGCCCCGGCCGTCCGGGTTTGGCTCCGACGACACCACGTACGCCACCAGCTCGACCTCTTCCGGCGTAGACGCGTGCGGGACGACCGCGGCCTCTTTCACCCCCGGGAGGGCGTTCAAGGCCGACTCGACTTCCGACAACTCGACGCGATACCCGCGCACCTTCACCATCGAATCGAGGCGGCCCAGATGCACCAGCCCGCCGCGGTCGTCAATGTACCCGCGGTCGCCCGTGCGGAACACGTGCGGCTCGTCGGGGTCGGCGGCCGCGTCACCGTTCGCGGCGGCCGCGGCCGCCCCGTCGCGCCAATAACGCGGATAGATGTAGGGGCTGACCACCGCTATCTCGCCCGCGCCGCCGCCCTCAAGCTCGCGGCCCGCCTCGTCCAGTATCTTCACCTCCACGCCCTCGACGGGTCCGCCGACCGGCAGGACGTTCTGCGGAATAGCGTCCTCGGGGGCGAGCATGAGGAGTCTGGTCAGGCCGGTCTCCGTCGAATTCAACCCGACGCTGACGGTCGCGGCCGGGAACAGCGAGCGGGCCGCCGCGAGGTCGCTCGGGAACACCTGCTCGCCCCCGAAGTAGACGAGCCGCATGGACTGATTCGGCGGGGGCTGTGTGGCCGCGGCGGCGACCTGCCGGAAGAACGACGGGAAGGAGTAGTAGACGGTGACCCGCCGCGCGTTGAGCCAGTCGAGCGCGCCGTCAACGCCGTCGTGCCGGAACGAGTATGCGGCGAGGGACGCCCCGTTCAGGAGCGCCATGTAAGGGTTCGAGACCGCGCCGATGAAGCCGTCGGCGCTCAGCAGCGTGACCGTGTCGTCGGGGCCGACGCCCAGCGCGTTGTGGCGGAAGATGTTGTGCAGCACGTTGCGGTGCGTCTGCGCCACGCCCTTCGGGCGGCCGGTCGAGCCGGAAGTGTAGAGGATGTAGGCGAACCTCTCGGGCTCGATCGGCGCGCCGGGCCTGTCTTCCGCGCCGCGCCCGGCCAGGATGTCTTCGAGCTGCGCCACCTCCCGGCCGTGCGGCGTCGCTTCCAACGCCGCGCGCCCGCTCCCGTCGCACATGACGAGCGCGGGGTTCACGTCCTCCATCAATAACTGAACGCGCGCCGCGGGGAAGTGCGGGTTCACGGGGACGTAGAACTTCCCGGCCTTCAACACGCCGAGCGCCGCGCCGAGCATCAGGGCCGGCTCGGCCACGACCAGCGGCACGGGCTCCGGGGAGTCGCCCCGCCGCGCGAGCAGTTCGTTGGCGACGCGGTTGGCGAACGCCTCCAACTGCCCGTAGGTGAGACTGTGCTCGGAGGTGTGTATGGCGGGTCGAGCCGCGTGAAGGTCGGCCTGCCGCTCGAACGCGCGGGAGATGGGGTCGTTAATGTCTTCAAGCTGGATGCTCATGCTTTCACCAACCCTCGAATGGCGGTCTGCCGGCGCGGCCGTGTTTTAAAGGCCCGTGCCGCAACGCTCGGGCGCGACGCAGGGGGCCGGAGCCCGGATGAAACCAAAGCCTCGCGCGGAGCCGCGCCCAATGCGCCCCGCGCGGGGCGCGCCCGTCTCCGCGCGGGGCGCGCCTGCCTGGCCCGCCGCGCGGGCGGGTTCGACTACGACGAAGGAGGCGCCGGGCGCCGCCCCATCTCACCTGCCGGGCCGCCGGGCGCGCCGCCCGCCGCTGCGTCGTCCCGGCCGTCCACGCGCGCGGCCAGGCGAAGCAGTTGGTTGTACTTCGCCGTGCGGTCGCCCCTGCGGGGGCCGCCCAGCTTGATGAAGGACGCCCCGACGGCGACGGCGAGGTCGCACATCAAAGTGTCCTCGGTCTCCGCGGAGCGGTGCGAGACGCAGAGCAGCATCCCGGCCTCGCGCGCGGCGCGCGCGGCGCCGAGCGCCCCGCTAATCGTCCCCGTCTGATTCGGCTTGAGGATGATGCCGGTCGCCAGACCCGGCTCGACCTTTGAGCCGTCGGTGGCGAAGAGGTCGTCGCCGACGACGCACGTCGCCGGCGCAAGCTCCCTCGTGAGCTTGCGCCACAGGTGCGCGTCGGCGGCGTCGAACGGGTCTTCGAGAAACCCCACGTCGTACGTCCTGGCCAAATCGAGGTGGCGCTCCAGCAGCGCCGCGCCGTCTATGGCCGACTCGCCGAAGAGGTAGCGGCCGTCCTTCGCGCGCAGGTGTTCGGCCGCCACGTCCGCGGCCAGACGCCATTTGGACGCGGGGTGCCCGCACCGCCCGACGACCTCGTGCAGCCGTCCGAGAAGCGCCTCCGGGCCGTCTGCGTCCACCAGCATGCCGCTCGACGCCGAGTACCGCACCTCGCCGCACGACTCCCGCACGTCTTCCTCGACGGCCGAGTAGACGGCGAGCGCCGCGTTGACGTTGGACACGAAGTCCCCGAAGTCCGGGGCGAACATGATCTGCTGGAACGGCGACCGCCGGCTCCGGTCGTGAATGCCGCCGCTGAAGATGTTGACGAGGGGGCGCGGGACGGCGGGGCGCGTGCCGGCCAGCCGCGCCAGTTGCTCCACCAGCGGGACGCCGAGCGCCGCCGCCGACGCGCGGCAAAAAGCGACGGACAGCACGAGCCTTACGTCGGCCCCCAGCGCCGCGGCCGAGGGCAGCTCTTCGAGATACGCGTCGAACCGGCGCTGCGAGTCGAAGCGGCCCCCCTCGATTGCGGCCCGGAGCGCGGCGAATTCCGGCTCGCCGTCCAGCGGCCCGAGCGAGCGTATGTGGGAGCGCCTGCGTTCGAGCCGCCCCGGCGCGATGGCCACGGGGGCCGAGGCGGAGCCGACCGCCCCGCCGGCGAGCGCGACCTCGGCCTCGACGGTCAGCCCGCCCCGAGACTCAAGGATTCCGCGGAATCGAACTCTGTTGACTTGCGTCTCCATCATGCTCCGGCGAGAAGAGGGACGAGGTACGGCAGCAACTCCGAGGCGCGGCCGACCGCGAGGCCGCCCGCGGCCGCCTCGCGCTCGCCGAACGAGCGCGTCGAATCGGGGCGCAGCTTCCGCGCGCTGACGAGCGTCGGCACGCGGTCCGCCGAGTGGATGCGCAACTCGCACGGCGTCGCGTGGTCGCTCGTCACTACGTAGACGTCCTCGTCGCCCCCGCCGTCGAGGAGTTGCCGCAGGAAGACCCGGTCGAACTCCTCGATGGCGCGCACCTTGTCGTGCGGCAGCCCGTCGTGCCCCGGCTCGTCCGCGGCCTTGATGTGGACGACGACCACGTCCGAAGGGTCGCGCCGCGCCGCCGCGACCAGCCTCCCGTAGTAGTGCTCGACGCTCTCCCCCGGGTCGGGTTGAAACTCCCTCCAGACCCCGCCTATCAGCTTGCACAGGCCGTGCTCGGCGGGCACGCTCCCGTAGAACGACAGCGACAGCCCGCACCGCTCGGAGAAGGGCTCCAGCGAGGGGACCTGTCCGCCCCCGTCCCGGAAAAGAAGGATGTTGGCGGGCAGGGAGCCGGCGGCCCTTCGCGCGGCGTTGACGCCGCTCCGGTCGAGCACGGCGGCGCTCTCGGCGACGAAGAGGTTGACGAGTCTCGCGGTGGTCGCGGCGGCCTCCGTCGCGTCCATCGGGCGGCACTCCTGCGGCCGCGGCTCGTGATTTTCGTTCGGGACGCCGAACGGCCCGACCTTCCGAAAGCCGGGGTCGGTGTTCGACACGGCGGCGCTGAGCGGGACGGTCGAACTCTTGAAGCACACGATGCCGCGGTGGCGGCCGAAGCCCACGACGGAGAAGCTCACCTCGGGGAACTCCGCGAGCGACACCCCCTCCCGAATCTCCGTCACGAGCTGCTGCTGTTCCTCGGCCGAGAGGTCGCGGGCCGTCCTGCGGTCCAGCTCGCCCCTCGCCGCGTTGTGGCTGGCGAAGTTGATGCGGAACCCGACGGCGTTGTCGCCCGGCTCCATGAACCCGAGCCCCAGGGCTTCGAGGGCGCCGCGCCCCGTGTAGTAGCGCAGAGGGTCGTAGCCGAGCAGCGCCATCGTCCCCGAATCCGTCTCGGGGCACGTCTCGTCGTCTATGACGGTGAGCAGCCCCTGGACGCCGCGCGCGGCGAGGGCGTCGAGGTTCTCGGTCTTGGCCGCTTCGAGCGGGGTCTTGCCGTCCAACGCCCGGACCGGGCGGTCTGCGGCCCCTCAAAGATTTATCAGGTAGACTTTGGGCTTCACCCCAACCCCCCTTCCGCTCGGCCGGGCGCGCGTGCCGCCCCCGAAGCGTCCGCGCCCGCGCCGGCCTGCCGGATGCGCTCGTCTATCTTGAACTCGCGGACGACCCTCGCGGTCGCCGGCGGGACCCAGCGCTCCCAGTCCCCGCCCGTCCGCATGAGGCCGCGAATCTTCGACCCGCTCGTCAGCTTCTCCGTCCGCCGCCAGAGTTCGTGGACGCGCAGGCCCAGCCCGCGGAACCGCTCCAGCTTCGTCTCGCCCCAGTCGTCGTAGATGGAGAGCAGGTAGAGCGCGTCGGTCGGGGCGTAGTAGCGCAGCCTCTCGGGGTAGCTGTGCGGGAAGGGGACGATGCGCATCGCCTCGCGCGCGACGCCGGCCTCGGTCAGCGCGCCCTCGACCATCAGGTGGCGTTCGTAATAGGTGCAGGGGTTGGACTCCGGCTTGCCGCGGTTCGCGTCGCTCCCCTCTTCGCCCACCTGCCACGGGTCGGGGCTCGTGATGCCGACGACGAGGACTTCGCACAGCTCGGCGCCCGCCAGCAGGTACTCCATGTGTCCCAGGTGAAGCGGCTGGAACCGGCCGTGGATGACGGCCAGGCTCTCTTTAACTTTACTCATGATGGCTGCGGCGTCTGAAGAGGCAGAAGGTCGCGGGGTCTGAAGGCCCCGCGCAACGCTTTGGGGCGCCCCCGCGCGGGCCGGCCGCCGCGCGGCCCCGGCCTACCAGGGGACGACGACCGTCTTGACCACCGTCGCCTCGCGGATGGCGTAACGGATTCCCTCGCGGCCGATGCCGCTCTTCTTCACGCCCCCGAAGGGGATGTGCGGTGAGTCGAACTGGGGGCCTTCCAGCAGGTTGACCGCGCCGACCTGCAAACCCTTCGCGAGGCGGATGAAGTCCTCGAAGCTCCGCGTCACGACCCCTGCCTGGAGGCCGTAGACCGTGGAGTTCGCGACCTCGACCGCCTCCTCCAGGTCGCGGACGCGCAGCACGGGGGCGACGGGGCCGAACGTCTCGGCCGCGACGAGCGTGGAGCGCGGCGGCACGTGGTCCAGGACGGCCGGGGTCATCGCCGCCCCCGTGCGCTCGCCGCCGTAGACGAGCCGCGCGCCGTCGCGCACCGCCTCGCGGCACCGCTCCTCGACCCGCCGCGCCGCCTCCTCGTCAATCAAGGTGCCGATGTCGGTCGCCGGGTCGAAGACGTCGCCGACCTTCAGCTTTCGCGCCTCGGCGGCGAGCAGGACGACGAACTCGTCGGCCACCTCCTCGGCGACGAGGACGCGCTTGACCCCGCGGCAGGACTGGCCGGCCGTGGCGAACGCCCCGGCGGCGGCCAGCGAGGCGGCCAGCTTCAGGTCGGCGTCGGCGAGCACTATCAGCGGGTCGTTGCCGCCCAGCTCCATCGTGACCTTCTTCAGCCCTATCTTCGCCATCAGGCGCTCGCCCGTCTCGACGCTGCCCGTGAACGTGACCATGTTGACGGAGGGGCTGGTGACGAGCGGGTCGCCTATCTCGCGCGGGTCGCCCGTGACGACGGCGAGCATGTTCTCGGGCAGCCCGCAGCCGACCAGCAGCTCGGCGAAGGCGAGCGCCGAGAGCGGCGTCTTCTCCGAAGGCTTGACGATGACGCCGTTGTTGGCGGCGACCGCCGGGGCGACCTTGACGACCACCTGATTCAGGGGGCGGTTAAAGGGCGTGATGGCGCAGACCACCCCGACGGGCTCGTGGATGGTCATGGCGACCTTGTTCTGGTCGCGGCTCGTGACCTGGAGCGCCTCGCCGTGAATCCGCAGCGCCTCCTCGGAGGCGACGAGCAGGTTGCCGCAGGCGCGCTCGACCTCCTTGGCGCTCTCCTTGACGCAGATGCCCGCCTCGTCCGTGATGCGCCGCCCGAACTCGTCCTTGCGGCGCTGTAGCTCCTCGGCGGCGGCGCGCAGAATCTGGCTGCGCCGCTCGGCCGTCAGCGAGTGCCTGTAGCTCTTGACCGAGGCGAGCGCGGCCTCCACGTCCGCGGCGCTGTCCTGCGACGCCGCCCCGACCGCCGCCCCGTTGTAGGGGTTGCGGATGGTCATCTGTCGCGGGCCGTTCTGTAATGTTCCGTTGACGAACATCTGGCTCAACTCGCCGAAGTGGCAGTCAAGCGCGCGCCAGGGGGGCGCGCGCGCGGTTCGCCCTGTATTCGAGGGCCTGCGTCACGTGGCCGGCCGCCGGGGGCCGCCCCGTCCTGAGAACCTGTAGGACGCCCTCGGAGGCGCGCCTGCGCTGGCTCTCCTGCGACTCCTCAGAGAGGAACGCCCTGTGGCTGGTCACGACGACGTTCGGCATCTTCAACACCCTGGAGTACCACTCGTCGCGCCAGGGGTTCTCGGGCAGGAAGACGTCGAGCCCGGCGCCCGCGATACGCCCGCCGGAGAGCGCCTCGTAGAGCGCGCGGCTCTCGACCAGCCCGCCGCGCGCGCAGTTGATGAGGAAGGCCCCCGGCCTCATCTTCTCGAAGGCCGCGGCGTTCAGCATGCCGGCCGTCTCGTCGTTCAGGAGGCAGTGCAGGAGCACGGCGTCGGAGTCGGCGAGCAGCGCCTCGAACGTGACCTTCTCCACGCCGTAGGCGTCCATGAGGTCCCCGGCGACGTATGGGTCGCAGGCCACCACCCGGCCGTAAAAGAGCCGCAGGCGGGCCGAAACGGCGCGGCCGATGCGACCGAACCCGACGATTCCGACCGTGCGTTTGCCGAGCCGTCGGGGGGCTCCGCCGGCGTAGATGTCGAACTTCCCGCCGGTGAGCCCGAGGTGCTGCACTATCACGCCGCGTTCGAGCGCCAGCAGGAGCGACATCGTGTGCGTCACGACTTCGTCAACGCAATAGTCGGGGATGTTGAAACCGATGACGCCGCGGGCTTCGAGCAGGTCGGGGGCGAGGTTGTCGAAGCCGACGCCCTGGCGGGCGACGACCCTCAAGCTCTCCCCGGCGGCGTCGAGCAGGGGCTCGGTGATTTGGCAGCGGTAGATGACGAGGGCGTCGGCGCCGCGCAGGGCGTCGAGGAACTGCGGCCCCTGCGTTTGATACTGGCCGCCGCTCGCCGGTGGGAAGCGGAGTTCGGCGTCGTGGCCGAAGACCTCGCGCTCGATGGTCGCCCGCGAAGGGTCTACGCGCCCGTCTGCGCCGAGCGCCCATGGGAGGTCCGTGTAGACGATGACAGGTCTTCGCATTGGCGCGTCCCGCTCCGCAGACTACTGACTCTATGCGGCGCCCGAGGCCGTTCACCCCGCGACGCTTCCCGCCTCCCTCCCCAGCTCGGGGGAGATGTGCCGGCGCACGACGGGCTCAAGCTCTTGCCACTCGACCGGACTCATCCGCCCGCCGTCGAACTGCTCGTCCAGCCACCTGCGGACGGTCTGGACGCCGGGGTCGTCCTTCGACAGCTCGACCCCGAGGTGCTGCCTGATGACGAACAACAGCCCGGCCACGCCGGAGTCTTTGGTGAGCGAAACCTCCAGCTTGCGCCCCGTGAGCAGAGGGGCGTTGAAGGGGGCGTACATCCACCAGAACTTGTTGATGCCGTCGGCGTGAATCCCGGCGCGCGTCGTGTAAGCGTCGCGCCCGAACAGGGGGTACTTGGGGGGCAGCGCCTCGCCCACCTGCTGGTAGAGCGCGGCCAGTTCGTTGAGCACGCGGAAGTTGAGCGACTCCTCGCTCCAGTACCCCATGCCGACCAGGTGCATCATCACGGCTTCGAGGGGCGCGTTGCCGGTGCGCTCGCCTTTGCCGAGACACGTCCCGCTGATGACGCCGCAGCCCTCGCGGATGGCCGCCAGGCAGTTGGCGACGACGAGCCACGTGTCGTTGTGCGGGTGGAACTCGATGTCGAGAGGCCGAACCCCCATCTCGCGTATCGAGCGGATCAGCCGCGGGACGCTCCGCGGCAGCTCGACGTCGTCGTAGGGCAGCCCCACGCCGAGCGTGTCGCAGACGCGGAACCGCGGGCGCAGCTCGTCCCCGTAAGGCTCGGCGCGCCGGAGGACGGCCTCGACCAGCCACTTCACAAAATCCATCGAGGCGCGCGTCGTGTCTTCCAGGTGGACGCGCGGCTGGATGCCCGCCTCCAGGGTCATCTCGACGGCCTCCAGGTACAGCTCCGCGGCCTGGCGGCGCCCCCCGGGCTTGAATTTATGAAAGGTGTGGTAGTCGGAGGCGGAGCACAACATCCCCGTCTCGCGAATCCCTATCTGCTTGATGAGCTGCACGTCGTTGCGGCGGGCGCGAATCCAGGTGGTCGGCTCGATGGGGGCCCCGCCCCTGTGCTGCTCGACGGCCCACACCAGCGCGTCGCGGTCCGACTGGCGGTAGGGGAAGAACTCCGCCTGACGGATGGCGCCGGAATCGCCCGTCACCTCACACATGATTTGGTAGATGCGCTGGCTCAGCTCGGTCGAGAGCGGGAGGCCGCCCTGCTGCCCGTCCCGGTGCGTGGTCTCGGACATCCACACCTCTTGCGGGAGCGAGGCCGGCTTGTCGGCCCAGACGTAGCGGGGAAACTTGTCGCGCGGAAAGCTGTCGAGAAAGTACTCAGGGTCCCCCGGATTTAGAAGGTCATCTGCCATGAGATCTCCCGGCTGTTGGTGGAATGACGAGTTGAGAACTGACACCCGGCCGCGACAGGGGGTGAAGCTGTCCGCAGGCGACCAACCTGAATGACAAGACCAGTTCGGCGCACATGATAGCACGGCCGATTTTTTTAAGACAATATTTTCTCGCCGCGCGTCTTCGCGGCCCGCCGCCGGCCGCGAAGGGCTCTCATTTTTATGTGCTTCAACTAAGCCGGACAACCGTGATATGTTACCCCGCGCCGACTTTCTGACGGCGGGAATTCCCGGGAATCGCACCTCATTATGATTCACCCATCAACCTTCGTTAGCAAGGCGCGGGAGCGCGGCGCAGACCTCTACGCCAGCGTCCCGTGCTCGTTCCTCAAGCCGCTCATCAACTACGCCATAGACGACCCGGAAGTCAGCTACGTGCAGCTCAACAACGAGGGCGAGGCCGTGGCTTTCGCCGCCGGGGCGTACCTGGCGGGGAAGAGGCCGGCCGTGATGTTCCAGAACTCGGGGTTGGGGAACATGATTAACCCGGTCGCCTCGCTGCTCTACCCGTTCCGCATCCCCCTCCTGCTCATCTGCACCTGGCGGGGGCAGCCCGGCCTCGGGGACGAGCCGCAGCACGAGCTGATGGGTAAAATCTCCGCGCAGATGTTGTCGCTGGTCGAAGTCGAGAACGAGGTCGTCGCGGGCGAAGAGCAGATGGCGGCCGCCGCCCTCGGTCGCGCCTTCGAGCACCTGGAGCGCACGAGCCTCCCTTACGGGCTGATAGTGCCTAAAGGGACGTTCCAGAGCTACAAGCTTACGTCCCCGCCCCGCGAGAGGCGGGCGGCCGCGAGCCGCGTCCGGCGTAAGGGGGACGGCGCCCCCTCGTCGCGCAGGTTCGACCTGGTGCAGGTGATTTGCGACGTCGTCGGCGCCGAGAGCGTCATCGTCGGCACGACGGGCCTGACCGGCCGCGAGATGTTCGCCTACCGCGACTCCCCGAACCACTTTTACATGGTCGGCTCCATGGGCTGCGCCTCTTCGCTGGGGCTCGGCATGGCGATGCACCTGCCGCCCGAACAGAAGGTGGTCGTCGTGGACGGCGACGGGGCGGCCCTGATGCGCCTCGAAGCGATGGCGTCAATCGGTTGTTACCGGCCCGCGAACCTCGTCCACGTCATACTCGACAACAACATGCACGAGTCCACCGGCGGCCAGCAGACGCTCTCGCACGGCGTCGAGCTGGACGGCGTAGCCGCGGCGTGCGGCTACGCCGACGTCGTCTCGACTTCCGACAGGGCCGAGTTCGGCGACGAGCTTGAGGGCGCGTTGAGAAGGGAAGGCCCGACGCTCATCTACGCGCGGACCGTCGCCGGCACGCGCGACGACCTGCCGCGCCCCACGGTCAGTCCCGCGCAGGTGAAGGAACGTTTGATGAGCCACCTGGGCGTCGGGGTGAGGAGATGAGCGAGCCGAGACGGCTGACCTGGGAGGGCACGGCCGTCGTCGTCGGGGTCGGCTGTTTCGAGCAGATAGCCGCCGACCTCCGGGGCGAGATGGAAGGCGACCGCCTGCCCCTCGTCATCTTCTGCGGGCGCAGCGCCATGCGCGAGCTGGGCTTTCTCGACTCGCTCGTCGCGCAGTTCGCGCCGCGCGCCGTCAGGGTCTTCACCGATATCGCCCCGAACCCTTCGGTCGAAAGTTGCCAGAGGGCGTGCGACTTCCTCGTCGAGAACCGGCCGTCGGCCGTCCTGGCCCTGGGCGGCGGCAGCGTGATAGACACGGCGAAGGTGGCCAACGTCGCCGCCGGCGCGGGCCGCTCCGTCCAGGACCTGCTGCGCGAGCCCGGGGAGCAAAAACTACGCAGGGCGGCGGACGCCTTCGTCGTCGTGCCGACGACGGCCGGAACCGGCAGCGAGGCGACGCCCTTCGCGACGGTGTGGGACTTCGACGCGCCGAAGAAGCACTCGCTCACCTCCGACCTCCTCAGGCCGACGCGCGCCTACCTCGACGCGCGCCTCACCGCCTCGCTCTCGACCTCGCAGACGCAGGCCACGGCGGGCGACGCGCTCGGGCACGCGATGGAGTCCGTCTGGTCGAAGGGGAGTCAGTTTCTGTCGCAGGCGATGGCGGCCCAGGCCATCCGGCTGATCGTCAACACGCTGCCCGACCTGCTGCAAGACCCCGGCTCGGCCGAGAAGCGCGAACGCATGCTCTGGGCCAGCCTACTGGCGGGCATGTCAATCAGCCAGACGCGCACGGCGGCCGCGCACGCCATCTCGTACCCGCTCACCCTCTACCACGGCGTGCCGCACGGCCGGGCGGTGGCCGCCCTCCTGCCGCACGTCCTGTCCGCAAACCTCTCCGCGCTCGACCGGGAAAGGGTTGAGCTGTTGTGCGGCTGCTTCGGCTGTCAGGGGGGGGAAGAGCTTTTGGAGGCGTGCCGGGGATTCCTGTCGCGGAACGGGGTCGCCGAGCCGTTGAGCAATTTCGGCGTCCGGCCGCCGGATGTCGCGCGGATCGCGCGCGGCAGCAATACGGTCGGCCGCCTCGACAACAATATCCGAAACCTGTCCGTAGAGGATATCGAGGCGATGGTCGAGGCGGCGCTGTGATTCGGACGGCCTCATCTCCCGGCCCGCGCGCGCGTCGCCAGCCGCCCGTCGGGGCGTGACCGGCGACGCGCGCGCCGAGCCAGCCCGAAGGCTCAGCCGCCGTCCGTCTTTTGCAGCTTGACGAGGTTGCCGTTGCCGGCCGCCTTGTTGGCCGCCTCGTTCATGCGCTCGCGGTCTTTCCCGACGATGTCCTGGAACCCGACGAGGTCGAAGATGGCGGGGATGGGCGAGCAGAAGGCGCTCGCCTCCATGCTGCCGTCAGACTCCAGAATCAGCTTGCAGACCGCGCCCATCGCGAGGTGCGCGGCCCTCAGCAGGTGGTTGGCGTAGATGACGAGCTTGACGCCGTGCTCGTAGAGTTGCATGCACGAGACGCCGTTATATGAGGTGGGGACGGCGGCCACCGGGCGCCGGAACCCTACCTCCCTACATATCTCCTCATACCCGCGCAGAAACTCGTACACCTCCCCGGGGTGGTTCTGCTTCGAGTGAATCAGAATGCCGTCGGCGCCCGCGAGCAGGTAGACGCGCGCCCGGTGCAGGGCGTCCATCAGCCCGGCGTTCGAGATGAAGCTCTCGATGCGGGCGAAGATTAAGAAGTCGTTGGACTGGAGCGCGCTGCGGCCGCGAGCTATCTTCTGCGCGAAGACGTGCGGGTCTTCGAGCGAGTGGTGTGAGTCTTCGCCCAGGCTGTTCCGCTTCGGGACGACCTTGTCCTCGATGACGACCCCGGAGACTCCGACCATCTCCAGCTTGCTACAGAAGTATTCGAAGTTGACGCAGTCGCCGCCCGTATCGCCGTCAACCAGGATGGGCTTATTGGTGACGGTCAGTATCTCGTCTATGGTCTCCAGGCGGCGCGTCCCGACGTAAAGCTCCGCGTCGGGCAGACCCTTGGCCGCCGCGCTCGTGAAGCTGGAGAACCAGAGGCCGTCGAATTCCACCTCTTTGTCATTCACCTTGACGCTGGCGAGGTTTCCGATGACGCCCGCCAAGCCGTTGTGAGCCTCGATCAGGCGGACGGGGCCGTCCCGCTCCAGGAGGGCCCGTAAGCGTGAGCGCCGCGCGTCGGCGAGGATTCTGTGTCTTAGTGTCACGACGTTTTCACTTAATCGCTCGACGCCCCTCCCTCGGGGCTGGCGGTCACTCGCGCTTTGACGCGGGCGAGCAGGCCGCCGGCCTCCCTCAGGAGAAGCATCTCACGTGCTGGTGGGTTGAGGCGCCGGGTTCCGCCACGCGAAGAGAACGTGCCGGACTCTAGGTCAATTGTCACGCGTTCACCTTCGTCAACGTCCAGGTCGCCCGCCTCCAGTGCGAGGAGGCCGAGGTTCCAGGCGTTGCGAAAGAATATTCGACCGAACCGGGGCGCGATGACCGCCACGACTCCTGCCGCCTGCAGGGCGCTGACGGCCTGCTCCCTCGAACTCCCGATGCCGAAGGTCGCCGGGCAGTAGAGGGCGTCGCCTTCCGCCAGGGTGGCGGCGAAGCCCGGGAGCAGGTTCTCGAAGACGTGCCGGGCCATCTGCTGCGGGTCGGTGGTCACGTACTTGTACCGGGCCGGGATAATGTCGTCGGTGGAGATGATGCCCCCGACGACTCTGATGCGGCAGTCAATGACGTGTCCGCTCATGCCAGGTCACTCTCGCCGGGGACCTCGCCGCGCAGCGCCGTGTGGGCCGCCACGAGCGGCGAGGCGAGGTAGATTTCGGCGTTCCGATTGCCCATCCGCCCGAGAAAATTTCTGTTCATGGTGGAGAGGACGCGGTCGCCGGTCGCGGGGATGGGGCCCTGCGTGCCGAGGCAGGAGCCGCACCCCGGCGGGGTGACGACGGCCCCGGCCGTCAGAATAGTCTCGATGTAGCCGCGCCGCATCGCCTCGAGGTAGATGCTCTTCGAGGCCGGCGTGACCACCATGTGCACCCCCCTTCGGACGCGCTGCCCTTCGAGCACCCTCGCCACCTCGGCGACATCCTCGAGGTGGCCGTTCGTGCAACTGCCGACGAAGACGTAGTTGATGTCCTGCCCGCGACACTCGTCAATCGGCACGGCGTTGGTCGGCGCGTGCGGCTTCGCGATGAAAGGCGGCAGCCCCTCGACGTCGAGGTGGAAATATTCCGCGTACTCGTCCTCGTCCAGTCCGAGCGGTTCGAGCCCGGTGGGCCGGCCCTCGCCCGGCGGCAGGAAGGCGCACTTCGCGCCGAACTCGACCGCCATGTTAGCGATGGTCGCGGCGTAATTGAGCGCGAGCGACTCGACCCAGGGTCCGCTCCATTCTATGGAGCGGTACAGAAAAGTCATCTCGCCGAACCGCGAGAGCGCGTAGAGGAGAACGTCCTTTGAACGCGTGTGCCTGCCCGGGAACCCCTCCGCGGAGACGCAGACCGACTCGGGCACGCGGAGCCACGTCTCACCCAGCACCATCGCCGCCGCGATGTCGGAGGCCCCCATCCCGAGCGCCAGCGACTGAACGACGCCGCCCGTGCAGGTGTGAGAATCGGACCCGAGGATGATAGACCCGGGCTGAAACCACCCGGTTTCGAGGGCGACGATGTGGCTGATGCCTTCGCCCGCCCGGAATGATTCGAGCGAGAACTTCTCGCAGAACGCCTCGGACTCCCGCAGCCGGTCGGCGATGGCGACGTCGGGCGGGAGCACCGAATGGTCGTGGAACACGGCGATGCGCGAGGAATCGAAGACGCTGGTGAAGCCGTACTTGTCGAAGATTTTCGCGATGGTGGGCGAGTTCCCGTCGTGAACGTAGATACGGTCAACGCGCACCTGCAAAATCTCCCCGACGCGCACCGACTCGCGGCCCGCGTGGGAGGCGATGATCTTCTCGGCCAACCTCATCTCACTCATTCCTCAGGGGACTCGCGGCGCGCTCAAGGCCGTCCCGTCCCCCGTCCACTCAAATGACCTGTCATCCATCAGCATGTATGTGAAGTAGGGGTTTAGAGCCGTGAGCTAAGATTTCGTTATGCCATCAACAGCTTTCCGAGGGCGATGGCGGCGAAGGCCGGCGGCTAAGGTCGCGGTGACGAATCACAGCAGGTGGCGCAAGTCGCTACCTTTGAGACGGCGACCGCCATGTCAGGGTATCCGCGCCGGGAGGCGTGGGCGGATTGACGACCGGGCAGCCTGTTTGGCGTACTGCGCGTCCGGGGCGCGAACTGGCACAGGCGGTAAGGGCATTGGTGATACCGCGTGTCCGAGTGAGTATGGCCGCTGCGCGTCGCGAGATGATTTGCGCAGCGGAGGGTATGTGACGTTCAGCGGGGCGACCCCTCGTGGCAGCTTACAATCACTTCGAGTCGCTCCGCAGCTTACATGGATTGGGCCACATCGTTGAGCACGGTC
This sequence comes from Pyrinomonadaceae bacterium, assembly GCA_036387195.1. Lineage (GTDB taxonomy): Bacteria > Acidobacteriota > Blastocatellia > Pyrinomonadales > Pyrinomonadaceae > QHXN01. The sequence continues at coordinate 830 of DASVUF010000237.1, read as the reverse complement.
GAAGGCGACGGGCTCAGCAGGTCAAGAGGAGTGGAGTATAGAGAAACGAACACACAATTAGCAAACTTTTTTTTAGCGGGGGCGACGCGCCGCCCTCCCGGCCTGCGGAGTCGCGCTAAAGACCGCAGAAAATCCTGCCCGGCGCCGCCCGACGACGGTCGCGATTTTATTAATTGAAGGAGAGAGGCCAGCTATATTAGAATCCCCCCGCACGGTGCTTTCAAGTCAGGCGCGTCTCATCACATAGCGCCGTGCAGTCAATGTCCTTTCATCAGGCGGGAGAGTGCGGACAGCGGGCCGGCGCGCGGCTTCGCCCTGCCGCCCGCCGCCGTCCCGGGCGGTAGTCACGACCGTGCGCACAGCCCTCACGGCAAACCACAAGCCCGCATGCCTGATCCCAGCATGCCTTCGGCGCCGCAGCCTCCGGGCGGCGCGCGGCGGGGCGCCCCCGCCCCCAGAGGAGCCACAGCGATGAGTGAGGTGGAGAGGCGGCTCGACGGCCTGACCGAGGAGCAGAAGCGCGAACTGCTGCTGCGGCTACTCGGCGAGCAGGCCGGCCCGGCCGCCGCGCCGGGAGGGGACGGCGCGGCCGGCGTGGCGGACTCGGCTGGCGCGGGCGGCGGGACTGGCGCGGCTGGCGCGTCGGGTGACGATGTCGAGCGGCGGGCGCCGCTCTCCTACGCGCAGCAGCGGCTCTGGTTCTTAGACCAGCTCGAAGGCGGTCGCAGCGCCCTCTATAACATCCCGATGACCCTGCGCCTGGTCGGCGAACTGGACGCCGCGGCTCTCGGGCGCGCCTTCGCCGAGGTGGCGCGCCGCCACGAGGCGCT
>DASVUF010000236.1:0-10492 GCA_036387195.1 Pyrinomonadaceae bacterium | reverse complement strand
GAGCCGCCGCTCGACTCCGAGATTCACGTCGTCGGCGGCGCGCACGACCCTTACTACTCGGCGTCAATGCTGGAGGCGTGGCGGCGACATACCAGCGGCGACTTCTCGCTCCGCCTGTTCGAGGGCAGCCACGTCTTCCTGCAACACAACCCGGAGGTGCTCACCTACGTGGAGCAACTCGCGCTGCGCCACGCGCGGCGCGCGGTTTGAACGAAGCGCCGCGCGCGCGGCCGGCGCTTCGCCGCCGCCGCCGCCCCCGCTCAAATTTCGGCGCCCCGCGCCGGCCCGCCCCGGCGGCGCCCCCGGACGAAGCGGCGGCCGCGCGCGGGTTCGACGGGGATTGACGATTCGCAGCACGGCCAACCGCCGGAGAGCCGCACGACGCGGCGGCGGTTAGCACCACACGCAACGCGGCGGCAGTCCGGCGACAACGACTCAGGGCCGCGCCGACCCTGCCGCCCCTCTCCGAGGACATATCATCATGACTGACTGCATCGTCGTCGGGTATCACGAATACGAGCCCCTGGACCTCGACACCTCGCAGGAGCTTCTGGAAGACCTCATGCAGGACTTGAGCGAGATGCCGGCCCCCTTGCGCGGGCTCCTGCGCAGCCAGGTCCGCGTCGAGGGGCGGCTGCGGCCCTACCTCGAAGCCCTCAGCTACTGGCGCCACGGCCCGCGGCTCCGCCGGGGCGAGGCGCAGGGGTCGCTCTACTCGGTCGCGGAGATGCCGAGCCTGGGGACCATCTACCTGGTGAACTTCCTCAGGAGGCGGGGCCACGACGTGGACTACGTGAACTCCTACACCTACGAGCAGGCGAAGTTGGCCGACCTGCTGGCGCGCGACCCGCTCAGCGTCGCCATCACGACGACCTTCTACATGTCGTCGGCGCCCGTCATCGAGATCGTCCGCTTCATCCGCCAGCACAACCCGACGGTCAAAATCATCGTCGGCGGGCCGCTGATAGACAACTACTGCCGCGGGCTCGACAAGGAGAAGCTGGCGCGCGCCTTCGACCGCATGGGGGCCGACATCTACATCTGGGAGTCGCAGGGCGAGGCGACGCTGAACGAGACGGTCGCCGCGCTGAAGAAGGGGCGGCCGCCGGGCGACATCCCCAACGTCTTCAGCAAGTCGGGCTCCTCATGGAGCTTCGCGCGCAGGCAGCCGGAGAACAACGACCTGAACGAGAGCGCCGTGGACTGGGCCTCCTTCGAGCCGTCGGAGCTGGGCACGACCGTCTCGGCGCGGACGGCGCGGAGCTGCGCCTTCAGTTGCGCCTTCTGCGACTACCCGGCGCGCGCCGGGGCGCTGGTGCTGGCCGACATCGCGACGGTCGAAAGGGAGTTGGAGGCGCTCGTCGAGCTGGGGGTGCGCCGCGTGGCGTTCATCGACGACACGTTCAACGTCCCGATGCCGCGCTTCAAGGAGCTGTGCCAGATGATGGTGCGGCGCAACTTCGGGCTGGAGTGGTTCTCCTACTTCCGCTGCGGGAACGCCAAGGAAGAGTCGGTCTACGACCTGATGCGTGACGCCGGGTGCAGGGGCGTCCTGCTGGGCGTGGAGTCCGGCGACGACCGCGTGCTCAAGAACATGGATAAGAAGGCGCGGACGGCCGACTACCGCTTCGGCATGGAGCAGCTCAAGAAGCGCGGAATCTTCATGCACGCGTCCACCGTCGTGGGGTTCCCCGGCGAGTCGCGCGAGACGGTCAGGAACACCATCAAGTTCCTCAACGAGACGGCCCCGGACACCTTCACCGTGAACCACTGGTACTACCTGCACGCCACCCCGGTTCACCGCAGGGCGGCGGAGTTCGGCCTCACGGGCGAGGGCTTCAACTGGGCGCACGAGACGATGAACTCGCAGGAGGCGATGGACGCCGCCGAGGAGATGTACGAGGAGGTGACGGAGGCCGCCTGGATGCCGGTCAACGGCCTCGACTTCTGGGGCGTGCCCTACCTGATGGGCAAGGGCATGACCGCGGAGCAGATAGTGCAGTTCCTCAGGCTGTCGAAGGACCTGACGCTGTTGAGCCTGGGGCGGCGGGGGCGCGGGGCGTCCGACAGCTCGCAACTCTCGGCCGCCGAGGAGGAGTCGGCGCGGAAGGCGCGCGAGTTCTGCGAGTCGCTCCCGCTGACCGAGGGGCGTTACCAGAAGGACTGGAGCGAGGCTTGAGCTTCGGCGGGCCGCGCCGCCGGCCGGCCGCCCCTCTAAGAGGCCGCGCGGTCTTTCCCCGCGTCGTACCAGCAGGTCGTCTCGGCGACGACGCGGCGCAGGGACTCGCGCCCGATGATTGACACTTCGAGGGCCGCGTCGCCGACGACCTTCCCGCCGACCCTGAGCAGCAGCAGGCTGGGAGTCGCGGTCGGGGCGGAGCCGTCCGCGGGCTCGAACCGATGGGTCACGTGCGGCTTGACGTAGAAGGAGTCGTCCGGCTCTATCACCTCGCGGCGTTCGCCCCCCTCGCACTCCCAGACGAGCGCGACCGGCGCCCCGCCCTGATTGTACCCGTACTCGTGGAGCCCGGTCGCCAGCGGCCGCCACGCCCCCGCGTCCGGGTAGACCTCCAGTTCGAGACTCTTCGTGTAAGGCGTGACGCGCGAGGCCGCCAGCTCCCTCACGCGGTAGCAGGGGCGCTCCTCGTCCGGCAGGAACCAGGCGGGGGCGTCCGCGCGCCGGACTATCCTCACCCCGTCGGTCGCGTCCGAGGCGCAGGCGGCGAGTTCCCTGACCGGCACGCGCAGGGCGTCCGCGACCGCCGCCAACTCCTCGGCCTCCAACCCCTCGCCGCCCAGGGCCCGCTCCAGACGTTCCCTGCCGACGCCCGAGGCCGCCGCCAGGTAGTCGGTCGTATAACTCCCGTTCGTCATGTGCAGACGCAGCAGCGCGGCCTGCGCGCCGCCCGGGTCTTCCAGCGGCAGGACGTACTTGCAGGCCGCCTCCTCGCCCAGCACCCCGAGTTCGTGCTGCCCGTCCCCCATCAGGCGCCCGCCGTAGGTCAGGGCGAGGATGAGCGCGCGCGAGTCCGGGTTGCGTGACGCGAAGCTGTGCCGGGCGAACGGCAGGCCGAAGACCGAGTCGCCCGTGACCATCGGCGCGCAGTGCTTGCGCCCCTTCCACTCGTAGTAGTAGTTGACCTCGCCGACGAAGTAGGTGAACTGGTACAGGAAGTGGCCGTTATTCCACTGCACGGCCGGATTCTCCGGGTCGTTGTCGGCGACGACCCGGAGCATCCTGATCCACTCGGGGCGGATCATGGCCGCCCGGCTCATCGCCGTGTCCCGGTACTCGTAGTAGTCGGAGCCGGCCCGCTGGAAGACGCGGCTGCTCGCCTCCGACTCTCGCCTGCGCATGATGAGCACCCCGTCCGAGGTGTCGTCGTGAATCGGGAAGAAGTCGCGCTCGTTGACCGGCCAGAGCGCCACGGACTTCTCGATGAGCGCCGGCGTGAGCGGCCGCTCCCCGGCGATGACCGCCCGGATGACCGAGACATCCACGCCGAGTTCGCGCGCCGCCGCCTCCTCGTTCCGCTTGAGGTCGTTGATCAGGGTGCGGAACGTGGCGCCGGCGCGTTGCAGGTATGTCGTCTGTGGGGACACGGGACACTCTCCATTATTGCTTGATGAACCTCTCCTCGTAATCCCGAATCTTCGAGTAGCCGAGAATCTCGAAGAGTTCCGCGAAGGTCATCCTCATGTCCTTCTTCTCCCAGAACCCCTGCGTCGTGCCCGTCTCCCGGAGTTCCTTCATTATCTCCCTCACCACGACGGCCGCGCCCATCCAGCCCGAGAGCGGGTAGATGACGATGTCGTAGCCGAGCCCCTGCAGCTCGTTGACCGTGAGCCACGGCGTCTTCCCGCCCTCGACCATGTTGGCCAGCAGGGGGGCCTTGATCCTTTTACGGACTTCGCGCATCTCCTCGGGCGAGTGGGGCGACTCGACGAAGATGCAGTCGGCGCCGGCCTCGACGTAGGCGTTGGCGCGGCGGATGGCCTCGTCGAGCCCGTGAATCTCGCGCGCGTCGGTCCGCGCGATGATGATGAAGTCGGGGTCGGTCCGCGCCTCGACGGCCGCCTCGATCTTGCCCACCATCTCCTCCGTGGAGATGAGTTCCTTGCCCTCCAGGTGCCCGCAACGCTTGGGCGTCACCTGGTCCTCGATGTGCACCCCGACGATCCCGGCGTGCTCCAGCTCACGAATCGTGCGGATGACGTTGAGGGCGTTGCCGTAGCCGGTGTCGGCGTCGGCGATGACGGGCACGTCCACGGCCAGGACCATGTTCTTGGCGTGCGTCGCCATCTCCGAGATGGTGGTGAAGCCGAGGTCCGCGATCCCGAGCAGGCTCGCCGAACTTCCGGAGCCGGTCATGTGGATGGCTTCGAATCCCGCGTGCTCGATCACTTTGGCCGAGAGGCCGTCGTAGGCGCTGGGCACGACTGCAATCTTCTCGCTGAGAAGCATCTGCTTCATCTTCGTAGAATTCTTCAACTTGGGTCTCCTTGTGTTGTGTTGGAAGGTTAGGATATCCAGTCGCACATTGCGTCGGCGTCCGGCAGTCCGCCGGACGTTGGAGGGACGAGGGCCGGCCCTCCTACCGATTGACCCTGTGGCGCTATCACCGCGTAAGGCTAGGGCAAGTCTTAGAGCGCCCGCACGGTGAAGTCGGGCTCCGACGTCGGGACTGCTGCGCACCTGCGAACGCCCCCTTAAAACTCGTGTCGAGCGCTCTGCGAAGCCGCAAGCCTGACCCGCGGCCTCTCTCGGGCAAGATTCGCGGCGAGAATTTAGCACATTCCCGGCCGCCGCTGCTATGAAAATCAGGCGGCGCGCCCGGCGCCCTTTTGGCCGCGGCGGCGGCCGGCGCGCAACGCCTGCCAGGGGGGCGGCGGGTCGCCGCACGGCGCCACGTTAGCCGGCCCGACCGCGCCCGCCTGAAGTATACTTCCGCGGACGGACGGCTCCGGGCCGCGCGCGCCCGACCGACCCGGCGGCGGGGCGGCGCGCGCGACGCGCCTTTGAAGACGGGCGGGCGGGGGCCCCGCCGGCGAGGGTCATGTCGAACGATAACGAAAGCGGTTCGCGCGGGCGTGGGCTCTGGGGTGATTCGGACTTTCTGAAGCTCTGGGGCGGCCAGACCATCTCGCTCCTCGGCTCGCAGGTGACCGCCCTGGCCTTCCCGCTGACGGCCGTCATCACCTTCCGGGCCAGCTCGATGCAGTTGGGCGCCCTCGTCGCGTGCCAGTACGCCCCGGCCCTTCTGTTCGGCTTGTTCGCGGGCGTCTGGGTTGACCGCATGCGCCGGCGCCCCGTCCTGATTCTCACCAACGTCGCCCGCGGCGTGCTGCTCGGCGCCGTCCCGGCCGCGGCGCTGCTCGGCCTGCTGCGTATCGAGCACCTCTACGTCCTGAGCCTCCTGACGGGGGCCCTCGCCATCTTCTTCGAGGTGGCGTACCTGTCCTACCTGCCCACTTTGATTCGGCACGAGCGCCTGCTCGAAGGCAACAGCAAGCTGCAACTCAGCGCCTCGGCCTCCTTCGTCGCCGGGCCGGGCCTGGCGGGGCTCCTGGTTCAATGGCTCACGGCGCCGCTCGCGCTCGCGGTTGACGCCGCCTCGTTCTTCATCTCCGCGGCCTTTTTCGGCGCCATCCGCAGGCCGGAGCCCGCGCGGCCGCCGGGCGGGGAGCCGAAAGCCGTGCGCGAAGAGATAGCCGAGGGGTTCCGGGCGGTCGGGGCCGACCCCGTGCTGCGGGCCATCGTGAGCTGCACCACGACCAGCAATTTTTTCATCAACATGCTGGTCTCCATACGGCTTCTGTACGCCGCGCGCGATTTGAACCTGCAGCCGGCTACGATTGGCTTCCTGTTCGCCGCCGGCAGCCTCGGCAGTCTGGCCGCCGCGGCCTGCGCCGGCAGAATCTCTCGCTCGCTCGGCGTCGGGCCGACCGTCATCGTCATGCAACTCCTCGTGGGGGTGAGCGCCCTGATTATTCCTCTGGCGGGGGGCGGCTTCCCCGTGATGGTCGCGACCATCACGGGCTCGTTGATACTGTGGGGCTTTGCCATGACGACCTACGACATCACGCAGATAAGCTACCGCCAGGCGGTCGCGCCCCACCGCCTGCTGGGCCGCCTGAACGCGAGCATCCGCTTCCTGGCCTGGGGGGCTTCTGTGCCGGGCGCGCTGCTCGGCGGGGTGATGGGCGAGGCGCTCGGCCTGCGCGCCACGTTGCTGGTCAGCGCGGCCGGCGTGCTCGGCGCCTCTCTCTGGACTCTTTTCTCCCCGGCGCGCCACCTGCGACAGATGCCGGCCGGGACGACGCGCGCGCCCTAGCGGGGCGCGGCCGCGCGCGCCCCGCGGCGTCGGAAAATCGGGCTTGCGCAACGTCGGTGAAAGGTAGACAATGCCGTGCATGAACTGGCGGTAGCATGGGGGAACCGGCCCGCGCCTCTTTGTGGTCGGCGAGTTCTGATAAGCGGGCTCAACTTCAACTCACTTGACGGGCAGTAAATTTTTCCGGCGCCCGCGTCTCACGTGGCTCATCACCTCGGCGCTGACGCGCGACCTTGCTCGGAAATCCGCCCCCCAAGCTGCTTACCTTCATCTTAAAGTTCCGAGCCCCGGTCCCCGGCCGGTTTCACGTATCTCTTGCTCTAATGCAAAGCGACTCTCTCTCAAACCTTGCCCCGAGTGTAAAGCGACCCACTCTTAACCGGCGCCGGCCGTAGGGCTTTGTCGGCAGCGCCCGTCGGCCGCGCGACGCCCGACCCGGGGTCATCGAAACCCTTATGAGCGACCACCACGCCGGCCCTTTTAACGGCGCCGCACAACCCTCCACGCTGATCGAGCTTTTGCGCCTGCGCGCGCGGTCGCGGCCCGACGAAGAGGTGTACACGTTCTGGCCCGACGAGGGGGCGGAGACGGTTAGCCTGACCTACGGCGAGGTGGACCGGCAGGCGCGCGCCATCGGGGCCTGGCTCCGTTCGCGCGGGGCGGCGAACGACAGGGCGCTGCTGCTCTACCCGCCGGGGCTGGAGTTCGTCGCCGCCTTCTTCGGGTGTCTTTACGCGGGCGTCGTCCCCGTCCCGGCCTACCCGCCGCGGCTCAACCGCAACCTGCTGCGCGTCCGGGCCATCATCGCGGACGCGCAGGCGAGGTTCGCGCTGACGACGGCCCCGATTCTCGCCCGGATAGAGAAGATAACGGAGCACGTCTCAGACTCGGGCGGGCTCTGCTGGCTCGACACCGGCAAGGTCCCCGAGGGGATAGAGGAGGCGTGGCGCCCCCCGCGCGCGGGCGGCGAATCGCTGGCCTTCCTCCAGTACACTTCGGGCTCGACCGGCGCGCCGAAGGGGGCGATGCTCAGCCACGCCAACCTGCTCCACAACGCCTCGCTCATCTACCGGACCCTGTTCCACGCGCCGGGCGACAAGTACGTCTCGTGGCTGCCGACCTTTCACGACATGGGCTTTATGGCGGGGGTCTTACAACCGCTGTACGGCGGCCTGCCCGTGACTTTGATCTCGCCGACCTCCTTCCTGCGCTCGCCTATCAGGTGGCTCCAGGCCATCACCGGCGCGAAGGCCACGACCAGCGGCGGCCCCAACTTCGCCTACGACCTGTGCGTGCGCAAGACCACCCCGGAGCAGCGCGCGGCGCTCGACCTGAGCAGTTGGACGACGGCCTTTAACGGCGCGGAGCCCATCCGCGCCGAGACGCTGGAACGGTTCATAAAGACTTTCGAGCCGTGCGGCTTCCGCCCGGAGGCGATGTACCCCTGCTACGGGCTGGCCGAGGCGACCCTGATCGTGTCCGGCGGGCGGAAGTCGGACCCTCCCGTCGTCAAGAGGGTTCGGGCCGGGGCGCTCGAAGCCCACCGCGTCGTCGAGGCCGGGGACGCCGACGATGACGCGCGAGACATCGTCGGCTGCGGGAGCCCGCTGCTGGACCAGCGGGTCGTCATCGTCAACCCCGAAACCATGAGCCTGTGCCCGGCGGGCGAGGTCGGGGAGATTTGGGTCGCGGGGCCGAGCGTCGCCCAGGGTTACTGGAGGCTCGCCGAAGAGAGCGCGCGGACGTTCCAGGCGCGCCTCGCGGACACGGGCGAGGGGCCTTTCCTGCGCACGGGCGACCTCGGATTTCTGCACGAAGGGGAGCTGTTCGTCACCGGGCGGCTCAAAGACCTCATCATCATCCGCGGCGCCAACCACTACCCGCAGGACATCGAGCTGACAATCGAGCGCAGCCACCCGGCGCTGCGGCCGGGCTGCGGCGCGGCCTTCTCGATTGACCTCGACGGCGAGGAGCGCCTCGTGGCCGTGCAGGAGGTGGAGAAAAAAGCCGCGTCGAGCCTCCCCGCCGTCGTCGAGACGATTCGGCAGGCCGTCGCCGAGGCGCACGACCTGCACGTCCACAGCGTGGTCTTGATTAAGCCCGGGAGCATCCCCAAGACCTCCAGCGGCAAGATTCAGCGCAGGGCCTGTCGCGCAGCCTTCCTCGAAGGGAGCCTAGAGGCGCTTGAGGGGGGCGCGCGGGGCGCGGCCACGGCCGCCGCGCACGCCCACGGCCTGACGCGCGAGGCGCTCTCGGCCGCGCCGCCGGACGGCCGCCGCGCGCTCCTTGAGCGTTACCTGCGGGAGCAGGTGGCCTCGGCCCTGCGCGTGGAGCCTTCGGAGATTAAGCCCGAGTCGCCGGTCAACACGCTCGGGCTCGACTCTCTGACCTCCATCGGGTTGCAGGGCTGCGTCGAGACCGACCTGGGCGTGAGCGTGTCCATGGTGAGCTTCCTTCAGGAGGCCAGCCTGTCGGCGCTCGCCGAAGAGATTCTCAGACTGTTCGAAGGGCAGCCGGCGGCGCCGGCCCCCTCCCCCGCCCCGAGGGTCGCCGCCTCCGAGTACGCCCTCTCCCACGGGCAGCGCGCCCTCTGGTACCTGCACCACCTGGCGCCCGAGAGCGCGGCCTACAACATCTCAAGGGCCGTGCGTATCAGGACGCCCCTCGACGTCGCGGCGCTGCGGCGGGCGCTTCAGAAGCTGTTGGACAGGCACGCCTCGCTGCGCGCGACCTTCCACGAGCGGCGGGGCGAAGCCCTGCAGCACGTCCACGAGTCGGCCGAACTCTTCATGCGGGAGGAGGACGCCGCGTCCTGGGGCGAGGACGAGTTGCAGGGCCGTCTCGTCGAGGAGGCGAACCGGCCCTTCGATTTGGAGCGCGGGCCGCTGTTTCGCGCGCACCTGTTCTCGCGCGCGGGCGGCGAGCACGTCCTTCTGCTCTCAGTCCATCACATCGTCGCCGACTTCTGGTCGCTCGCAGTGCTGATGCACGAACTGGGCGCGCTCTATCAGGCGGGGGAGGGCGGCGGCGCGCAGGAGCTTTCGCCCCCGTCGCTCGACTACGCGGACTACGTGCGCTGGCAGGACGAGATGCTGTCGGGCCCGGACGGCGAGCGGCGCCGGGATTACTGGCGGACACAGTTGGCCGGCGAACTGCCGCCGCTCGAACTGCCTCTGGACCATCCGCGCCCGCCTGTGCAGACGTACCGCGGCTCGTCCGAGAGCCTGAGGCTGGACGCGGAACTGACCCGCCGCCTGAAGGAGTTGGGCGGCGCGCGCGGCTCGACGCTCTACGTCGTCCTGCTCGCGGCCTTCCAGGTCTTACTACACCGTTACACCGGGCAGAAGAGCCTGACCGTGGGCTCGCCCGCCGCGGGCCGCGGCCACGCGGGGTTCTCCGAAGTGGTCGGCTACTTCGTCAACCCGCTCGTCCTGCGCGCCGATTTGACGGGCGACCCGACCTTCGAGGAATTTCTGGGACAGGTGGGCCGGCGCGTGCTCGGCGCGCTGGAGCATCAGGACTACCCCTTCCCGCTGCTGGTCGAGCAGCTTCAGCCGGCGCGCGACCCGAGCCGCACGCCCCTGTTTCAGGCCATGTTCGTCCTGCAGAAGACGCACCTGACGGGGGACAACCTGGCCGCCTTCGCGCTCGGCGAAGCGGGGGCGCGCATGGAACTGGGCGCGTTGACTCTTGAGTCTGTGGAACTGAAGCAGAGGGTCGCGCAGTTCGACCTTACCCTTATGGCGGCCGAGGTCGAAGGGGGGCTGGCCGCCACGCTGGAATATAACAGCGACCTCTTTGAAGCCGCGACCATTCGGCGCATGCTGGCGCACTACAGGAACCTGCTTGAGGCCGTCGCGGCCGAGCCGCGGAGGACGGTCGCGGAACTGCCGCTGCTTGACGAAGAGCAGCGTGAGGCGTTGATACAGGCGGGGAGGGGCGAGGCCGCGGACTTCCCGCTCCACCTCCCCCTGCACCGCCTCTTCGAGTCGCAGGCGCGCCGCTCCCCGGACGCCCCGGCGCTGCGCTTCGCCGGGGCCGAACTCTCCTACGCCGAACTCGACTCGCGCGCCTCCGCCCTCGCCTCCCGCCTGCTCGCGCTCGGGCTGCCGCCGGAGCCACTCGTCGGCGTCTGCCTGCCGCGCTCGCCAGAGTTG
>DASVUF010000235.1:0-17101 GCA_036387195.1 Pyrinomonadaceae bacterium | reverse complement strand
GAATCTCACGCGTGAGATTCAGCGCCTCTTCTTCTTCCTTCTTCCTTCTTCCTTCTTCCTTCGTCCTTCTTCCTTCTTCCTTCTTCTTCTAGCCCGCGCCGCCGGCTCACGCCCGCCGGCCTGGAAGGCTCGGCTTCAAGCCTGCTTCTCGGGGAACTTGAAGCCGAGGTAGGTGCCCGAGCTGATGCCCATCAACGCCAGCAGGGTCGAGTCGAAGTCGGGCATCAGCAGGTAGTTGAAGACCTGCCCGAGGAAGACGGCGCCGAGCGCCACCGTCCACGCGACGATCTGGAAGCGGTGGAAGCTGACGCCGCCAGCGTCCGACAGGATGTCTGTGAAGAAGCCGCGCGAGGCGCCCGCGAGCAACTGCTCGACGTCCCGCAGCCTGCGCGTGATGCCCTTCAGCTCCGTCTGCTCGCCCGCGGTCAGCGGCCCCGGCGCCGGCGGCGGCGAGGGCGGCGGCGGCGCGTCGGGCGGCGACTCCATGCCGGCCTTCGCCCGCAGCGCCGCGATGCGCGTCCACAGCCGCTCCTTCTCCGTCAAAAGCTCCTGACGCCGCTGGTCGGCGCCGTCGTCCTTGCTGGCGCTGATGAAGACCGAGCCGAGCGCCGTGGCGGCGCTGATGCCGATGAGCCCGAGGACGGTGCTCGTGATGGTGTCGCCGTTGCTCGTCACCATCCAGATGAAGACGTAGCAGGTGACGACGAGGAAGAACCAGAAGGCCATCTGCGTGCGGCCGAGGCTGAAGGGCTTGCGGTTGGGCTTGCCCTTCGCGGTGACGCCCACCGGCTCGGGGACGTCGTCGCGCAGCAGGTCGCTCCTGAAGACCAGCCACATGAAGAGCCCGAGGGCGACCAGCACGCTCAACACGAAGACTGTGAACCAGAAGGCGTTGACCACGACGAGCGGGAGGACGGCGTTCGACTTGATGGGGGGCGCGAGCCTCGAAGAGTCCGCCTCGTAGCCGACGGAGACGGCCACGTCGCGCGTCTTCGGCGGCGCGAGGCGCGGTCGGCTGAGCACCCTGCGCCAGTTCTCGCGCGTCTCCTTGTCGTGCGCGTCCGAGTCCTCGGTCGGCAGCAGGTCGAAGCGCAGGTAGTCGCTCTCGCCCCCCTCGGGGCGCGCCCTGACGCCCCGCAGAGGGTACGTGTTGATGTAGAGGAAGAACTTCGACGGGTCGTTCTGCCCGCCCGCCGCCTTCGCCCACTCGTGCAGGTTTTTGACGCGGACGCAGATGGTGTTGTAGAGCCCCGCGCTCTCCGCCTCGTCCGCGCTGTCGGTGTCGGCGCGGTAGACGTCTATCACTTCGAGGTCGGAGAGCTGCGCGTTGGGCTTCGCGGCGTAGGCGGGGGAGTCCCTCTTGTGGCCGCCGCAGGGCTTTTCGTTGAAGGGCGTCGGGGCGGGCGTGGCGGCGGGCGCCGGCGTCCGGTTCGCGGCCTGGTTGGCGTTCTGCGTCTGGTTGGCGTTCTGCGCCTGGTTGGCGGCGCCGCCCGCGTTCTGGTTCGTCGTCTGGCCGGCGGTCTGGGCGGCGCCGGCCGCGTCGGAGTTGTTGGCGTTGCCCTGCGCGGCGGCGTCGGGGTCGTCCTGCGCGGAGGCCGCCGACAGCCCGAACGCCAGCGCGAGGCAGCAGGCGGCGAGCAGGAGCGCCCGCGCGCGGAAGCGCCGGGGGGCGGGGGGATTGGGTTTCATCGGTGAGAGTATCCGGACTTCAGGCTGGAAGAGCGGCGCGACTTATACCACAGGCGCGCCGGGGCGCGTACAGCTTTTTCGCCGGGGGCGCAGCCGCCCTACAGGTCGAACTCGCCGCGGCCGAGGGCGCGCGCGACGCGCTCGATGTCGTCCGCCAGCGGGCGGTCGCGCGTGAGGCGCGCGGCGTGCGCGCGCACGCGCTCGTAGGCGCGCAGCGCGCCGCGGCCGGGCCTGAGCGGCGCGCGGTGCTCCAGCCCCTCGGCCGCCGCCAGCAGCTCGATGGCGACGACGCGCTCGACCTGCTCGACGACGCGGCGGAGCTTCAGGGCGGCCGTCATCCCCATCGAGACGTGGTCCTCCTTGCCGCCGTCGGTCGGCAGGTTGTCGGTCGAGGCCGGGTGCGCCAGCACCTTGCACTCGTTGAGGAGCGCGACGGCGACTATCTGCGGCACCATGTAGCCCGACTCGACGCCGGCGCGCGCCGTCAGGAAGGGCGGCAGCCCCTCGTTCTTGTCGGGGTTGGTGAGGCGGTCAATCCTCCGCTCGACGATGTTGCCGAGGTGGACGAGCGCGATGGCGCAGTAGTCGAAGGCGATGGCGAGCGGCGCGCCGTGGAAGTTGCCGCCCGAGACGACCTCGCCCGTCTCGGCGAAGACCAGCGGGTTGTCGGTCGCGCCGCCCGTCTCGATCTCGACGGCGGCGCGCGCGTGCGCCAGCGCGTCGCGCGCCGCGCCGTGAACCTGCGGCATGCAGCGCAGCGAGTAGGCGTCCTGCACGCGCGGGTCGCCCTCGACGTGCGAGGCGCGTATCTCGCTGTCGCCCAGCAGCTCGCGCAGGTGCGCGGCCGACTCCAATTGCCCGGCGTGCGGCCGCGCCATGTGGATGCGCTCGTCGAAGGCGGCGGGCGTGCCCTTCAGCGCCTCCAGCGACATCGCGCCCGACACGTCGGCCGTGCGCGCGAGCCTCAAGGCCCTTTCGAGGGCGAGCCCGCCCACGGCCGTCAGCGCCTGCGTGCCGTTGAGCAGCGCCAGCCCCTCCTTGGCTTCGAGCCGCAGCGGCTCCAGCCCCGCGCGCCTCAGCGCCTCGCCGCCCGGCATCCTCTGGCCCTCGTAGACGGCCTCGCCCTCGCCGACGCAGCAGAGCGCGAGGTGCGCCAGCGGCGCGAGGTCGCCGCTCGCGCCGACCGAGCCCGACTCGGGGACGACCGGGTGGACGCCGCGCGCCAGCATCCGCAGCAGCGTCTCGGCCACGACCACGCGCGCCCCGCTGAAGCCCTTGGCCAGCACGTTGGCGCGCAAAAGCATCATCGCGCGCGTCTCGTCCTCGGGGAGCGGCGCGCCGACGCCGCACGCGTGGCTGCGCACGAGGTTGAGTTGAAGGTCGCGCAACTCTTCCGGCGCCACGGTCACGTCCGAGAGCTTCCCGAACCCCGTGTTGACGCCGTAGACGACGCGCGACTCGGCCACGATGCTCTCGACCGCCGCCCGCGAAGCCGCCATCCGCGCGCGCGCCGCCTCCGCCAGCGACGCCTCGCCCCGGCCGCGCGCCACCCGCGCGACCTCCTCTAAAGTAAGGCTCTGTCCTTCGAGTTCAAGCATGAGAGGAAGTGGTCAGTAGTCGGTGGAAAAACTTTCCGGGGGGCGGTCGTCGGAAAAGCCCCCGCGCCGCGCGGCCGCTCACTTAATCAGCGGGCCCCTGTTCGGGAACTGTGTGTGGCGCCCGTCTTCGGGCGGCTGCGAGCGGTGGATGTCGGCGCGGCGCCACTCGCCCGTGTTCGTCGCCGAGCCGGCGTGGCGCGGCGTGGCGCGCGTGCGCTCGCGCGCGCGCTTGGCGCGGCGGACGGTGGCGGCGCGGCGCTTCGTGGCGGCCGCGCGCGTCCACTCGCCGACGCGCTGGAACGGGTGGAAGTCGCGCTCGGTCAAGACCTCGCCCGTCGCCTGCTGCAGGCGCATCGTGGCGAGCGCGAAGATGAACAGCCCGGAGTTGAAGACCACGCCGATCAGGAAGACCGCCTCGCCGGGCACGACGCCGATGGTCGCGCGGTCGATGAAGGCGTTGAAGTCGTAGGCCGGGACGGGGTGGATGTAGACCTTCAGGTTCCAGCACGCCGCGAGCAGCACGAAAATCCAGAGGTAGTTGCGCCGCAGCCGCCGCCCGAGCGCCTCCCACTCGCTGATGGTGAAGTGCGGCGTCTTCAGGTCGTCCACCAGCAGCGCCATCCACGAGTCGTCGGGCGCGGCCTCGGGCGTCAGGATGTTGGTGAAGTAGCCCGTCTCGACGATGCGCACGCGGCTCGACCAGATTTCGTAGTAGCGGTAGCGGCGCGCCTCCATGAAGAGGAAGAAGCCGACGAGCACCGTGTTGATGAGGATGACGAAGTGCGGGTTGGTCGGGCTGGAGAAGGCGAACGAGAGCGTGGCGCCCGTCGTCAGCACCGCCCAGTTGGTCGTCGTGTCGAGCCGGTTGCGCCACGTGTTGGCGCGCGTCACCTCGCCGCGGTAGAAGTGCACCATCGCCGTGTTGAACTCGGCGGACGTGACGCGGCGCTGCGCGGCGGCCGGCGCCGGGCGCTGGTGCTGCGCGGAGTGCGCGGCGGCATGCTCGGGCGTCACCGTCTGGTGGATGGGCGCCGTCTCGGGCGCGTCCGGCGGCGCGGGACGTGTGGGCGGTGGAGTCTTGCTCTGGGGGGCCGGCTGCTCGCTCGGTCTGGGGCGCAGGTCTGTCTTCATCTTCCTCTCTGCTTCCGCCTCGAAACTGCCGGGCCGGCGGGAGGAGGCCGCGGCTTCCGGCTGGCTCGGATGATAGCACGCGCCGCCGCCCGCCGGACAAATAAAGCGCGCCCCGCGCCCCCCAAATCCGGCCTGCTTGACAGCCGCGCGGACGCCCCCCTATAGTCAGTTTTTGTCCGCCGCTTCCTGAAAGCGTCCGTGAGTGACCATGCAGGCGCGAGAGATTTTTGAACCCACGACGGACGCGGACGAGCGCTGGATGCGCGAGGCGCTGCGCGCCGCGCGCGAGGCCGCCCTGGCCGGCGAGGTGCCCGTCGGCGCCTGCGTCGTCGGGGCCGACGGCGAACTGCTGGCGGCCGCCGGCAACCGCACCCGCGCGGACTGCGACCCGACGGCGCACGCCGAAGTGCTGGCGCTGCGCGAGGCCGCCCGGCGAGCCGGTAACTACCGGCTGACGGGCGCGGTCGTCTACTCGACCGTCGAGCCGTGCGCGATGTGCGCGGGCGCGCTCGTCCAGGCGCGCGTCCGACGGCTAGTCTACGGCGCGCGCGACGAGCGCGCGGGCGCGGTCGAATCGGTCTTCCGCGTCTGCGACGCAAGCTCTTTGAACCACCGGATGGAACTCGCCGCGGGCGTGCTCGCCGACGACTGCCGCGCGCTCATGCAGGAGTTCTTCCGGGAGAGAAGAAAAGGACCGAGGGCCGAGTGAAGGCCGGCAGGCTCCCGGCCCGGCGCCCGTCCTTAGTCCTAAAGTTTCCGCGGAGAGGTCGCATAGTGGTTTAGTGCACCGGTCTCGAAAACCGGAGTGGTCGAAAGGCCACCGTGGGTTCGAATCCCACCCTCTCCGCCACCTATTTTTCGGCGTCCGAGAAGCGGCCCGAAGCTTACCAGCCACAGGCGCGAAGGAGAGGGCGGGGGGCGAAGTGAAGGCGGTCGTTCCTTCACCACCGCCCCCGCCGCCTTCGCCCTCCCGGAGAGGTGCAGGAGTGGTTGAACTGGCAGCACTGGAAATGCTGTGTACGGGAAACCGTACCGTGGGTTCGAATCCCACCCTCTCCGCCAGATAACATTTCGGCAGGCGCGACGGCCGGCGTGATTCAAACCTCGCCGGCCGTCGCGCTTTGCGGAGACAGAGGCCGAATGCTTAAAGCGCGAATCGTCTTCGTCGCCCTGCTCTGGGCGCCGGCCCTCGGACTGGCGTCGCCGTGCGGGGCGGCGGCGCAGAGGAGGCGCGCCGCGGCGCCGCGCCGCCCGCCCGCGGTCTGCGGCGACCCGACCGCGCCCTGTCCCACGAGCGCCGAGTTCAAGCCGCACGACCTCCCCTTCCGCCTCTCGCAGAACTCCGTCATCTGGGAGAGCGAGCAGTTCTACGCCGTCATCCTCAAGAGCGTGCGCGACGAGCGGCTGGACGGCACGGTCTTCGTCCCCGAGGAGGAGCGCCTCGCGGCGCAGAAACTGTTCCCTCGCCACAAGGTCTTCGCCTCGCGTGGCGCCGGTGAGCCGGGCGAAATCTTCTACTCGAACGTGGACGGCAACCAGCAGTTCATGGCCGTCTATGCGGGGCGCACGCGCGCCGAGGCCGCGGCGGTGCTGGCGCGCGTGCGGGCGACGGGCCAATTCCCGGGCGCGAACCTGCGCCGCATGCACATCGGCTTCAACGGCACCTGAGGCGCGGGCGGCGGCCGACGCCGGCCCCGGGCGCGGCGCGTTTGCCAACGCGGGCGCGGCGGGTTAAAGTCTAGGTCGAGAGCCGACGGCCGACGGGCCGACAGCTATTTCACAACTTATCAGGCTTCGGGCTCCGCACAACGCTGGCCCCGCGAACCCCGCCAGGCCGGGAACGGAGCAACGGTAGTGGCGGCGGCGTGTGTTGCGGGTCGGTCCGGAGCCTGGCCATTTCTGAAGAGAGTCGCCGCAGGTCCGGGCTTGCCGAACCGCGCCGCGTTGGAGCACAATCCAGCGTCGCCGCCGCAGGTTCCGCAAGACGCACGCGGCGACTCTCTTTCCGTTTTCGCCATGAAGATACGTTTCGGCCGGCTCGACCACGTACAGGTCTGCATCCCGCGCGGGACGGAGGCCGAGGCGCGCGAGTTCTACGGCGGCCTGCTCGGGCTCGAAGAGGTCGAGAAGCCGGAAGCGCTCAGGGCGAACGGCGGCATGTGGTACGCGGTCGCCGGCGCGCAGCTCCACCTGGGGGTCGAGGACGGGGTCGCGCCGTCGAAGCGCCACCCGGCCTTCGAGGTCGAGGACGCCCGCGGCGTGCGCGCCTACCTCGAAGGGCGCGGCGTCCGCACGAAGGACGAGCCCGACATCCCCGGCGTCGTCCACCGCTTCTCCCTCTTCGACCCCTTCGGCAACCGCATCGAGCTTCTGGAGAAGACGAAAGGCTAACGGCCAGAGACTGACGGCTCACGGCTTTCCCATGTCCTACCAAGTCATCGCACGCAAGTGGCGCCCGCAGACCTTCGAGGAGGTCACGGGGCAGGAGCACATCACGCGGACGCTGCGCAACGCCGTCGAGCACGAGCGCCTCCACCACGCCTACCTCTTCTCGGGCGCGCGCGGCGTGGGCAAGACGACGACGGCGCGGCTGCTCGCCAAGGCCGTCAACTGCCACAAGTCCGACCGCCCGACGCCGGCGCCCTGCCGCTCGTCCGACGCCGACGCCTGCCCGTCCTGCCGCGAGATAGCCGAGGGGCGCTCCATCGACGTGCTCGAGATAGACGCCGCGTCGAACACGCAGGTGGACAAGACGCGCGAGGTCATCATCAACAACATCGGCATCGCGCCCTCGCGCGACCGCTACAAGGTCTTCATCATTGACGAAGTGCACATGCTGTCGGGGCACTCCTTCAACGCGCTCCTGAAGACCATCGAGGAGCCGCCGCCGCGCGTCCTCTTCGTCATGGCGACGACCGAGACGCACAAGGTGCCGGCCACCATCCACTCGCGCTGCCAGCAGTTCGAGTTCCGCACCATCGCGGCGGCCAAGATAGCCGAGCGCCTGCGCCTCATCGCCGACGCCGAGAAGGTCAAAGTCTCCGACGACGCGCTGCGCGAGATAGCGCGCGCCGGCGAGGGCTCGATGCGCGACGCGCAGTCGGCCTTCGACCAGGTCATCAGTTTCAGCGAGGGCGAAATCGGGACGGCCGACGTCGAGGCGGCGCTGGGCCTCGCGGGCCGGGAGATGCTCGCGCGCGTGATGCGCGCGGTCGCGGGCGAGCGCCCGGGCGACGCGCTCGCCGTCGTCGAGGAGCTGGCCGCGCGCGGCCATGAGCTGCGCAACTTCTGCCGCGACCTGCTCGCGCACCTGCGCGACCTGCTCGTGGCGAAGGTCGGGGGCGAGGGCGCGATGGCCGACGCGACCGAGGCCGAGCGCAGGGAACTGCTCGAAGAGGCGCGCGACTTTTCGGAGTCCGACCTCGTGCGCTTCTTCCACAGCCTGTCCGACACGGAGTCGCGCCTGGGCGGCGGCTCGCACCCGCGTTACCAGTTGGAGGTGGGGCTGGTGAAGCTGGTCGAGATGCGCCGGCTCGCGCCGCTCGGCCGGATAGTCGAGCGTCTGAACGCGCTCGAAGAGTCCCTGCGGACGGGGCGCGCGCCGGCCGGCGGGCCGGGCGCGCCGCCGGCCCCTTCCGCGCCCCCCTCTTCGCCCGCGCCGCGCCGCGGGATGGCCGGCGGCGGCGGCCCGTCCTTCTCGCCGCCCGACAACTTCAAGGCGTCCCCGCCGCCCGACAACTTCAAGGCGTCCGAGCCCGCGCCCGCCGAGAGGCCGGCGGCGGGCCGGCCCCTGACGGCCGGCGCGGGCACCGCCACGACGCAGGCCAACGGGCGCGCGCACGCGCAGGCCGCGCAGCACGAAGGCGGCGGCGGCGCGTCGGCGCGCACGACGACGGCCGCCGGCGCGGCGCCCAACCTGAAGCTCGTCCCGCCGCCCGCGCAGTCCGGCGGCGGCGCGCCCTCGTTCGCGGGCGACGCCGCGGCGCGCGCGAACGAGGCCCCGTTCCCGCTCTCCGACGGCGCGGCGAGCCCCGGCCTCTTCGAGCCGCAGCGCCCCTTCGTCGAGGGCGCGCGCGCGGGCGAGGACAGGGTCGGCGCCCCCGTCTCGCTCGTCGCGCCGCCGGCGCCGGCCGCCGCCCCGGCTCAGACTTCAACCCGGCCCGCGGCGACGGACGGCGGCATGGGCTTCGGGCCGGACGACGACGCGTCGCGCTTCAAGCGCGGGCTCGAAAATCGCGGCAAGCCCCTGCTGGCCGCTGCGCTCGACGGCGCGCGCGGCGTGTCGGTCGTGGGCGACGAGGTGCGCGTCGAGTTCGCGCCCGAGGGCAGGCACCTGCATGACGCTTTGAGGAAGGCCGAGAGTCAAAAGCTGCTGCGCGAAGTCTGCTGCGAGGCCCTCGGGCGCGAGGTCGGCGTGGCCGTCAGGATGCGCGCGGCCGGCGAGGCGGAGGACGGGCGGGGCGCCGCCGAGGACGAGGCGCGGCGCGAGCAGCGCCTGCTGCGCGAGCGGGCCGAGAGCCACCCCGTCGTCCAGCACGCGCTCAAGACCTTCCGCGCCGAGATAGTCGAGGTGCGTCGCACGGACGGCGCGCAGCCCGCCCCGCCGCCGCAGCCCTAGCGGCGGCCGCCGCCGCCGGCCCTTCGCCCGAACAAACGCCGCGGGGCGCGCGTATAGGAGCGCGGAGGTGCAACGAACGATGCGCGACCCTTTGATTGCTGGCGTCCTCAGCTTACTCGTCCCCGGCCTCGGGCAGATTTACAACGGCCAGGTGTTGTGGGGCATCCTCTGGCTCGTCCTGACGGGCTTCTCCTGGATAGGCAGCGCCGGCCTGCTCGGCTGGGTGGCGCACCTGCTCGCCGCCTACTTCGCATACACCTACGCCAAAGAGCACCCGGTCAGGTACTGACGCCGGGCCGAGAAGCGAAAGCCGAAAGCAGCGAAAGCCGAAAGCGAAGGGGGATGAGGGCCGCGCCGCCACTCATCCCCCTTCGCTTTCGGCTTCGACACTTCGCCCGCGGCCTTCGCTCAGGGCCTGGCCGGCGGCCTGAGGGTGGGCGGGGTGGCGCGCGGGATGTCGTCTTCGAGGGCGGGCGCGACCGCTTCGGCGTCTGCGTCGCGGCCGAGTTTGGGCGGCGCGGCGCGCAGCGCCGGCGGCAGGCGCGGGCGCGGGATTTTGACCGTGGCGACCGAGTCGGCGCGCTTGAGTATCGCGCCGCCGCGCCCTGCGACCCACGCCGACGTGCCGCCGTGGTAGGCCGCGCCGAAGAGCGCCGCGCTCGTCACCGTCGGCAGAAGCTCCCACGCCTCGCCGCCGTCGCGCGTCTGGAGCACCCGCCCCGAGTCGCCCACGACCAGCACGTCGTCGCGCGACGCGGCGGCCACCGAGTAGAGGTTTATCTTGAGCCCGGCCTCCTGGTCCTTCCACGTCCGGCCGCCGTCGTCTGTGCGCAGTATCAGGCCGCGCTCGCCGACGGCGTAGCCGCGCGCGGCGTCGGCGAACGTCACGCCGTAGAGCCACTCTTTCGCGTTCAGCGCGACCTGCTCCCAGCTCGCGCCGCCGTCGGCGGTGCGCACGAGCGCGCCCTGCGACCCGACCGCGACAGCCGTCTTCTCGTCGGCGTAGGCCACGGCCTCCAGCCAGCTCTGCGTCCCCGAACGCGCGACATCCCACGTCTCGCCGCCGTCCTCGGTGCGCAGAATCCGGCCGCGCGCGCCGACCGCCAGCCCGCGCTTCGCGTCGAAGAGGCAGACGCCGAACAGGTCTTCGCCCACGTCGGTCAGAACCTTCTGCCAGGTGAAGCCGCCGTTCTCCGTGCGCAGCAGCGTCCCCTTCTCGCCGACGACGAAGCCGCGCTCCTCGTCGGCGAAGAAGACGCCGAAGAGCCGCGCCGTCGTCCCCGAGAACCGCAGCGTCCAGCGCTTGCCGCCCGAGGCGGTGTAGAGGATGCGGCCGCGCGAGCCGACCGCCCAGCCGCGCTCGGCGTCGAGGAAGTGTATGTCGGCGAGGTCGTCGCGCCCGCCCTCCGTGAGCCGGCGCCACTCGACGCCGCCGTCGTCCGTGCGCAGTATCAGCCCGTCGCGCCCGGCCGCCCAGCCCGTCGTCGCGTCAACGAAGTGGACGGCGGCGAGCCGCGGCCGCGTCTTGACGCTCACGGGGAACCACGTCTGCCCGCCGTCGCCGGTGGTCAGAACCTGCCCCTCGTCGCCCGCCACCCAGCCGTGCCGCTCGTCGGCGAAGAAGACCGCCAGCAGGTCGGTGCGCAGGATGTTCTCGACCGCCGCCCACGCGTCGCCGCCGTCGTCGCTGCGGTAGATGACGCCGCCCAGGCCCACCGCCACGGCCGTCCTGCCGCCGCCCGCGAACGCCACCGAGGTGAACGCGAGCCCCGTCTTCACGGAGCGGTCGTGCCACGTCGCGCCGCCGTCGCGCGTGACGACCAGCGTGCCGTCCGCGCCGGCCGCCGCGCCGTTCGACGCGTCGGCGAAGGCGACCGCGTAGAGGTGCGCGCGCACGCCAGAGGGCTGCGGCCTCCACGTCCGCCCGCCGTCGGAAGTCTTGACGACCTCGCCGTAGCTGCCGACCGCCCAGCCGTGAGCGCCGTCGGGCGCGAAGGCGACGCCGAAGAGGTGGTTGGCCCCCTCGCGCGGCGCGGCGGCCGCGACCCCCCTGGGGCCGGCGGGCGCGGTCGGCCGCGCGACCCAGCGTCGGCCGCCGTCGTCGGTCGTCAGCGCCAGCCCGCGCGCGCCCACGGCGACCGCCCGCCGCGCGTCGCGCACGAACAGCCCGTAGAGCGGCACGGCCAGCGGCGCGCGCTGCTCCTCCCAGCGGAAGCCGCCGTCCGACGTGTGCAGGATGACGCCGTCGGCGCCGACCGCCCAGCCCGTCCGCTTGTCGGCCGCGAACCGCACGGCGTGGATGGCGTTGCCTTGTGGCAGCGGGTTCTGCCACACCCACGCGCGCTCGCCCTGCGCCGCGTCGGCCGCCGCCCCCGCCGCCGCGCACGCCAAAGCCCCCGCGAGGCACACGAGCCACGCGAGCGTACGCGCCGAGATGGGAAGCCTGGCCTTCATCGGAAAAATTGCCGGGGCTGTCGGGAGGGAGATTTTAGCCCGAACCGGCGGGACGGCCTAATCGCGGGCTCAGCCGCCCTGGTCAAAGTTGTCGGCCACGGAGGCGGCGGCCTCGCTGAGGGCGGCGTCGTCGGCGTGGCCGGCGGCGGCGATCCGGCGGGCGGCGCGGTCCACGGCCTCCTGCGCGACGTGGCCGGCGTGGCC
Source organism: Pyrinomonadaceae bacterium (assembly GCA_036387195.1). Taxonomy (GTDB): domain Bacteria; phylum Acidobacteriota; class Blastocatellia; order Pyrinomonadales; family Pyrinomonadaceae; genus QHXN01. The sequence goes on along the minus strand of DASVUF010000235.1, from coordinate 5,407 downwards.
CTTGAGCCACTCCCACCTGATTTTGTGAAGGCCGGCGGCCTTGTCCAGCCGCGCCCACCACTCGTGGTTCGACTTGCGGCGGAAGCGGCCCGACATCGTCTCGACGACGTAGCGCGAGTCGGACAGGACGGTCACGCTGCACGGCTCGCGCAACTGTTCGAGCCCGAGCGCGGCGGCGGCGACCTCCGCCTGCTGGTTCGTCGCCTCGCCCAGATACTCGCCGAAGGCGCGCCACATGCCGCGGAAGCCCAGCAGCGCCACGGCCGCCGCCCGCGGCTGCCCCCGCCCGTTGCCGAGGCTCGACCCGTCGCAGTAGATGACGACTTCCTTCATCGCCTGACTCACGCCGCCTCGCCGACCGCCTCGCGCTGGACGGCGACGACGTGGTCTACGCTCTGCTCGAAGGTGTCGTCGTGCGAGATGACGAAGAGCTGGTCGAAGTCCCTGACCTGCCCTATCTGCTGCGCGAGGCGCTCGCGGCGCTCGGCGTCCATGTTGACCGTCGGCTCGTCGAAGAAGGCGACGCGGATGTCTGAGAGCTGCTTGAGGAGCGCGAGGCGGACGGAGAGCGCCGCCACCATCTGCTCGCCGCCCGAGAGGTTGACGAAGGCGCGCTCGTGCCCGTCCTCTTCGAGCAGGATGTCGTAGTCCTTCGACCAGCGCAGCGCGCGGCCGCCCTCGCCCGTTATCTCGCGGAAGAGCTGGTTGGCCTCGATAGAGATGTTGTAGAGGTAGCTCTCGGTGACGAGCGGGCCGGCCTTGCGCAGCGTGTCGCGGATGAAGTCGGTCGCCTCGTGCAAGCCCCGCAGGCGCTCGACGGCGGCCACCTCCTGCTGCCACGACGCGCGCAGCGCGTCGAGCCGCGCGACCTCGGCCGCGAGCGACGCCTCGCGCTCGCGCGCCGCTTCGAGCTGCGCCGAGGTCTTGGCCGCCTGCTCGCGCGCGAAGGCGAGCGCGCCGCGCTCGGCGGCGTGGCGCTCGCGGTCGTAGAGCGAGAGGGCGCGCGCGTGCTCTTCGCGCGCCCGCTCGGCTTCGCGCGCCGCCTCGGCGGCCCGCACGGCCGCCTCGGCCGCCTCGCGCTCGCGCTCGGGGAGCGTCGAGGCGAGCGAGGCCGACTCCAAATGCTCGCGGTGGCCCTGCGCCGTCCGGTCGCGCGCGGCGGCGGCCTCGGCCCACGCGGCGTCGAGGCGTTCGAACCGCCTGAGCTTCTTGTCGAGCGCGCGCGCCTGCTTCTGTAAAGTCTCAAGCAGGTCGAGCGCGGCGCGCGACTCGCGCTCTAGCTCGGGGGCGCGCGCGGCTTCGAGCGAGAGGGCGGCGGCGCGCGCGCGCGGGTCGCCCAGCGACCGCAGGCGGCGCTCGACGTCGGCGGCGTCCTCGGCGAGCGCCGCCCCGGCGCCGGCGGCCGCGGCGACCTGCTCGCGCTCGTCGCGGCGCGCCTTGCCCTCCTCCTCGATCTCGGCGAGGCGCGCGCGCGAGGGCTCGAGCTCGGCGTAGCGCAACGCCTCCTCGCGCGCCGTGCGCCAGACCATGTCAATGCCCGACATCTCGGCCTGTAGCTCGTCGCGCAGCGCCTCGCTCGCGCCGGCCAGCTTGTCCAGCTCGGCGTCTATGGCGGCGAGCGCCGCCTCGCGCTCGGCCAGCAGCTCGCGCTCGTGCGCGAGGCGGGCGCGGGTCGTCTCGGAGCGGGCGGCGGCGCGCTCGGCGTCGCGCGCGGCGCGCACCTCGGCGGCGAGCGCGACGGCCTCGCGCTCGATACCCGTCAGGCGCGCGCGGTTGCCCTTGAGCTGTTCGCCGAAGTAGTCCTCGAAGGTGCGCCCCTCATCCGCGAGGTTCTTACACTGCTGGTTGAGGATGGGGCAGAGGCGGCCGCCGCCCGTGCGCTCGCTCATCTTCTCGTCGCGCTTGATGGCCGCGCGCAGGATGGCGAGCTCGTCGCTCAACTCGCGGTCGCGCTCCTCCAGCGCGCCGAGCCGCGCGGCGGCCGCGGCCGCCTGCTCGAACTCGCGCGCCTCGCGTTCGAGCGCGGTGACGCTGCGGCGCAGGCGCTCGGCCTCGCGCGCGGCCTCGCGCCGCTGCCGCGTCAGGTGGCCGCGCGAGGTGAGGTCCTGTTCGAGCCGGCTCAGGCGCGTCTCGACGCCGAGCCTTTCGCTTTCGAGCTTGTCGGCGCGCTCCTGCGCGTCGGCCAGCCCCTCGGCCGCGCGCGCGCGCTTCGAGAGTTCGGAGTGCGACTTGCGCAGCGCCGCCAGCTCGCGGTCGAGCCGCGCGAGCCGTTCGCCGGCGGCGCGCGCCTGCGCGAGCAGGTCGCGCAGGCGCTCGCGCTCGCGCTCGAGTTCGGCCTGCGCGGCCACGTCCGTCTGCATCTCGGCGAGCGCGGCCGCGGCCTCGCGCGCGCGGCCGAGCGCGTCTTCGAGGCGGCGCGCGTCCGCCGAGGCTTCCGCCGTCATGCGCGCGGCGTCGGCCGCCTCGGCGCGCAGGGCGTCGCGCTCCCCGCGCTCGGCTTCGAGCCCGCGCAGCGCCGCGAGCGCTTCGAGGTGGGCGCGGGCGTCTTCTTCGGTGGCGCGCTGGCGCTCGGCGGCGCGGCGCGCGTCGGCGAGCCCGCCCTGCAAATCGCGCAGGCGGCGCGCGGCCGAGTCGCGCTCGACTTCGAGCCGGTCGGCGACGGCGCGCGACTCCGCGACGCGCCCCTCGGCCTCGTCCATCGCGGCGACGGCCGCCGCGCGCTCCTCCGTCTCGCGGCGCAGCGCGCCGAGCGCCGACTCCAGCTCGCCGGCGCGGGAGCGGGCGGCGGCGTGCTCCTCGACCGCGACGTCGTAGCGCGCGAGCTGCGACTCGGCCGCGCCGAGCCGGACGCGCGCGTCGGTGATGCGCTCGTTGATGAGGTTCGTCGTGTCGCGCAGGCGGTCGGAACTCTCGCGGTACTCCTCGACCTTGAGCAGGCGGTCGAAGGCGGCCTTGCGCTCCGCGGCCGAGCGCAGGAAGTCGGCGGTGAAGGTGCCCTGCGGCACGCCGATGGCCGAGCGGAAGAGCGAGCGCAGGTCGGCGCCCGGCTCGACGCCGAGGTGCTGGTCGAGCCAGCGGCGCACGTCGGCCTTGCCCTGCTGGAGCTTGACGCGCAGCTCGGGGTCGTAGACGTAATAGCCCGAGCCCGTGTCGCGGTAGACGGTGTAGAGCCGCTCGTCCAGGTCGCTCTGGAAGGTGACGCGCACGCTGCCCTTCTTCGAGCCGCGGCGGAGGAAGTCGTCCTTGCTGTAGTCGAGGACGTCGAAGAGCGCCCAGGCGATGGCTTCGAGGATGGTGGTCTTGCCCGCGCCGTTGGGGCCGACGATGGCGGTCGTCCCGCGCTCGAACGCGAACGAGCCGCGCTCGAAAGACTTGATGTTCTCCAGCTCGACCCTTGTGACGTGCATTGCTCTTTCGGGGCGCGCGCCGCCCGACGGTTCGGGGTAAGGCGGTCGCGCTTTCGGTGTCAGCCGAGTTTAAGCCATCGGCCGGAGGTTGGCCAGTGAGGACGGGTGAAGGCCGAACGGCGAAGGGCGAAGGGTGAACGGCGAAGGGTGAACGGCGAGGGGTTAAGGCCGAGGGGGGAAGGATGAAGGGACGGCTGACGGCCGTCCTTTCATCCTTCCCCCCTCGGCCTTCCGTCCCAACTCGGGAGGCGGACGCCCGCGCCGGGGCGGCGCGTCTCCCGGTCGAGCCGATATTCCTCGAACGGGCGGGGGCGGGCGAGGCGCCGGGCGGCTCAGCCCCGGCCGCGCGCCGCGGCCGCTTACAGGTCTTCTACGCGGAGGCGCGTGTCGGCGTTCTTCCAGGCCCTCTCGAACTCCCTGCGCACCAGCTCGGCCTCGCGCGTCTTGCCCTGCGCGCGCAGGCTCTCTGCGAGGCCGAAGAGCGAGCGGCCGTTGCGCCGGTTGCGGCGGAGGTCTTCGCGGAAGACGCGCTCGGCCTCGGCGTGCTGCCCGTCGAGCAGGAGCGCGCCGCCCAGGCTTTCGCGCGAGAGCGGGTGATACCAGCCGGGCGGCTCGTCGTAGGCGAGCGCGTCCTCGGCCGCCACGGCCTGACGCAGGAAGCCAACGGCCGCCCGGCGGTCGCCGCGCGCCGCGGCCAGCCGCGCCCTGAGGAAGTGCTCGCCTATCTTCAGCACCCCGCGCGCCGTGTTCTGCCCGTACCCGACGTCGGGCGGGATGGCCTCGGCCTTCGAGACGAAGGTCTTGAGCGCGGCCTCGGCCTCGGCCGTCTTACCCGTCGCGGCCAGCGCCATGCCGCGCCCCCAGTGCCAGAAGACGTTGGAGAGCGGCGCCGAAGGCCCCGGCTCGGGCGCCTTCAGCACGTCGTCCCAGCGGCCGAAGCGCGCGCTGATGAGCAGCCCCGTCGGCATGAAGCTCTCGAAGAAGGGCATCTCGCCGAGGTAGGGCGAGACGTTCGCTTCGAGCCGGCGCGCGGCGTCCGACGCCCTGGCGTAGTCGCCGGCCATGCTGTAGGCGGCGGCGAGGAAGTGCAGGTTGTGGCTGTAGTAGGCGGCCGTGTAGATGCCGGGCCGGCCGCCGCGCTCGATGTACTCGCGGTCGGCCTTGGCCGCCCACTCGTTGCTCTCGGCGGCGCGCGCGTAGTCGCCGGTGCGCATGTAGATGTGCGCCGGCATGTGGACGAGGTGGCCGGCCGCGGGCGAGAGCGCGGCGAGGCGGTCGGCGCTCAAAAGCCCGCGCTCCGGCGTCTGCGAAGCCTCGACGGCGTGGATGTAGAGGTGGTGCGCGCCGATGTGCTCGGGCGCGCGGCGCAGCACGCCTTCGAGCGCGGCGATGATTTCCTCGGTCCCGGCCGCCGGCCGCCCCTCGCCGTCGAAGAGCCGCCACGCGTTGATAATCATCGCGGCGTCGGCCCACAGCGTCGCGGCGTCCGCGTCGTCCGGGTAGCGGCGCGCGAGTTCCGCCATCGCGTCGCGGTACGCCAGCCACAGCTTTTTCTGGTCGGCCGCGTCGTCCGCCGAGAAGCGCCTGGCGAGCGCTTCGAGGTAGGCGCGCTCGTGCTCGGGCCCGGAGGCGGCGAGCTTGAGCCCCGCCTGCGCGGCCTCGTGGGCCGCCCTCATCCGCGCGGGCGGGATGGTGGTCTGGTTGTAGTTCGGCCCGAGCGCCATCGCCAGCCCCCAGTAGGCCATCGCCATCCGCGGGTCGAGTTCGGCCGCGCGCCGGAAGGCTCGCGCCGCCTCGTCGTGGTTGAACCCGTAAACCAGAATCACGCCCTGGTCGAAAAACTTCTGCGCCTCCGGCACGGAGGTCGCCACCGGCATCCGGAACTCGCCGAGCCCCTCCATCAGCCTGACGTCGGCTGCGGGCGCGGGGGCGGCGTGCTGGTGCTGCGCTAAGGAGGCGGCCGGGCAGGCCAGTAGGAGAGCGGCGACAAGCAGGGGACA
>DASVUF010000234.1:0-3471 GCA_036387195.1 Pyrinomonadaceae bacterium | reverse complement strand
GCCGCAGCATAGGCGAGCGCGGCCCCGGCCGTGAACGATTCTTTTCTCCCCGTTCAATTCACCCCATGCCATCGAACGCCAATCTTCCGCCGGCCTGCTGGATCATGGCTCAGGTCTTCAACACGCCCGAGAAGGTGCGCCAGCTCGCGCGCTGCTGCGGCGTCTCCGATAACCACGCCTACAAATGGCTCAGGGACGGAGGCACGGGCGCGCCCTCAGACTTAGACCGCCTCTGCAAGATCATCTTCCTCGCCTCCACCTTCGGCGCCGACGGGATGACGGGCGCGGCCCTCATCTCCGGCTACGTCGGCGAGTTCTACCTCTCGCTCGTCGAGCTGAGCGCCGAGCCCTACTCAAGCGAGCACGAGCGCGTCGTGGACAGTACGGAGATTCTTCGCGAGGCGGCCGAGGCCGTCGAGGCGCTGTCACTGGGCAAGCCGACGCCCGAGGCCGTCAAGGAGCTGGTCGAGCTGAAGGACAAGGCCGAGGCCGCCATCTCCCGCCTCTGCGCCGGCAGAGAGGTCAACAGCGCCACGGACGCGCCGTGAGGCTTTCAAGGTTCGTGGCGGCGCGGAGTGAAGGCTGCGCAGCCACGATGAAGGGGCGGGCGCGCCGGGAGTCACCGCCCGGCGCGCCCGCCCCGGAGACAACGACGATGATGAGTAACGTCGTAGACATCAGGCCGCCAGCCGCACCCGCGGCGGTCGAACAGGCGGAGCCGCTGGAGGCGGCCGTGCGCGAGGTCAGCTCCCGCATCGCGGAGAACAACGCCTCACGCAGACTCCTCTTCTCCCGCCTCGACGAGCTGCGTGGCCTCTCGCCTGGTCTACGACGTCGGCGCGCCCGCCCCTCTCCGCCGGCGATGGCCGCCCCCGTCACCTTCTACTCCATCGAGGAGGCCGCCGACGTGGCCGCCCCCCTCCAGGTCGCCAGAGGCTGAAGGATGAGCGCACCCGTCAAAAAGCCCTCCGGCGCCGTCTCTGACTTCGACGACGAGAACGCTTTCCGCCGCCGCCGCAACCACGCGCAGATAGAAGCCATGACCGGCCTGATACTTCAGGCCGTCGGCTACCCTACCAGGAGACACCGGGACTTCATCTGCGCGTTACAGAGCACGAACAGCGACGACGCCGCGCGCGTCCCTCACACCCCTTTCCGCCGGGCTCACTTGACGCTGGCAGAGTTGATGACCTGCGAGGGCACGCCCGAGACGAAGCGGAAGGCCGTCTACCGCGAGGTAGTCACGCTGCGCACGTTCCAGCGCCGCAAGGGGCTCGTGCTCTTCAAAGTCACCTCGGGCAATGAAGAAGAAGCCACCGAGTACGTTGACTACCTCACGCCCGTGGCAGACGCCGCCGTCCAGCGCGCCCTCTCATCCCCGCTGTGGCAGACGGACAAGCAGGCCGCGAAGCGCGAGGCCGTCGCCTGGGCGGTCGAGCAGCTCCCCCGCTGCGAGGTCGAGGAGGAGGCCGCGGGCGAAGACGAGGAGCCGGCGCTCGCCGAGTACCAGGAACACGTCAAGCGCAGGATTCTCTCCGAGCTGGAGCGGGCGGCGCTGAAGATCGAGGAGCGGGGCGGGGACGCCGAGCTGTGGGCGCGCCAGGTGCTCAAAGAAGCTCTCAAGGGTCTGGAGTCGAGGGCGAAGACCGCGCCGGCCCGCTTAGACCACTCGGCGCTTCGCGCCGTCTCGGATGACGAGGCCGGAGGGGAGGACACGTCTGAGGCGGGTGGTAATACAACGGGGGACAGTTCTGTCCGCCCCCCCTTCGCCCACGTGGCCGCACCCTCCGCCGGCGCGCAGGCCCCGACCGCTCAGGAGGGGGCGGACAGTTTTGTCCGCCCCCCTCTCGGAATCCCCGATGATTCCGCGGCCTTCCCCCTCGACGAGCCCACTCTTTTCTCAGAGGAGCGCCCCGCGGCCGCTTCGAAGCCTCAAACCCCGCTGGAGGCCGCGCTCGCGTACGCGCGCAGGGGCTGGCCCGTCTTCCCGCTGCATCATCCGGACCCTCACCGCGGCTGCTCCTGCATCGATGCGCTCAAGTGCAGGAGTCCGGGCAAGCACCCGCGCACGCGCAAGGGACTGAAGGACGCCACTACAGACCCGGCGCAGATACGGCGCTGGTGGGAGCAGTACCCGCTCGCCAACGTCGGCCTCGCCATGGGCCGCAAGTCCGGGCTCGTCGCCGTAGACGTGGACCCGCGCGCGGGCGGAGACGCTTCGCTCTGTGAGCTGATAGAGCGATACGGCGAGCTGCCGAACACGCTGGAGGTAGTCACCGGCGGGGGCGGCGCTCACATCTTCTTCTCTCACCCCGGAGTCACCTTCAAGAATTCGGCCTCAGTGCTCGGCGAAGGGCTCGACGTCAAGACCGACGGCGGGTACGTCGTCGCCGCGCCTTCGCTGCATGCGTCGGGCAGACGCTACGAGTGGCGCGCCAGGCGCAGCCCCGCGCACCTCCCCGGATGGCTCCTGAAGCTGCTCACAGCGGAGAAGCCGCCCGCGCCAGCGAAGCCCCCGGAGCCGCGGCGGACGGCCGCGCCCCCGAAGCTGGGCGGCGTCATCCCGCACCGCTCGCGCAACACTCAGCTCTTCCGCCTGGCGTGCGCGCTGCGCGGAGACGGAGCCGGCTACGACGAGATCGAGCGGGGCGTCTTCGACGCCTACGAGCAGAGGTGTGTGAAGGAACCGGAGCCGATGACTCCGGAGGAGCTGAAGAAGATCGCCCGGAGCGCGATGCGCTACCCGGCCGGCAAGTAGTCAACCAGTCAAAGGAGGCAGTGATGAGTGAACAGAGCGAAGACCTGAAGGAGTTGGCCACGCTCGGCCAGCTCACGCTGAGGATTAAAGGCGGGGCGGTCGTCGCCCGGTTCGTCGCGCCACCGGCGCTCTCGCTGATGGCCGCCAACGGCCACCCGCCCGAGGGGATCGTGTGGGGCACGCGCTGGTTCCACCTCACGCCAGAGGGGCGCTACGTCGAGGGGCTGCTCTACCCGCTCTCCGCCCCCGGAGGCGTCAACTTCCCCTACTCCTCTGCGGGCGCGGCGCTGACCTCCTGGCTCGGCGAGCGGCTGCGCCGCCACCCTCAACTCACGCTCATGCTCGGCACCAGGCTGGCGCGGGTCGTGGCGCTGCACCCGGACGGGAGGCTGGAGTGCGAGGTGGAGACCGAGGCGCTGGAGCCCGAGCGGCAGTTCGTCACGCTGGAGCCTCGGCACCTGGAGCAGATAGTGCGCCAGCTCCCGGCGCTGGCGAGGGGGGAAGTGATGAGCAGCCCCGATCCGCGCCGCACGGTCTTGGTCGCCAGCCCCGACCCGGCCGTCATCAACGAATACTTCAACACGCTGCTGCGCGTCCAGAAGGTCATGGAGGCGCTCGACCTCTTCACCCGGCGCGTGGACGCGGAGGTCCCCGACGAGGTGGCCGAGCGCGGGGACGCGCAGGCGCAGGAGCTGATGCGGAGAGTCTGGGTC
>DASVUF010000233.1:0-3938 GCA_036387195.1 Pyrinomonadaceae bacterium | reverse complement strand
CGCCGCGCCGAGGCCCCGCCCCCCGGCGGAGCGCCCCCCCGCGCAGCACGCGCCGCAGGCGCCCGCGCGCGCCGGCGGCTCCACCGTCCTCCTCGCCGTCATCGGTTTCGTGGCCGTGCTGCTCATCGGCGGCCTGCTCATACTGCTGCTCTACCTGAACTCGCAGGGCTGAGCCCGGAAGGGTCGCCGCGCGCCGGACAGCGCCTATGGACCAGTTCCCCGCCCCCCCTTACCCCGGCATGACGGTCGCCGCGCGCGCGCGCGCCAGCCGGCGGCGCGAGGCGCTGCGCTGGGCGCTCGGCTCGCTGGCCGTGCTGGCGGCGCTGCTGACGGGGCTCATCACGCTCTGGATGATAGGCTACGAGACGGGGGCCGTGCCCTTCCTGACCGGCCTCTTCGCGGCGGCGATTCCCGTCCCCGTCTACGTGACGCTCGTCCTCTGGCTCGACCGCTACGAGCCGGAGCCGCCGTGGATGCTCGCCGCGGCCTTCTTCTGGGGCGCGCTCGTCGCCGTCTTCTTCGCCATCGTCATCAACTCGCTGGGCGTCGCCCTCGTCCACGCCGTCACGGACGAGGCGACGGGCGAGACTTACGGCATGGTCGTCTCGGCGCCCGTCGTCGAGGAGACGGCCAAGGCGCTCGTCCTCTTCGCGCTCTTCCTGTGGCGGCGCGACGAGTTCGACAACGTGACCGACGGCGTCGTCTACGCCGCGATGGTCGGGCTCGGGTTCGCGATGACGGAGAACGTCAAGTATTACGGCGTGGCCGTGGCGGAGCAGAACGCGCTCGGCGTCTTCATCGTGCGCGGGCTCTTCTCGCCGTTCGCGCACCCGCTGTTCACGGGGATGACGGGCATCGGGCTGGGGCTGGCGGCGCAGACCGAGAGGCGCTTCGTCAGGTTCGCGGCGCCGCTCGCCGGCTTCGCGGCGGCCGTCCTGCTGCACGCGGGCTGGAACGCCTCGGCGCGGCTGACGGCGCTCAACGACGACGGCGCCTACGTGCTGCTGACCTACTTCCTCATCATGATGCCGACCTTCTTCGGCATGCTGCTCGTCATCTTCCTCTCGCTCAGGCGCGAGGGGCGCGTGCTGCGCGAGCACCTGCTGCCCGAGGTCGCGCGCGGGCTCATCACCGCCGAGGAGCACGCGCGGCTCTGCTCGGTGCGCGGGCGCGCCGGGGCCACCTGCCGGGCGCTCGCCTCGGGCGGGTTCGCGACGTGGCGCGCGCGGGCGCGCCTCAACCGCGCGGCCAGCGAACTGGCCTTCCACCGCTCGCGCGTCGCGCGCGGCGTCCACCCGCGCGACGCGGCCGCCGCCGAGCGCGAGGCCGAATACCTGCGCCAGATTCACCAACTGCGCCTTCAACTGGAGGGAAAGTGATGGGTGACGCGAAGGCCGCCGGCCTTTAGCCGGCGGCGCGCGGCCGGCGGCGCTCCCGTCACCCGCCACTCAGTCACTTGAGAATCAAACTCCTGCCGAGCACGATTGACGCCGACGGGCGCGCGTCGCCGGAGCAGCGGCTGAGCTGCTTCGTGTTGGACGGGCGCGTCGCCATAGACGCCGGGAGCCTCGCCATCGGGCTCTCCGAGGAGGAGCGCGGGCGCGTGCGCGACGTCGTCATCACGCACCCGCACATGGACCACGTCGCGACGCTGCCGGTCTTCGTGGACGACCTCTTCGGCTTCCTCGAAGAGCCCGTCCGCGTGCGCGCCACCCCGGAGGTCTGCGAGGCGCTCGCGCGCGACGTCTTCAACGGGACGGTCTACCCGCCCTTCCAGAACTTCGACAACGGGCGGACGCGCGTCATGGAGTTCGTCCCCTTCCGCGAGGGCGAGGAGTTCAGCGCCGGCGGCCTGACGTTCCGCGCCGTCCCCGTCAGCCACATCGTCCCGACCGTCGGGCTCGTCATCCGGGGCGGCGGGCGCACCGTCGCCTTCAGCTCCGACACCTCGGCGACCGAGGAGTTCTGGCGCGTCGTCAACCGCGAGCCGCGGCTCGACGCGCTGCTCATCGAGGCGTCGTTCCCGAACGCGCTCGCGCGGCTCGCGGAGGCGTCCGGCCACCTCACGCCCGCCGCGCTCCGCTCGGAGCTGCGCAAGCTGGCGCACGCGGACGTGGAGATTCTCGCCATGCACCTCAAGCCGTCGTTCCGCCGCCAGATAGTCGAGGAGCTGGAAGCGCTCGGCGTGCCGCGCCTCTCGGCGATGGAGCCCGGCCGCGTGTACGAGTGGTGAGCGGCCGCCGTCGGAGGAAAAGAGGAAGGGCGTCGTCCGTCGTGGACGACGCCCTTCCTCTTTGCGGCGCGGCCTCTTCCCGCGAGCCCTCCGGCGCTTCTCCCTCCGGCGCTTTTCCCTTCAGCGCGCCGGCTCGAACTCGGTCTCGGCGTGTTCGGTCGTGAAGCCTTCGAGGGTGACGCGGCCGCTCGGGAGGACGGCGGCGACGCGGTAGGTTCTCTCGGCGCGCGCGCGGCCCGGCATCAGCTCGGCGCGGAAGGTGACGTCCATGCCGGGGCGCGCCCAGCGGTCGCCCTCGCGGCGGTTGTACTCGGGGTAGATTGACTTCGACTTCGCGGCCGCGCCCCCGCGGCGCAGCAGCAGCGCCGCCCCGGCCGCGCCCGCGGTCAGCCCGGCCAGCGCGCCGAGCCAGCGCCTCCCCCGTCGCCCCTTCTTCACGGCGCGACCTAGCAGAGCGGTTCCAGCTTCTCGCTGATGATGGGCAGGCCGCTCAGCGACTTCTCGGCGTTCATCGCCGTGTAGTGCTGCCACTCGTCGGGCACCTTGTCCTCGGGGAAGATGGCCTCGACGGGGCACTCGGGGACGCAGGCGTCGCAGTCAATGCAGGTCTCGGGGTTGATCCACACCGCGTTGTCATCCAGGTGGAAAGCCTCGACGGGGCAGACGACCACGCAGTCCGTGTAGCGGCAGTTCACACACGGTTCGCAAACGACATAAGTCATTACAGAAGCCTCCTCGGAATTTTGTATGACGGCGGCGGCGCGGACGTTGATGAATCTCCGCGGGTGCGGCTCCGGCCGGCTATCAGGGAATGCTCACCTCGGCGGATATATTAATCACGAACCCGCGAGATTTGAAAGTCAAAAATTGCAGTTTTGAGTTTTTAGTTCTCGGCGCCCGGCCCGCCGCCCGAACCCCCGCCCCGCCCGCCCAAAATCGGAAACTCGGAACTAAAAACTGAAAACTCACCTTTCCCAGTTGTGGCGCGGGACGCCGCCGGGGAAGTCGTAGAAGCCGAGGTCGCCGCCGGCGAGCATCTTCGTCAGGAGGATGACCTGCCCCGTGTGCATCGAGAAGTGCTCGACGGCGTGGAAGACCGCGGCCAGCAGCGTCACGTCGAGCCCCTGCACGCGCCTGCGTTCGAGCAGCGCCGCCGGGTCGAGGCGCGCGAGCGCCTCGTCGGCGTCGGCGACCGCCGCGCGCAGCTTCGCCAGCAGTTCCTCGCGCGTGAGCCGGCCGCGCGCGGCGAACTCGCTCTCGCGCACGCGCAGGTCTTCGCCCCCGCCCGCGCCACAGACGACCCACTGCCGCAGGTTGCCTTCGAGGTGCAGGAGTAGGTTGCCGACGCTGTTCGCGTGCTCGCCGGCGCGCCACCAGACCTGCTCGTCGGTGAGGCGTTCGAGGCAGCGCTCGACCTTCGGCAGGTAGTCCGCGGCCAGGTGGCGGCGCGACTCTTCGATGAAGGCGCGGCCCGCGTCCCCCATCAGTCGCCTTCCCCCGGCGGCCGCCCGTGCTTCGTCTTGCGTCCGCGCCCCCCAGGACTGACGCGCGCGAGCGGGCGTCCGGGCGGGGCCGCGGGCTTGTGTATCGGGTCGAACAGCGGGCGCTCCTCGCGCCGGCCCGCACACTTTCTCGCGGTCTTCTTCATCGGGAAGCCTCCGTGACTCGGGCTGGCCTGACGCCGCGCATGCTACGGGGGCGCGGG
>DASVUF010000232.1:0-7647 GCA_036387195.1 Pyrinomonadaceae bacterium | reverse complement strand
CAACTCTGGCGAGCGCGGCAGGCAGACGCCGACGAGTGGCTCCGGCGGCAGCCCGAGCGCGAGCAGGCGGGAGGCGAGGGCGGAGGCGCGCGAGTCGAGTTCGGCGTAGGAGAGTTCGGCCCCGGCGAAGCGCAGCGCCGGTGCGTCCGGGGAGCGGCGCGCCTGCGACTCGAAGAGGCGGTGCAGTGGTAGGTGGAGCGGGAAGTCCGCGGCCTCGCCCCTCCCCGCGCGTATCAACGCCTCACGCTCGCCGTCTGAAAGAAGGGAAGCATAATGATACTTCCCCGAAGGGTCTTGAGCCATCAGGGCGAGGGCGCGCGCGTAATAGCCCCCGATGGCCTGAATCTGCTCCTCGCTCAACTGCTCGGCGTCGTACTGGAAGGATAGCCGGACGTGCGAGGTCAGCGGGTCTAACTCGAAATTCGCGGTCAGCGTGAGATTTATCTCGACGACCGCCGTCTCCCAGTTCAACACCTGCACCTCCGTCAACTGCTGCAGGTCGTGCAGGATGTGGAAGTGTGTAAAGTTGAACATCGTCTCGAACAGGGAGTTCGCGCCGAGGTCTTTCTGGATTTGCGCCATCGGGTAATGGCGGTGAGGGAACGTCTCCTGCTCGGCCCTGAAGGCTTCGCGCACGAGGTCGAGCCACGTGCCCCCGGAGAGGTTCAGACGAAGCGGAAGGGTGTTGAGGAACAGGCCGAGCACGCGGTCGCCGTCGGCCCTCTCGGGCCGCCCGTTCGCGACCAGCCCCGTGACGACGTCCGCGCCGCCGCTCAGCACGCTCAGCGCCCGCAGGTGCGCGGCCAGCAGCACGCTCTTGAGCGGCGTCCCGGCGGACCGCGCCAGCGCCTTCAAGCCTTCGGAGACTTCGAGGGGCACCGGGACGTCGTGCGTCCGCGTCCGCTGCCCGCCGGGCGCGGGCCGCGCGGCCGCGCGGCGCGGCAGCTCGGTGCGCGGGGCCTCTTCCAGCTTGCCCAGCCAGAAATCCCTGTGCTCCCCCGAGGCGAGCGCGTCGCGCTCAAGGGCTATGAAGTCTCTGTACTCGACCGAGGGCGGCTCCTGCGCGCGGCCCCGGCCGTCCAACATGGAGAAGTAGAGCTGGAAAAGCTCCGTGGTCAGGCTGGCGAGACTCCAGCCGTCGAGGATGGCGTGGTGTTCGCACCACGTGAACTGAAAAGTCTCTTCGCTGCGCAGGTGAATCTTGAAGCGGATCAGCGGCGGGCGGGCCCAGTCGAACCGCGTCCGCTTCTCGGCCTCTATCAGGCCGCCGACGACCTCCTCCTGCTCGGCCGGCGTCAGGCGGCGCAGGTCTTCGATGACCAGCGGCTCCTCGACCTCGCGGTGGACGAGTTGTAAGGGCGCGCTGTAGGTGTGCAAGTCGAACGAGGCGCGGAGGACGGCGTGCCGGCGCATGAGCTGGCGGACGGCGGCGCGCATCTTGTCGGCGTCGAACGGCGCCTTCAGGTGGAGTGTGTTGGCGTTGTAATACATCAGCGCGCCCGAGTCGAGCTCGCTGTGGTAGAGCATCCCGCTTTGCAGAAGCGAGAGCGGGTAGGCGTCCTCTACGTCTTCGGGCAGCTTCCGCCTGTCCTCCTCCGAGATTAGCTCGAAGGCGCGGCTCTGCCGCCTCTCGTCGCCGACGCCGCCGCGCGCCTCTATCTCGCGCGCCAACTCGTGAATCGTCTGGCGCCTCAGGATGTCCTGGAGCGAGAGGCTCAGGCCGCGCTTCTGCGCCGCCGCCTGGACCTGAAGGCTGCGTATGGAGTCGCCCCCGAGGGCGAAGAAGCCGTCGTGGACGCCGACCTGTTCGAGGCCGAGCACCTGACGCCAGACCTCTGCCAGCAGGCGCTCGGCGGGCGTCTGCGGCTCCACGAAGTCCTGTTCGAGTTCGGGGCGCGAGGCGTCGGGCGACGGCAGCGCCGCGCGGTCGAGCTTCCCGTTGCGGTTGTAAGGCAGGGACTTCAGCAGGACGAAGGCCGAAGGAATCATGTACTCCGGCAGACGCTCTTGCAGGTAGCGGCGCAGTTCGCCGGCGTTGAGCGCGGCCGGGGCGGCGTCGGCCGCGTCGCGCGGGCTCGCGCCGGCCGCCGCCCGCGCCGGCTCGGGCGCGGGCAGCGCCTTGCGCTCGCGCCGGACGGCGTACAGGTTGAAGCGGTCGGTGCCTTTGAGCAGTTCGTCCTGCTCGACGACGACGTCGTAGCCGCGGCTGTCGAGGAGCGCGCGCACCTGCTCGCGGCGCCCCTCGCTCTCCTGGCCTTCGGCGTCGTGCAGCTCCATGACGACCTGCTGAATCTTTCCCCAGTCCTCGTCGTCGAGCCCCTTCAGCACGTCCAGCTCGGCCCTCTGCACGTCAATCTTCAGCAGGTCGATGCGCTCGACCCCGTTCTCGCGGATGAGCGCGGAGAGCGTTCGCAGGCGGCACTCGTGCGACTCGCCCTCGAAGCGGCCGGCCAGCAGCTCGTCGGCGTGTTCGAGCAGCAGCGAGGCTTCGGCGTCCCCGGCCCGCTCCTCGTTGCGCATGAACCGTTTAATCACCTCCACCTCGTCCTGCGGCCTGGCGTAGGCGCTGACGCCGGACATCATCGAGTAGCGCGGGTAGAGGGTGAAGGTTTCGGTCTTCTCGGCGTCGGAGAGTCCCACGTTGAAGAGTTTGACGTTCTCGCCGTACGCCTCCGCGTTGGCCCGCAGGGTGTCGAAGATGGGGGCCAGCGGCTCGAAGGCGTAGACTCGCGCGTCCCTGCAATGCCGCATGACGAACAGCGTGAACATGCCGATGTTGGCCCCGACGTCGAAGACGCACGCGCCTTCGGGGAGTTCGACGCCGTGTTGCAGGTAGACGCGCTTCTCGAATATCTCCTCGTAGAGGTAGTCGGTCTCGTTCTTGTTCTGGTGCCGGACCAGCATGCCGTTCGGCAGCGCGTAGCCGTCCTGCGTCGCGCCGAGTCTGGGGACGAGGTAGGCCACGAGGCGGTGCTCGCCGGCGTCGTCCTCGCGCGACAGCACGGCGGCCTCGGCCACGGACGGGTGCCGGCCGAGCGCGGCCTCTATCTCGCCCAGCTCGACGCGGAAGCCGCGCACCTTCACCTGGCCGTCGCGCCTGCCGAGAAACCTGATGCGCCCGTCGGGCAGGTGGCAGGCGAGGTCGCCCGTCCTGTAGAGGCGCGCGCCCGGCTCCCCCGAGAACGGGTCGGGCAGGAACCTCTCCGCCGTCAGCGCGGGGCGGCGCAGGTAGCCGCGCGCGACGCCCGCGCCGCCCACGTAGAGTTCGCCCTCGACGCCCGCGGGCGCCGGCCGCAGGGCGGCGTCCAGTATGTAGGCGCGGACGTTGGCGATGGGGCGGCCGAGCGTCGGCGCGTCCGGGTTCTCGCGCAGCGAGCAGGCGGTGACGTTGACGGTGCATTCCGTCGGCCCGTAAAGGTTGTAGAACTCGGCCAGCGGGTTGGCGGCCAGCGCCTCCCACGCGGCCTCGTCCAGCGCCTCGCCGCCCACGAGCACCAGCTCGGGGGTGGCGCCGGGCCTCTCCCCGAGCCCGGCGGCGCGCAGCAGCTTCAGGTGTGTGGGCGTGCAGTCCAGCACGTTCAGCGCGTGCCGCTCGACGAACGAGACGAGGGCGTCGCCGTCGCGCCGCCCCTCCTCGGGGACGATGTGGATGGCGTGCCCGGAGAGGATTTGAATGAGCTGCTTGACCGAGGCGTCGAAGGCCAGCGGCGCGTTGAGGCCGACCCGCAGCGGGGACGTGTGGCGCGCGTAGACGGCCCGCCGCAAAGCCTCGGCCAGATTGACGACCGACCTGTGCTCGACCATCGTGCCCTTCGGCAGCCCCGTCGAGCCCGAGGTGTAGATGACGTAGGCGAGGTTCTCCGGCGCGACCGGGACGTGAAGGTCTGTCGCCTCTTCGCGCCCGACGGCCTCGGCCTCCGCGTCGAGGCAGAGGGCGGGAATCGTCGTCTCGGGCAGGGCCTCCAGGACCGACCGCTGCGTCAGCAGGAGGACGACGCCCGAATCCCGTATCAGGAAGTCGAGCCGCGACTTCGGCTGTCCGTGGTCGAGCGGCACGTAGGCCCCGCCGGCCTTCATGACGCCGAGCAGCGCCGCCACCATGCCGACCTCGCGCTCCATCGAGACGCCGACGCGCGACTCGGGGCCGACCCCGCGCCGCCGCAGGTATCGCGCAATCCGGTTGGCCCGGCGGTTGAGTTCCGCGAAGCTCAGGCTCTCGCGGTCGTCGGCGACCGCCGTGGCCTCCGGGGCGCGCGCGGCCTGCGCCTCGAACAGAAGGTGCACGCAGGTCGCGGGCACGTCGGCGACGCGCGTGTCGTTCCAGCCTTCGAGCAGCAGGCGCTTCGCGTCGTCGCTGAGGACTTCGAACTCGCCCAGCGCCCGGCGCGGGTTCTCCAGAACGTCGGCGAGCAGGGTGTCGAACTGGTCCCTGATGTTCTCGACGAACTGCGGCCGGTAGACGTCCGGGTCGTAGTGGAACTCCGCCAGCAGCGAGCCCGCGCGCTGCGCGCAGGAGAGTCGCAAGGTGAACGGCTCGACGCGGACGAACTGCCGCGCCAGCTCGAACCGCGCGCCGCCGGCGGCGACGGCGTCCGGCCACACCTGAAAGTCAAAGCCGACGGGGCGCGGCGCGGCGTCACCCCGGGCGGCGGAAGCGCCGGGGACTTCTTCCCTGATGAAGTACTCCTGCCAGTTCGCCGCCTCGCCCAAGGTCCGCTCGCCCCTCTTGAGCGTCTCGCCGAGCTGGAGGCGCCCGGCGAGGCGGGCGGCGACCGGCGCGTATCTGGAGAGCGGCCCCAGCGTGCCGTGCAACTCCTCGAACTTCCGGCCGTCGAACAGAGTCTCGACCACGACCTCCGTCTGCCCGGTGAGCTTCCACAGAAGGGTCTGCCAGCAGGTCAGCAGGAGCGCCTGGACGGAGACGCCCTGGTCGTCGGCGAGGGCCTGCGCCCTTCGCCACCTCTCGGGGCCGACCTCCAGCGCCGCGGCCACGCCCCAACGCCGCGCGGCGACGCGGACGCGCGCCTTCGGCAGCGCGGCCTCGAAGGGCAGGGAGACGGGCGGCAGCTCCGCCAGTCGCCTGCGCTCCCAGAACTCTCTGCCCGCCTCGGCGTCTTCCGTCTCCAGCAACTCCTGCTGCCACTCGGAAAACTGCACGTACTGTAAAGGCTCCTCCGGCTCCTCCTCGCGCGCGAGGGCCGCCGCGTAGGCGCGCGCGCACTCTTCGAAGAGGTTCCCGAGCGAGCGCGCGTCGGCGCACAGCGCCGGCAGGCTGACGAGCAGGACGCGCTCCTCGTCCGACCACTCGATGAGCGCGAAGCGCAGCAGCGGGCCCCGCTGGAAGTCGAAGGCGGCGCCGAGTTCCCCCTCGAAGACGCGTTCAAGCTCGGCGGCGCGCGCCTCCGGCGCCACGCCCCTGCGGTCAAGCTCCGCGTAGGCGAACCGGGGCTCCTCCGAGATGACTTGCAGCGGCACGTCCACGTCCGGCAGGAGGGGGAAGGCCGTGCGCAGGATTTCATGACGGCCCGCGACCCTCTTCAGGGCGGCGGCGAAGGCCCCGCGGTCGAGCGCGCCCGTCACGCCGATGGCGCACTGCGCGCGGTAGACGCCGCCGTCCTGCTGTAAGCGCCAGAGGCGCCGCTGCTGGTGGGAAAGACGATAGCCTTCAATAACTTCTTGCTGCATGTGGGTCATCTCCTCAAGTGGGGCGCGCCCGGAGACTGTTCAAACCTGCTCGTTCGTGTAGAGGTCGGCCAGAGCCACCAGAACCTTTCGCGGCCCGACGTAGGGCTCGCGGCCGTGTGAAGCCAGGAAATTGTCCACCAGTAAGACGTCCCCCTTCTCCCAGGGGAAGGAGAGCGCCGCCCGCCGGTACGTCTCGCGTATCTCCTCCAGGCACGAACGCTCTATCGGGGCGCCGTCGCCGTAGAAGACGTTCCGGGGCAGCTCGTCTTCGGTGAAGACTTCGAGCAGGGAGCGCTGCACCTCGGGCGGCAGGCTTGAGACGTGGAACATGTGCGCGTGGTTGAACCAGACCGTCTCGCCCGTGACCGGGTGCGTCGCCACGGCCTGGCGCACGTAGCGCGTCCGCAGGCGGTTGCCCTCCCTCCACTCGAAGGCCGTGCGCGACTTGCGGCAGTACTCCTCCACCACGGCCCTGTCCGTCGTCTGAAAGGCGTCTTCCCACGAAAGGTCTACGCCCGTGCCGTAGTTGCGCACGTACATCACCTTCCGGCTCATAAACCGCTCTTTGATCTTGGGGTCGAGGAGGCGGAACACCTCGCGGTCGTCGCTCAGGGGCGTGCTGCCGCCCTGCGCCGCCGGCTGCTCGCAGTAGAAGAGGACCTTGCGGGGCCAGTTGTGCGAGTAGGACATCTCGTGGTGCAGGGAGATGCGCTGGTCGGCGGGGAACTCGGTGGAGGTGTAGACGTGCCCGCTGACCTGCGAGCGCGGGGCCGCGCGCTCCTGGTACTCCAGCAACTCGTCGGAGACGGCGCGCGCGAAGGACTCGAACTCCGAGGCCGACGAGACGCCGAAGCCGCGGAACAGAATCGCCCCGTGCTCCAGCAGCCAACTTTCGACCTGCGGCCTGTGGCGCGCGGCCCACTGCGCGAGGTTGAGCCCCTCGGCCAGCGGGCGGACGGCCAGCGGCGGCGCGCCCGCTTCGGCGAGCGGGGCGGCGGCCACCAGCGCGGCCGGCGACAGGCGGACGGCCGCGGGCCGCGCGGCCCCGATGCGCGGCCCGCCCTTACCTTTAAATCGCTCATCCATCGTTCTTCGCCGTGGCCTCCGGGTAGGTGCTCATAAAAGGGTCGGCCATCGCGGCCAGAATTTTTCGCGGCCCGACGAAGGGCTCGCGCCCGTGCGAGGTCAGCATGTTGTCCAGCAGAAGGATGTCCCCCCGCTCCCAGGGGAAGCTGACCGTCTCCGCGCCGTAGGCCGCGCCGATTTCGCCCAGGACTTCCTCCTCGAAGGGCGACCCGTCCCCGTAGAAGGTGTTGAAGGGGAGGTCCTCCTCGCCGACCACCGCCAGCATGGAATCGCGGACGGCCGGGTCGAGGCTTGAGACGTGGAAGAAGAAGGCGTGGTTGAACCAGAGCGGCGCGCCCGTCGCCGGGTGTCTCCGGACGGCGGGGCGAACCTGCCGCGTCCGCAGGCGGTCGCCGCTCTTCCACTCGACCTCGATGCCGGCCTCCCGGCAGTGCTCTTCGACGACCGAGCGGGACGCGGTCTGGAAGACTTCCTGCCAGGGCAGCCCCAGCCCGTCGCCGTAGTTGCGCACGTACATCACCTGCCGGGCGGCGAAGCTCTCGACCAGGCGCGGGCTCAGACGCCCGTACACCTTCCGGCTGTCGGCGATGGGCGTGCGCCCCATGTACTGCGCCGGCTGCTCGCAGAAGAACATTATCTTCATCGGCCAGTTCAGCGTGTAGGACTGCTCGTTGTGGAGCCTGATGTGCTGGTCGGCCGGGTGGTCGGTCGAGCTGTAGACCCCGCTCGACACCTGCGTGCGCGGCGAGGAGCGCTCGCCGTAGGCTATCAACTCGTCGGAGACGGCGCGCGCGAAGGACTCGAACTCCGAGGCCGACGAGACGCCGAAGCCGCGGAACAGAATCGCCCCGTGCTCCAGCAGCCAACTTTCGACCT
>DASVUF010000231.1:0-39167 GCA_036387195.1 Pyrinomonadaceae bacterium | reverse complement strand
GCGCGTGTCGTCGGCGCTGAGCACGTCGGGGACGCGGCATGGGGCGCCGGCCCGGGCGCGCGCCGCGTCGCCGTCGTCGAGCCGGGGTCTTTGGAGGAGGCGTGCGAGGTCTTGCGCGCGGCCGAGCGCGAGGGCTGGGCGGTCGTGCCTGCGGGCGCGTGCGCGTGGCTCGACGCCGGCCGACCGCCGCGGCGCGCCGACGTGATTCTGAAGACGACGCGGATGACGCGCCTCGTCGAGCACGAGCCGGCCGACCTCGTGGCGACGGCCGAGGCCGGGATGACCTTCGCAGACTTCAACGGGCGTGCGGGGCGCGCGGGTCAGTGGCTCCCGCTCGACCCGCCGCGCGCGGACGCGGCGACGCTCGGCGGCGTGGTGGCGACCGGCGCGTGCGGGCCGCAGTCGGCCGGCTACGGCCTGCCGCGGTCGTACGTGCTGGGGATGAAGGTGGCGCTCGCGGGCGGTCGGCTGATACGCGCGGGCGGCCGGGTCGTCAAGAACGTCGCCGGCTACGACCTCTGCAAACTCTTCACGGGGAGCCACGGCACGCTCGGCGTCGTCCTCGAAGTGACCTTCAAGCTGCGCCCGCGCCCGCGGCGCGAGGCGACGCTCGTCGCGCGCTCGGCGGACTGGGGCGAACTGGCGGGCGCGGCGCGCGCGCTCGCCTCGTCGCAACTCCTCCCCGTCGCCGTCGAACTGCTATCGCCGCGGGCGGCGGAGGGCGTCGGCCTGACGGCCCTGGGGGAGGCCGGCGCGAGCCTCTTCGTGGCCGCGCGCTTCGCGGGGGCCGGGGCGACGGTCGAGCATCAACTCGCGCGGGCGGCCGAACTGCTGTGCGAGCACGCGAAGCGCGCCGACGTGTCGCGCTTAGACGACGACGACGAAGTCTGGTCGGGGCTCTCTCGGCAGCACGCCGCGGGAGCGGCGGCGGGGCTCGTCTGGCGCGCGAGCGTCCCGCCCACGGCGCTCGGCGCGCTGCTGGCGCTGCTGCCGGAGACTTACGGCGACGCGGGCGCCCTGAGCTGGCACGCGGGCGCGGCCGACGGGCGCCTGCGCGTCTTCGAGCCGGAGGCGGCGGCCGGCGCGGGCGCCCGGGGGCTGGACGCGGCCGCCCGCCTGGGACGGCTGCGCGAGGCGGCGCGCCGTTCGGGCGGCTCGCTCGTCGTGGAGCGCTCGGCGCCGGAACTGCGGGAGAGTTTCGACGCGTGGGGGCTGTCCGAGTCGGCGGCGCTGCTGATGGGGCGCGTCAAGTCGCGGCTCGACCCGCGGGACACCTTCTCTCCCGGCCGCTACGAGTTCGGGCCGGCGGGCTCGACGTAAAGAAACGACTTCATGTCCGAACAGTCAACACAACTCACGGGCGCGCTGGCGGCCGAGGGGCAGAAGCTTCTGGCGTGCGTCCACTGCGGCCTCTGCCTTGAGGCGTGCCCGACCTACGTCCAGACCGGCGACGAGAACGACAGCCCGCGCGGCCGCCTCTACCTGATGCGCGCGGTCGAGGAGGGGCGGCTCGCGCTCGACTCGCGCGCCTTCACGCGCCACATAGACCGCTGCCTCGGGTGCCGCGCGTGCGAGAGCGCGTGCCCGGCCGGCGTCGAGTACGGCCAACTGCTCGAAGCCGCGCGCGCGGACATCGCGGGCGGCGGGCGGCGCGAGGGCTGGACTTCGCGCGCGCTGCGGCTCGCGCTCCGGCACGTCTGGTCGCGCCCGGCGCGTCTGCGCGCGGCCTTCGCGCTGGCGCGCCTGCTGCGCGACGCGCGCCTGCCCCACCTGCTGCTCGCGTCGAAGCTGACGAAGCTGCTGCCGGCGCGCGCGGAGCTTGCGCTCGCGCTGCTCGACGGCTCGCGCGCCGCTACGTCGAACGAAGGCGGGGCGGGGTCGGCCGTCAGGGAATCGGGCGCGGCCGAGCCGGGCGGCGCGTCGAAGGCGGGTGAGGGGTCGAAGGCGGGCGAGGGGTCGAAGGCGCTGCTGTTCGAGGGCTGCGTCACGGAGGGGCTGTTCGCGCGCGTGAACCGCGCGACGGCGCGCGTGCTGGCGGCCAACGGGCACGCCGCGCGGGCGGCGCGCGGGCAGGTCTGTTGCGGCGCGTTGCACGCGCACGCGGGCGACCTCGAAGGCGCGCGCCGACTCGCGCGCCGCAACGTCGAGGCGTTCGAGGACGGGGGCGGCGCCTCCGTCGTCACCAACGCCGGCGGGTGCGGCGCGATGCTCGCCACCTATGGGCATCTGCTCGCGGGCGACGCCGAGTATGCGGGGCGCGCGCGCGAGTTCAGCGCGCGCGTGCGCGACGTGAGCCAGCAGCTCGCCGCCGGCGGCGGGCCGCGGCGCGACGGCGCGGGGCTCGACGATTTGAAGGTGACGTACGACGCCTCGTGCCACCTGCTGCACGGGCAGAAGGCGCAGGCCGAGCCGCTGCGCGTGCTGGGCGCGGCCGGCGGCGCGCGGCTCGCGCCGCTCGAAGGCGCGGACGTGTGCTGCGGCGGCGCGGGCGTCTACAACCTGCTAGAGACGGAGCTGTCGGCGCGCGTGCTCGCGGACAAGCTGGCGCGCGTGCGCGAGACGGGCGCGGCCGTCCTCGCCACCGGCAACCCCGGCTGCCACATGCAGCTCGCCGCCGGCGCGCGGCTCGCCGGCCTGCCGCTCAGGGTCGTGCACCCCGTCGAACTGCTGGACGAGGCGTACCGCCGCGCCGGCCTCTACGGGGACGAAGGCTAGACGGGGACGGCCGGCAGCCGGCGGCCGGCGGAAGAAGGAAGGCGGCGCGGCCGGGTTGATGCTCGAGACGCGCCGCCCGATTTTTTACCTGCCGGCCGCTGTCTACCGTCCGCCGTCTACCCTCTGCTGTCGTGCGCGACGCGGCCGCCGACGAGGGTGAGGCGGACGCGGCCTTCGGCGTCGAGCGCGGCGAGGTCGGCGCGCTTGCCTTCCTCTATCGAGCCGAAGTCGGAGTCCATGCCGAGCAGGCGCGCGGGGTTGAGCGCGGCGAGGCGCGCGACCTCCGTTTCGGAGAGGCCGAGCGAGAGCGCCGTCCGCGCGGCGTCGCGCATCGAGATGACCGAGCCGGCGATGCTGCCGCGCTCGTTGCGCGTGCGCCCGCCCTCGACCGTGATGGTTTCGCCCCAGACGCGGTACTCGCCGTCGCCCAAACCCGCGGGCGCGACCGCGTCGCTGATGAGCGAGACGCCCGCCGCCGTCTTGCAGCGCAGCACGAGGCCGAGCATGAGCGGGTCGCTGTGGACGCCGTCGGCGATAACGTCCACGGTCACGTCGTCGCGGACGAGCCCCCAGCCGACGGGCCCGGGCTCGCGGTGGTGCAGCGGCGACATCGCGTTGAGGAAGTGGGTCATGTGCCGCGCGCCGGCCTCGCGCGCCCGGTCGAGCGTCTCGACCGGGGCGCGCGTGTGGCCTATCGAGACGACCCAGCCGCGCCGCGCCAGCTCCGCCACCAGCGCGACGCCGCCCTCGACCTCGGGCGCGAGCGTAATCATGTGCGCCGCGCCTTCCTCCCCCAGCGCGGGCAGGTCGTCCAGCTCGCGCCCCGTCGCGAAGTCGCGGAAGTAGGCCGTGCGCAGCGCGCCGCACTGCCGCTCGTTGACGAACGGCCCCTCGTAGTGGACGCCGACGGCGCGCGCCGCCGCCGGCCTCTCCCCCTGACTTCGCATCAACCCGCCGACGGCCTCGACCGCGCGCGCGTAGTCCGCGGCCGGGGCGGGGACGAGCGTCGGGAGCCAGGCCGTCACGCCCTCGCCCGCCAGGTGGCGCGCGACCCTGTGCAGGTCTTCGGCGCCCGCCTCCAGCGCGTCCACGCCGACCGCGCCGTGGATGTGCACGTCAACGAAGCCCGGGTAGAGCGTCAGCCCCCCGAGTTCGACGACGCGCGCGCCGCCGGCGTCCGCGCCCGCCCCGGCGCCGACGCGCGCGACGCGACCGCCGGCGACGAGCAGCGACTCGCCCTCGGCCACGCGGCCGGGCAGGACGAGGCGCGCGCCCTTCAGCAGCAGCGGCGTCGCGTCGGTGTCCTTGTCGTCCATAAAATTTCCGTCCGTCTTACGGCCTCAAAATTTCCGTCCGTCCGAATCCCCTCCGGCCCTCGGCGGCCCTTAAAGTCCGTATGCCCGCCGCGCCCTGTTCGGGGGCGGGGCGGGCATACGGGTCCGGGGGGCCGGGCGCGGCCCTAGAAGGAGAGCTTGGCGCCGAACTGGAACTCGCGCGGGAGGCGCGCGCCCGTCGGGCGGCCGAAGTCGGAGGCGCCGAGCACGGTGCCGACGCCGGTGAACTGCGTGTGGTTGAAGACGTTGAAGGCCTCGGCGCGCAACTGAAGGCGGACGCCCTGCTCGCTGTTGAAGTAGATGTTCTTCGTCAGCGTGAAGTTCGTCTGGTTGCGGCCGAAGAGCCTCGCGAAGGCGCGCGGCGCGTTGCCGTAAGTCCCGTTGGCCGGGGTGGCGAACGCGTTCGGGTCGAAGATGTACGGGAGCCCGGTCGCGTCGCGCGTCCCGGCGAGGCCGCCGTTGGGGTCGCTGACGACGTTGGGGTAGAAGCCCGTCACGCCCGTCTGCGGCTGCGCGGAGACGAGGCCGACCCTCGCCACCGGCTGCCCCGACGTGATGTCGGTGATGCCCGCGAACTGCCAGCCGCCGAGCAGCGTCCGCTTGAAGCCGTTCGGGTCGTTGCGGAACCACGGCAGCTCGTAGACGTAGCTGGCGCTGAAGATGTGCGGGCGCGAGGTGCGCGCCTCGGCGTACTCCGGCCGGTAGTTGCGCGGGTTCTGCGGGAAGTCCACGGCGTCGCGGTCGTTGGTCGCGTCCGTCAGGTTCTTGCTGAAGGTGTAGCTCGCCGTCAGGCTGACGCCGGTGGCGAAGCGGTAGCTCAGCGAAGAGAGCAGGCCGTGGTAGCGCGACTTGCCGCTCGTCTCGCGCCACGTGATGCGCGCGTAGCCGAGGAACGGGCGGACGGTGTTGGCGTTGGCGAGCCCGACCGCGTTGACGGCCGCCGGGTCGGGGAAGTTCAGGTCGAGCGGGCGGATCAGGTGGTCGCCCTTGGTGCCGACGTAGGAGATTTCGCCGACCGCGTTGCGGAAGAGCGAGTGCTGCACGCCGACCGACCACTGCTGGATGATGGGCGTCCCGAAGTCAGGGGCCGAGGCGATGAGCGCGCGGATGGGCAGGTTGTTGAGCGACGCGCCGCCGGTCGGGTTCGAGAAGGTGATGGCCGCGCTGGTGTACGAGGCGCTGTTGTTGAACGGCGGGTTGACGAACGAGTTCTGCTCGAAGATGCCGACGAGCGGCTGGTCGTAGTAGAGCCCGTAGCCGGCGCGGATGACCGTCTCGCCCTTGCGGAACGGGTCCCAGGCCACGCCGACGCGCGGGCTGAAGTTGTTCTTGTCCGACGGGTAGACGGCCTTGCCGTAGGGCGAGTTGACGCCGGCGATGATGAGGCCGTTCAGCTCGTCGCCCGTGTTGCGCAGCAGCGCCGTGCAGGCGGCGTTGGCGCAGGTCGGCGCGTTGGCGCGGTTGTAGCGCGCCGGGTCGAACGACGTCAGCACGTTGTTCTGGTCGGTGACGGGGACGAAGAACTGGTAGCGCACGCCCAGGTCGAGCGTCAGGTTGGGCCTGATCTTCCAGGTGTCCTGCGCGAAGAACTCGCGCCGGCCGAAGCGCAGGTTGACCGTCACGTCGAACTGGTCTTCCGAGTAGGTGTCGGCGCGCCCGAGCAGGAAGTCCGCGAAGGCGAGGCCGGTCTGCGTCAGCGAGAGCGTCGCGGGGGCGCCGGAGGCGTTGAGGCCGGGCGTCGTGCCGCGCGAGCGCGTGCCCGCGAAGCTGAAGTTGCCCTGCGTGATGTTGTTGGCGTTCTCGTCCTTGCCCTCCCAGGACATCTCGCCGCCGAACTTGAAGGTGTGGTTGCCCGTCGTCCAGGTGACGGTGTCGCGCACGACCTGGTTCTTGTAGCGGATGGTGAAGCCCTGGAGCGAGTTCAGGTTCGAGTGCGCGCTCGTGAACGAGATGCGCGGGATGACGCCCGCGTTGTTCTCGGGGTAGACCTCGGGGATGGAGTCGAGGCCGGGGAAGTCCGACTCGAAGCTGCGGCCGACGACCTGCGACCCGATGAGGTTGCCCGAGTAGTTGTAGGTCGCCTCGTTGACGAGCGTCGAGGAGAGCACGCTCGTCAGCGACGCGACGAAGGTCTGGCCGGGGACGCGCGTGTCGGTCGTGCCGAAGTTCGGCACCGCGTTGGTCGTGAACAGCCCCGACGGCTCCTGCGTCAGGTTCAGGTCGTGCGTGTAGCGCCCGAAGATGCGGTGGCTGTCGTTGAGGTTGTGGTCAATGCGGACGGACTCCTGCCGCGTCCTGAGCGCGTTGATGGGCGAGTAGATGAACTGGCTCGCGCCGGTGTTCGGCAGCGGGTACGCCTGGAGCAGCGCGCGCGAGCGCGGGTCAATGTCCGAGGCCGGGACGAAGTTGCCGGCGTAGGCGCGGTTGTCGGCCAGGCGGAAAATCATGCCGGCGCGCGCCTGGATGTTGTTGCCGTTCGTGTCGGTGACGATGACTGGGTTGTTCGTGCAGGTCCCGACGCCGGGCGTCGTGCAGACGCCGGTGTTCGCCGCGTTGCGGAAGATGGGCAGCCCCAACTGCGACGAGAAGTCGCCGGCGCGCTCGGCCAGGCTCGGCACGGTGGCCGTCGAGGAGGTGATGCCGCGCGTGATGCGGCGCTGCTCGTGCGAGAAGAAGAAGAAGGTCTTGTCCTTGCCCGTCCAGGTGGCGTTGCCCGGCCCCTCGCCGAACTTGGGGATGACGACCGGGCCGCTGAAGGTGCCGCCGAAGTTGTGGTAGCGCAGCCGCGGGGTGGGCCGGTTGGGCAGCCCCGTCACGGCGTTGCGGCCGCCGCGGTTGTTGAAGTAGGTGTTGGCGTTGAAGCGGTTGTTGCGCGCGAAGTCGTAGATGGAGCCGTGGAAGTCGTTCTCGCCGCCGCGGGTGACTATCGTCACCGCGCCGCCGCCCGAGCGCCCGACCTCGGCCGTGTAGTTCGAGCTGAGCAGCTTGAACTCCTTGATGGAGTCAATCGTCGGCGTCGAGAGCAGCGTGATGTTCGAGCCGACGTCGGTGTTCGAGACGCCGTCCACGAAGACGTTGACGCTGTTGCGGCGCATGCCGTTGACCGAGACGTCGAAGCGGTTGGTCAGGCCGAAGCCCGTCTCGTCGTCGAGGCTGGAGCTGACGCCGGGGGCCAGCTCCAGCAGCTTGGTGAAGTCGCGGTTCTGGAGGGGGATTTCCAGCACCTGCGTCCCCGAGATGAGCGTCTGCAGCGTCGGGCTGTCCTGCACGACGTTGGTCTCGCTCGTCACGGTCACGACCTCGCTGACGTTGCCGGCTTCGAGCGCGACGTTGAGCGGCCGGCGGTCGGCCGCGTTCAGCACGACCGCCGACTCGACGTGCCGCTTGAAGCCCGTCTGCTCGACCGAGACGGTGTAGGTGCCGGGGTTGAGCTGCGTGATGACGTAGAGCCCGTCTTCGTTGGTCGTGAAGCGGCGCTCCTCGCCGGTGGCGTCGTTGCGGATGACGACGTTCGCGCCGGCGACGGCCGCGCCGGCCGCGTCGGTCACCTGACCCTGAATCTGCGCGGCGGTCTCGGCCACCTGCGCGAACGCGCCGGCCGGGCTGAGGCAAAAGATGGCTGCGAGGAGCAGGGCGGCGGCCGCCCCCTTCCTCAGGTGGTTTCTCATAAGGGTGTTTCCTCTCATCTACTGACAGGTTAAATAGAGTCGAATCCGGCCCGGGCGCCGCACGGAGCGCCCGCGGCCCGCGAAATCTTCGCCCCGGCCCGCCCCCCTCAGCGCCCGCCGGCGGCCGGGGCGGGGGCCGAGGCGTGGCGCAGCGCCCGGCCGGGCCGCGCGCCGGTCGCGCGCCCCTCGTCCACGACGACCGCGCCGTTGACGACCACGAGCGAGAAGCCCGCGGCGTAGCGGTGCGGCTCGGCGAAGGTCGCGGAGTCGGCGACCGCGGCCTCGTCGAAGAGGACGAGGTCGGCGGCCATCCCCTCGCGCACCAGCCCGCGGTCGCGCAGCCCGAAGGTCTGCGCCGGCAGGCTCGTCATCTTCCGCACGGCGTCTTCGAGGGTGATGAGCCCGAGGTCGCGGGCGTAAGTCCCGAGCACGCGCGCGTTGTTGCCGTAGCCGCGCGGGTGCGGCACGCCCTCGCCGAAGCGGCGCACGCCCGAGTCGGAGGCGACCATCGTGAAGGGCTCGCGCAGGATGCGGCGCACGTCCTCCTCGCCCATCGAGTGGTAGACCATCGAGGCCCCGCCCGCCGCGTACATCTCCAGAATCTGCTCAATCTGGCCGGCCACGTCCGACTTGCCGCGCGCCAGCTTCGCTATCTCGGCGATGTTTTTGCCGTTGTACTCGGGCCGGGCGCGGTAGCTGGCGACCGAGGCGTAGGAGAAGTCCTTGAAGCCCGACTTCCTGAGCGAGTCCTTCATCTCGCGCACGGCGCGGGCGCGCAGCGCGGGGTCGGCGAGCCGCTTCTTCCCCTCCTCGCGGCCGCCCTCCTCGACCCAGTCGGGCAGGCGCGAGTCGAGCGAGGTGCTGCTGGCCGTGTAGGCGTACTGGTCGACCGTGACCTGCAGGCCGCGCCGGCGCGCGTCGCGGACGAGCCCGAGCGTCGCCTCGCTCTGCCCCCACAGCCGCCTGGCGCTGATTTTGAAGTGCGAGATTTCGACCGGCAGCCCCGCGCGCTCGCCGATCTCGATGCTCTCGCGGACCGAGTCGGCGACGCGGCCGCCCTCGTCGCGCATGTGCGTGGCGTAGACGCCGCCGAAGCGCGCCGCGACCTTCGCCAGCTCGACCACCTCCTCGGTCTTCGCGTACGCGCCCGGCACGTAGTAGAGCCCCGTCGAGAGCCCGACCGCGCCGTCGCGCATCGCGCGCTCGACGAGCGCCTTCATCTTCTCAAGCTCCTCGGGCGTGGGCGCGCGGTCGGCCTCGCCGAAGACGGCGCGGCGCACCGAGTTGTGCCCGACGAGCGTGGCGACGTTGACCGCGGGCGGCGCCTCCTCGGCCCGCCCGAGCCACCGGCCCACGTCCACCGCCGAGCCGCCGCAGTTGCCCGTGACGACGGTCGTCACCCCCATCCGCACGAAGTTCTCGGCGTCCGGCAAGTCGAACAAATTCTCGACGTGCGTGTGCACGTCTATGAAGCCGGGGGCGAGCACGCGGCCGCGCGCGTCCACCACGCGCCTGCCCTCCGACGGCTCGACGCGCCCGACGCGCGCCACCACGCCGCCCCTGACCGCCACGTCGGCGCGGAACCAGGGGTTGCCCGAGCCGTCCACGACGCGCGCGTTCGTGATGACGAGGTCGTAGGCCGGCCCGTCCGCCGCGCGCCCGGCCCCGGCGAGGCCGGCGAGGCCGGCCGCCGCCGCCGCCGCCGACAGCGCGCAGGCCGCCAGACTGTAGATGAAGCGTCGGTTCATACCTTGCCGACCGCCCGCGGGCGCGGGCCCCTTCTACTGACTCGGGGCCCGCGCCCGTCAGCGCGGTCGCGGGACGCGGCCTTCACCCCGGGAGGGGGCGGCCGCTAGAAGCTGAGCTTGCCCGACCACTGGATGCGGCGGGCGTTGTTGGTCACGCTGTCGTTGATGCGCCCGAAGAGCGCGCTGTTGATGACGGCCGTCGGGTTGTCGAACGACGGGTGGTTGAGCACGTTGCGCGCGTCGGCGCGCAGGTCGAAGCGCACGCGCTCGCTGATGCGGAACGTCTTCGCGAGCGACGCGTCCCACTGGAAGTAGGGCGGCGCGAGGAAGAAGTTGCGCCCCGTGTTCCCGATGGAGCCGGGCGCGGGGGCCGTGAAGAGGCCGCGGTCGGCCGCGTCGAACCAGAAGTTGCGCCCGCTTTCGAGCACGAGGCTCCCCAGGTCGCGCGAGCACCCGTTGCAGTCGGCCGTGGACTGGACGACGTTGCTGACCGTGTTGACGCCCGAGTAGACC
The DNA here is from genome assembly GCA_036387195.1 of Pyrinomonadaceae bacterium. Classification (GTDB taxonomy): domain Bacteria; phylum Acidobacteriota; class Blastocatellia; order Pyrinomonadales; family Pyrinomonadaceae; genus QHXN01. The sequence goes on along the minus strand of DASVUF010000231.1, from coordinate 29,189 downwards.
GTGAAGGGCCGGCCCGAGGCCCAGACGATGGTGCCGCCCGTCATCCAGCCGCCGACGAGGTGGTCGAGGAGCTTCGAGTTCGTGCCGAACGCCTTCCCGCGGCCGAACGGCAGGTCGTAGGTGTAGGTCGCCTGGAAGACGTGCCGGCGGTCGAAGTCCGACCACGTGTAGTTCAGGCTGCGGTCGCGCAGGTCGAACGGCGTGCTCGACGCCGACTGCACCGAGCCGGTCGAGACGGTCGAGAGCGAAGGGTCCCACGAGCGGTTGTCCAAGGACTTCGACAGGGTGTAGCCGAGCTGGAAGCCGAGCCCCGACGAGATGCGGCGCTTCAGGATGAGCTGGAGGCCGTTGTACATCGAGTAGTCGTTGCTGTCGAAGACGTTGAGCCCGCCCGTGAACTGCGGGTAGGGCTGGAGCGCGAACGGGAAGCCGGCGAGGTCGAGCAGCCGCCGGTTGAGGTTCGCGCCCGTGCAGACGCCCGCCGTGACCTCGGCCGACTGGCAGGTGCGCTGCGAGAGGGTGAGCGCGGCCGCGGCCACGCTGCCCTGCGTGATGTTCGTCGTGTTGAGCGCGCGGAAGCGAGCCGTGCCCGCGTTGTTCGCCGCGCTGCCCGTCATCAGGAGGTTGATCAGCGGGCTGTTGTAGGCGGTGTTGGCGCGGACGGCGTTGAAGGCTTCGAGGAAGTTGGCCTCGGCGACGCCGGGGACCGAGGCGAAGATGTTCACCTGGTTCGCGTTGTAGCCGCCGAGCAGGTGGACGCCCTTCTTGCCGATGTAGTTGACCTCGATGACGTTGTCGCTGATCTCGCGCTGGAAGCTGAACGACCACTCGTGCACCTGCGGGTACTCCAGGTCGGGGTCGATGACGCTGATGGAGCCGGTGCCGAAGGCGGGCGGCTGGCGCAGCGCCTCGGGCGTGGTCGTCGGCGTCAGCGCCGCGACGACGGGCGCGAGGTTGCGGTAGAGCCCGCCGCCCTGCCCGAAGGTCGAGTTGGTCACGCCGACCGTGTTGCCCGGCGCGCTCTGGAAGATGGACGAGCCGAAGAGGAACGAGGCGATGCGGTCGGACGCGATGCGGTAGTTGCCGCGCACCGAGGTCTTGCCCGTCTTGAACGGGTCCCACGCGAAGCCGACCGACGGCAGCAGCTTGTAGTCGTCCTCGAAGAGTTCGCCCTCCACCCAGCGCAGCGTGTTCGACGGCGCCGCGCCGAGCTTCACCGGCTGGTCGGGGACGAGGACGGGGCGGCCGTCCACCGACGGCGCCCGCTTGGCCTCGAGGCGCAGGCCGAGGTCGAAGACGAGGTTCGGGCGGAAGCGCCAGTTGTCCTGGAAGTAGAAGTCCAGCTCGGGGTAGCTGTGCTCGTTGAGCCAGCGCGTGCCGGCCGGCGCGAACGCGCCCGGGTTGTTGGGGTCGGAGACGAACCCCTGCGAGACGGTGTTGACGCGGCCGAGCAGGTCGTTGATGGTGTTCTGGAGCCGCGTCAGGTCGTTGGAGTTGATGCGCAGCGGGTTCGCCGTCGTCGCCGCCACCGGCAGGTTGAACGGGTCGAAGCCGCCGGTCTGCGCGAAGGAGACGACCGGCTCGATGGCCGTGCCGGCGACGCCCGAGCGGTCGTCGGTGTGGCGGCCGAAGCGTAGGTTGAACCCGCCCTTGAGCGTGTGCGAGCCGCGGATGGCCGTCACGTTGTCAATGAACTGGAGCGTGCGCACGCCGCGCGCGTTGTAGGAGAAGTTGGTGTTGGGCGTGGCGGCGTTGATGAAGGTGAACGGGATGTTCGGGTCGGGCTCGGGCGTCAGGAAGTTGAAGAAGAACTTGCTGACGCCGAAGATCAGCTCGTTCGTGACGGTCGGCGACGGCGAGTAGCGCCAGTTGACCGCGAGGTTCTTCGGCGTGCGGAACGTGTCCACGAAGTTCGGCGAGCCGGGGAAGACCGGGCGCCCGGCGTTGCCCGAGTCGCCGAAGCTGTTCTGCTCGCCCTGCGCGTAGCGGACGTAGAGCAGGCTCCGCGAGCTGAGGTTGAAGTCGAGCTTGGTGACGAAGTCGTACTGCTTCTCGTGCTGCGGCGAGCCGAAGTTGAAGCAGGCCGTGTTGAGGCCGTCGGGCGTGCACCCGGTCGCGCCCGAGAAGCTGTTCGGCAGCGGCGACGAGTTGATGATGCCCATCAGCGTCGGGTCGAGCCCGACGCCCGTCGGGTTCGACGCGATGTTGTAGGTGGCGATGCAGGGCGCGTTGGTCGGCGGCGTCCCCCCCGTGCAGGCCGGGAGCGTCGGGTTGCCGAGCGCGTCCACGGCGGCGTTGCCCGTGCCGGCCGGCGCGTTGGCCCGCCCGACGACGTAGCGGAAGACGCCCTGCCGCGCCGTCTGCGTGTAGACCGGCCGCGAGACGAGCCCCGTGTCGTAGGCGCGCAGCAACTGGAGGTTGGTGAAGAAGAACGCCTTGTCGCGCAGCCAGCGGAAGCCGTCGCCGCCGAGGCCGGGGTCGAAGAGCGGGCCGCCGAGGCTCCCGCCGAAGATGTGCTGGACGAACTGGTCCTTGGGGAGCCGCGCGATGGTGTTCGGGTAGCTCGTCGCGTCGAAGCGCGGCGTGCGGTAGTACTCGAAGAGGTTGCCGTGGAACTCGTTCGTCCCGGAGCGGGTGACGAGCGTCACCTGCGCGCCGCTGCTGCGCCCCAGCTCGGCCGTGAAGTTGCTGGTCACGACCTGGAACTCGGCGACCGAGTCGGGGTTGGGGCGCAGCGGCGTGAAGTTCGACCCGCCGGCCGTGGACTCGTTGATGTCGATGCCGTCGAGCGTGAAGTTGAAGGCGCGGTCGCGCGAGCCGTTGACGTTGACGGCCCCGCCCGTGTTCCCGCCGAAGACGACGCCGGGCTGGAAGTTGAGGAGGTCGAGCGGGTTGCGGCCGCGCGTCCCGACGATGGGGAGCGCTTCGAGCGTCCGCTGCTCGATGGTGCTGCCGATGTTGCCCGAGGTGCTCGTCTGCACCTGCTCGGCGGCGGCCGTCACCGTCACCGTCTCGGAGACGGCGCCGGCTTCGAGCGCGACGTTGACCGTCGTCGGCTGGTTGATGTTGACCGGGTTGCCGTTCGAGACGTACCGCTTGAACCCCTGCTTCTCGACGCTCACGGTGTAGGAGCCGACCTGCACGAGGTCGAAGACGTACGTGCCGGTCGAGGTCGTCTCGGTCGTGATGGCGACGTTCGTCCCCTCGTTGGTGAGCGTGACGGTCGCCCCCTCGACGACCGCGCCGCTGGCGTCCTGCACGACGCCGGTCACGCGCGAGGCGGTGCCCTGTGCGCGGGCCGCGCCCCCACAGAGCAGCGAGAGTGTCACGAGCAATGCGAGCGCGAGCGAGCTGTGTTTTTTCATATGGGAGACTCCGGCTTCTGAGTTGGGGGCCGGTGGGACGGCCGTGCGCCCGCCGCGCGCGGCGGACGGACGGCCTAGCAGGAAGCGGACGCCGCCTGACCCACAGGAACGATTCATAAGTCCCGGCATGTATAGGAATGAGAACCCTTCGACCCGCTCGCACGAGACGGCCGCGAGAACACGGCCCCGCTTCGGGGGCTTATGTTCGGGCTCGGAACTATGTAGCCTGATGAAGGCGAAAGGGCGGATGCGCCCCCTGCATGCGAACTTGCCGCGTATTCTAATGAACACGCCGGCAATAATCAAAGCTAAAAGATTTTATCAGTGAAATAAGAATAATTTGTCGGATAAATCACCCGGCCGCCGCCCCCTCATCCCCCTTCAGCCCTCGTCCTTCACCCACACTTCCACCCGGCCGCGGACGCTGTTGACCAGCCAGAGGCGCGAGGCGCGCGCGAGGTCCGCGCGCGTCAGCACGCGCTCGGCCACCTCGCCGCCGCGCAGCAGCTCGGCGCGGAAAGTCCCGGCCAGCAGCCCCGAGGCGCGCGGCGGCGTCCAGCGCCGCCCGTCCAGCTCGACCACGACGTTGCCGTTGGTGAACTCGGTCAGCTCGCCCTCCTCGTTCCACAGCAGCACGTCGAAGACGCCGGGGCGCTCCGCCCGGCGCTCGTCGTAGACGCCGCGGCGCGTCGTCTTGTGGAACAGGAAGCGGTCGGCGCGCGAGACGGGCGTCAGCGCCAGCGCGACCGGCCGCGCGCCCGCCGGCGCCTCCGCCAACTCCTCGCTCTCGACCCGCGCGCCGCCGCCGGCGGGGGCGAGCAGCCGCACGCGCCGCGCGCCCGAAGGGTGAAGCCGCGCGTGACCTTCGAGCGCCGCGCGCGCCGCCCCGGCCGGCGGCGGGAAGTCGAAATAGGCCGCCGACTCCGACAGCCGCGCGAGGTGCTCTTCGAGCAGCGCGTACCGGCCGTCTTCGAGCCGCAGCGTCTCGAGCAGCTCGAAGTCGCGCGGCGCTTCCGCCAGCAGCCGCGCCTTCTCGAGCGCCTCCGCGTACTCGCCCTCGGCCGTCGAGTCCCACGTCACGCCGCCGCCCACGCCGTACTCGGCCACGCCCGTCTCGCAGTCTAAGACGACCGTCCTGATGGCGACGTTGAAGGCGGCGTCGCCGCCCGGCGCGACGAAGCCGGCCGCGCCGCAGTAGACGCCGCGCGGCGAGTCTTCGAGCGCCGCGATGGCCCTCGTGGCGCTCACCTTCGGCGCGCCCGTCACCGAGCCGCACGGGAAGAGCGCCGCGAAGACGTCTTCGAGCCCCGCGCCCGCGCGCAGCGCGCCCTCGACCGTCGAGGTCATCTGCCAGACCGTCGGGTAACGCTCGACGCGGAACAGCTCGGGCACGCGGACGCTCCCGAGTCCCGCGACGCGCCCGACGTCGTTGCGCAGCAGGTCAACTATCATCAGGTTCTCGGCGCGCTCCTTCTCCGACGCGGCGAGCCGCGCCGCGCGCTCCTCGTCCTCCCCCGCCCAGCGGCCGCGGGGCGCCGTCCCCTTCATCGGCCGCGTGACCAGCGCCCGCCCCCTGCGGCGGAAGAAAAGCTCGGGCGAGGCCGAGAGGACGCGGAAGCGGCCGGCGTCGAGGTAGGCGCCGTGGCGCGTGCGCTGCGCCGCGAGCAGCCGCTCGTAGAGGGCGAGGTCGTCGCCACGGAAGAGCGCGCGCAGCCTGAAGGTGTAGTTGACCTGGTAGACGTCGCCGCGCGCTATCGCGTCGCGCACGTCGCCGACGCGGCCGGCGTACTCGCCGCGCCCGACCGACGGCTCCCAGGGGGAGAGTTGAAACTCCCCGGCGGCCCGCGCCGGCGGGTCGTCGCAGGGGCGGTCGAAGAGCGCGAACCAGAGGAGCGGGACGTCGGACTTGCGCCGGACGGCGAGGGCGCGGTCGAAGGCGGGCGCGGCCTCGTAGGAGACGAAGCCTGCGGCGTAGAGCCCCCCGGCGGCGGCGCGCTCGACGCGGCGGAGCGCCGGACGCACCTCTTCGAGCGCGTCGGCGGCGACGACTTCGACCGGGCGCCGGAACGTGTAGCGCCCGCGCGGGCCGCAGTCGTCGGCGAAGTCTATGACCGCCGTCGGCCTCTCGGGCGCGGGCGCGCTCATCTCGTCGTCGTCGGGCTTCAGAACAGCCGGAGGAGGGACTTGGCGTCCACGCCGTCGGGCACGCCCTCGGCGATGACGACCGCGGAGCCGCGCTGCTCGATGACGACCGCGCCCTCCTTCGTCTGCCAGAGCTGCCGCCCCGCCTCGGCCACCTCGGCCGGCTGGACGCCGTAACGCCTGGTCGTGCGCCGCGCGTAGGCGTCGAAGAACTCGCGCGCGTCGGCCTCGGTGTCCCAGACCGTCTTCTGCGCGACGAGCGCGTCCGTCTTGCCCGGTCCGACGAAGAGCGCGTAGCGGTCGCCGCCCCAGCCCTCGGCCGCCTTCTTCGACACGTCGGGCGCCTGAAGGACTTCGTCGAGCAGCAGGTAGAAGCCCCACTCGCCCTGCACGTCGTTGTCGGCCATCCGCCAGCCCTTCCCCAGCGAGGCCGACACGTCGCGCAGCGCCACCTTCTGCGCCGGCTCGTCCGACTGGTACTTCTCGGCGTGCAGGACCTGCTCGGTGGACTTCGGCAGGTTCTTGTAGGCGGCCGTCACCGCCTCCCACCCGCCGCGCTTGTAGACCTGCGTGACGAACGAGGAGCCCTGGAGGTACGGGAACAGCAGCGTCTCGCGCAGCACGCGCGGCGCCTTCTCTATCTGCTCGCTGGAGCCGGCGCCGCCCGCGACCATGGACTTGAGGAAGGCGAGCTGGCGCGCCGGGCTCTGCATCACGTACTGCATCATCAGGAAAGAGGCGTCGCCCTCGACGAGCGCGTGCGCGGCCAGCTCGGCGTCCGAGTCGTGCTTGGGCCAGCTCTCGAAGCGGCGCAGGTTGAAGTGCTGGTCCTGCAACGCGTGCGTCAGCTCGTGCGCCATGACGGGGCGCTGGCCGTCGAGGTCAATCCAGTCGGCGAGGTAGAACTCCTGCGTCTTCGGGTCGTAGTAGCCGGCGACCTGCTCGGTCAGCAGCTTGATGATGAAGGCGCGGAGCTGGAAGTCGGCGGGGACGAGCCCTAACTTCCTGAGCGTCGTCTCCGAGGCGGCCATCTCCTCGGGCGTCGCGCTCTCGTTGAGGTTGCGGACGAGCATCTGCTCTATCTCGGCGCGCGACTGAGCGCCGCTGCGTACGGGGCGCAGGACGGCCAGCTTGCGCAGGGCGGCCGTCTCGCGCAGCACCTCGGTCGTCGCCTCGCGCACGGCCGCCGTCTTCGGGTTGACGGCCGCCGGCCTGGCCCTCTGCGCCGAGGCGCCGCCCGCCGCCGCGCACGCGAGCGCCGCCGCCAGCGCGGGCGCGAATAATTTCCGCAGCCTGATTCTCTTTGACATCTCCAACCCTTCGCTTTTATAGTCCGCTGAAACCGGAAAGCTCTCGCAACACTTTTTAAGCCCGCGCCGGGCGACCCGGCGGCCGCGCGGAAGACCTTTCGGGCGACAGATGATGCAACCCCTGGACGCAGACGCCCTCTTCGACGACTGGCACGAGACGGCGGTCCGCGTGCGCTACGCCGAGACCGACCGCATGGGCGTAGTGTATCATGCGAACTACCTCGTCTGGTTCGAGATCGGGCGCACCGAGTTCTGCCGCGCGCGCGGCTTCGCCTACAAGGACATGGAGGAGAACGACCGCGCCTTCCTCGTCGTCGCCGAATCCTACTGCCGCTACAAGGCGCCGGCGCGCTACGACGACGAGCTTATCGTGCGCACGCACATCACGGAGTTGCGCCGCCGCTCGGTGCGCTTCGGATACGAGATAGTCCGCGCCGTGGACGGCGTCATCATCGCCGAGGGCGAGACCGGCCACGTCGTCACCGACGCCAACAACCGCGTCATCTCCCTCCCCGAAAGTTACCGCCTCGCCCTCAGCTCCCCGCCGCTCGCCCCCTCGCCGGACGAGGGCCAGTAGCCGGCGGCCGGTAAGAAATCCCTTCCCTGTTACGAATCGCAACGGCGCCGGCGCCCTCGCCCGCGGCGGGCGGAGCCCTGCCCGCCGTCCACCGCCCACTTCCTTTTTTTACGATTCGTGCGGGAGGGAGAGGCGGGAGATGGAGCGCGCGCGGCCCGTGTCGTCGTCCACTTCGACGAGGGCGGCGCAGATGCGCACGTCGCCTCTGGAGTGCTCGGGGCGCGGCGTGGCGGGGCCGAGGAAGCGCGCGATGACGGCCTCCTTCTCCATGCCGATGCAGCCCGAGTAGCTGCCCGTCATCCCGAGGTCGGTGATGAAGGCCGTGCCCCCCGGCAGCACGCGCTCGTCGGCCGTCTGGACGTGCGTGTGCGTGCCGACGACCGCCGACACGCGCCCGTCCAGGCGCCACGCCAGCGCTATCTTCTCCGACGTCGCCTCGGCGTGGACGTCCACCAGCCGCACCTTCGTCGAGTCGTCCAGCCCGGCCAGCGCCTCCTCGGCCGCCTCGAACGGGCTGCCGTGCGTCGGCGGCATGTAGACGCGCCCCATCACGTTGATGACGGCCACGCCGACGCCGCCGACCCTGCCCGACCAGAGCCCGGAGCCGGGCGTCCCCGCCGGGTAGTTGGCCGGGCGGAGCAGGCGCGGCTGGCGCGCGATGTAGGCGGACGCCTCGCGCTTGTCGAAGATGTGGTTGCCGGAGGTCATCACGTCAATCCCGGCGGCGAAGAGCCCCTCGCAAATCTGCTCGGTGACGGAGAAGCCGCCCGCCAGGTTCTCGGCGTTCATCACGGCCAGGTCAACGGCGTGCTGCTCGCGCAGGTCCTGTATGCGCTCCAGCACCGCCACCTGTCCGGGGCGCGCCACCACGTCTCCGATTAAAAGGATTCTCATAGGCAAAAGCCGCGAACCGTGACGAGCGGGGCCGTAGGCCCCCGTTCGTCACGGTTCGCGGTTTACGGGTCACGAAAAAGGTGGCCGGGGGAAGAACCGCGACGGCCGCTCCGAAGTCGTAATTGAACCTGCGTTAACAGGTGGGTGACCTAACCTTTCGGTCAAAGCCGCCACCTCCGGCAATCCCTCATTTGAGGGGCAGCACTGGTGGCGGCGTCGGTCTCCCTAATTCACGACATAGGCTCAACCATTGTAAATCGGTGGCGAACCGCGCAGAAGCGACTCCCTCAGCCTGGCGAAATAGTAACACAGCGCCCGCCCGCCCGTCAGAAAAGTGTCGGCGAAAAAGTCGCCCCGCCGCGCTTGACAAAATCCCGCGCCCGCCGCTCAGGGACTCCGGCCCGCAGCGGGCGAAATCGGGTCGCGCGGCGCGGGCGTTTGTCCGCGTCCGCGCGCGCCGGCGGGCGAATTTGACCGCGGATTTTTTTAGGAGATGGAGATGGTCGGGGCGACCTGGTCGGCGGCGCTGCGGGTCTTGAGGACGCGGTCGAGCATCTCGGCGCACTCGGCGCTGCGTGCGGCGAGCTGCTGGTCGGTCTGCTCGTGGAGCCGCTTGAGGCGGTGCAGCTCGTCGGCGATGTGGAGCGCGGCGAGGATGGCGACCTTGAGCGAGTCCACGGTGAGCGTGCCCGAGGAGATTTCGCGCATGCGGCGGTCTACGAACTCCGCGAGGCCGATGACGTACTCGCTGTCGCCGTCGGAGCGGATGTTGTAGGTCTGGTTGTAGATTTCGACCCGGATGGTGGGCGTGCCTTCCGCCGGGTTCTTGATGGCGCTCATCGGTTACAGCCCCCGGGTTACCTGCGCATCACCTCGACGGCCTCGGGGTCGAGCACCGCGATGGCGTCGAGCATCGCCTCGACCTTGGTGCGAATCGTGTCGCGCTCGGAGAGGAGCCGCTCGACCTGGGTTTCGAGCCGGTCCTTCTCGTCGAGCAGCGACCCCAGCTCGCGCCGCACCGTGGCCAGCTCGCGCTCCAGCCCCTCCTTCTCCTGTCGGAGAGTCTTGGTCAGCTCGATGGTGCGGTAAATTTTGTCTTCTAGGTGAGAGAACTTTTCCAGTCCGGTCAATCCGACCATCTTCCTTCTCCGTGCGGCTGCGGCCTCGTGACTGCGGCCCGATTATGCGCCGGGTAGCTCGTGAGCGCAAGAGTTAAAAGTAGAAGGCAGGGGCGGCATACCGCGCGCCGGTGAAACCCTTACCGGCGCGGGGCGCGATTCCCGCCGGCGCCCTCGCGCGACCGTCCCCGGCGCTCTGAGAGACTAGCCCCTCAACTGCGCGCCGAAGCCGGCTTCGAGCGCGGAGACGACGCGCGCGTGCATGGCGTCTACCTCCTCGTCGCGGAGCGTGCGGTCGTCGGCGCGGTACTCGACGCGCAGCGTCAGCGAGCGCTTCCCTTCCGGCAGGCTCGCGCCCTCGTAGACGTCAACGAGCCCGACGCCGCGGCACTCCTCCATCCCGAGCGCGAGCACGGCGGCGCGCATCTCGCCGTAGGTCGCGCGGCGCGGGGCGACGAGCGACACGTCGCGCGCGGCGCCGGGGAAGCGCGGCAGCGGCGTGTAGCGCGCCGGCCGCTCGCCCGACGCGAGCAGCGCCCCGAGGCTCACCTCGGCGACGTAGACCGGCTGGCGGAACTTGTAGGCGGCGGCCGCCTCCTCCGAGAGCCTGCCGAGCGAGCCGACCGCGGCGCCGCCGAGCGTGACGCGCGCCGCCTGCCCCTCGCGCAGGTGGCGCACGGCGGCCGGCGCGAACTCCAGGCCGCCGACGCGCATCGCGTCCGCCGCCGCTTCGAGCGCGCCCTTGATGTCGAAGAAGTCCGCCGGTCGCCCGGCCGCCCGCCCCTCTTCGAGCGCCTGGCCCGTGACGACGAGCGCGAAGGACTCGACCTCATGGGGCCGCCCGCCCTCGCCGCCGCCGGCCGCGAAGACGCGCCCCGTCTCGAACAGCCGCACGTCGCGCGTGCCGTGGTTGAAGTTGTGCCGCGTCGCCCCCAGCAGTCCCGGCAGCAGCGAGGGGCGCATCAGCCGCGCGCCCTCGATGATGGGGTTCGAGAGCCTGACGAACGCGCCCCCGCCCTCCACCTTTTGCAGCCCCGGCACGGGCTCGAAGCGGCTCGCGCCCTCCTCGTCGAGCGTCGCGGCCTCTTCGATGAAGCTGAAGCTGACGGCCTCGTCGAAGCCGGCGGCCGTCAGCACCTGGCGCGCGGCGCGGCGGCGGCGGTCGCCCACGAGGTATTCGCCCGTGACGGGCGACGGCGGCAGCGCCTCGACTATCTTCTCGTAGCCGACGACGCGCGCCACCTCCTCGACCAAATCCTCCTCGATGGAGACGTCCGTGCGCCACGTCGGGACGACGAAGCCCAGCGGACTGTCGCCGCCGTCGCCGCGCGCCGGGTCGCGCCGCTCGAAGCCGAGCGCGGTCAGGATGCGGTCGCACTCGGCGGCCGTGACCTTCAGGCCGGTCAACTCCTCGACGCGCCGCGGGCGCAGCGTGACGGACTTCTGCTCGACCTTCCGCGGGTAGACGTCCACGGCGTCCTCGGTCGCGACGCCGCCCGCCAGCCGGCAGATGAGCGCGACGCAGCGGTCCTGCGCGCGGCGCACGCCCTCGTAGTCCACGCCGCGCTCGAAGCGGTAGGACGCCTCGGTCTGCAACCCCAGCGCCTTCGACGTGCGGCGCACCGACTGCGGCGCGAAGTAGGCGCTCTCGACCAGCACGTCCACGGTCGCGTCGGAAATCTCGGTCTCCTCGCCGCCCATCACGCCCGCGACCGCGACGGCGCGCGCGGCGTCGGCGATGACGAGCATCTGCCCGTCGAGGTCGCGCTCCACGCCGTCGAGCGTCTTGAGCCGCTCGCCCGGGCGCGCGCGGCGCACGACGACGCGGCGCCCGTCGAGCTTGGCGAGGTCGAAGGCGTGGAGCGGCTGCCCCAGCTCGTGCATGACGAAGTTGGTGACGTCGGCGACGTTGTTGATGGGGCGCTGGCCGATGGCGCCGAGGCGGCGGACGAGCCAGTCGGGCGACGGCCCTATCTTAACACCGCGCACGACGCGCGCGGCGTAGCGCGGGCAGAGGTCTTCGTCCTCGATGCTGACCGAGGTGAACTCGGCGGCGCGCCCGCCGACGCTCGGCGCGGCCGTGTCGGGCTCGCGCGCCTGCGCGCCCGTGAGCGCCGCCACCTCGCGCGCGACGCCGAAGTGCGAGAGGCAGTCGGGGCGGTTCGACGTCAGGTCTATTTCGAGGACGGGGTCGCCGCCCTCGTCCTTCACCGCGTCAACCGCGAGCCCCGCCATCGTCAGGCGCTCGGCCAACTCCGGGGCCTTCAGCCCCGTGTCAACCAGCTCGCTTAGCCATTCGTAGCTGATGTCCATAAGGATGTAGACGGCAGACGGTCAGACGGCGGTCGGCGGAAGAGCCTTCCTCGCGGGTCGCGCCGCCGCGCCGGCCGATGTCCGAATCGCGTGGGCGCCGCCGGCCGCCGACCGCCCGCGTTTAGCCGAACTGTTCGAGGAAGCGCACGTCGTTCTCGAAGAGGAGGCGGATGTCGTCCAGCTCGTACATCAGGCCGCACATGCGGTCTATGCCGAGGCCGAAGGCGAAGCCGGAGAACTCCTCGGGGTCGATGTCCACCGCGCGCAGCACGTTCGGGTGAACCATGCCGGAGCCGCCCAGCTCTATCCAGCCCGAGCCCTTGCAGAGCCGGCAGCCCGCGCCCTCGCACTTGAAGCAGGAGTAGTCGGCCTCCATGCTCGGCTCGGTGAAGGGGAAGTACGAGGGGCGGAAGCGCGTCCGCGTCCGCGCGCCGAAGAGACGGCGGACGAACTCGGAGAGCGTGCCCTTCAGGTGCCCCATGTGGACGCCGCGGTCTACGAGCAGCCCCTCGACCTGGAAGAACATCGGGTTGTGCGTCGCGTCGGGCGTGTCGCGCCGGAAGACGCGGCCGGGCGCGACGACGCGCAGGGGCGGCCGCCGCCGCTGCATCGCGTGAATCTGCACGGTCGAAGTCTGCGAGCGCAGGGAGAGGCCGTCGGTCGTGTAGAACGTGTCCTGCGGCGACCGCGCCGGGTGCAGCTCGGGGATGTTGAGCGCGGTGAAGTTGTAGAAGTCGGTCTCGACCTCCGGCCCGTCCTCCACGGCGTAGCCCATCGAGACGAAGACGTCCTCGATGCGCTGGCGCAGGAGCGTGATGGGATGGAGGTGGCCCCGCCGCGGCCTCCGGCCCGGCAGCGTCACGTCCAGCCGCTCGCGCTCGGTCTTGAGCGCCTGGAGGCGGCCGTCGAGCGCGGCCGAGACGTCGCCGAGCGCGCCGCGTATCTCCTTGTCGAGCTGCTGGATGACCTGCCCGAAGCGCGCGCGCTCCTCGGCCGGGACGCGCCCGACCAGCTTCATCAACTGCGAGACGGCGCTCTTCTTCGCGGTGTGGCGCGTCGTCAGCTCCCGGGCCTCGCGCAGCAGCGCCTCGGCCTCGTCGAGCGCGAGCCCCTCCGTGCCCTCGTAGGCGCGAAAGCGAGCGAAGCGTTCGAACTCTCGCTCGAACGCTTCGCGCACGGCCGCGACTTGCGCGTCGTAGTCAACCGCTTCGGAACTCATCGCGGAGTCCTCTCATCAATCAGCCTTCCCTTAAACCTCAGGCCGCGGCCTGCGGCTGGCTCTCGGCCTGCGGCCGGTTCTCGATGGCCGTCCGCGCCTGCCCGGCCAGCGCCGCGAAGGCGTCGGGCGAGTTGGCCGCCAGGTCGGCGAGCGCCTTGCGGTCGAGTTCGATGCCGGCCAGGGTGAGGCCGTGCATGAACTGCGAGTAGTTCAGCCCGTTGACGCGCGCGGCCGCGCCGATGCGGACGATCCACAGGCTGCGGAAGTCGCGCTTCTTCAGCTTGCGCCCGGTGTAGGCGAACTTGAGGCCGCGCTCGACCGACTCCTTCGCCGAGCGGTAGAGCTTCGACTTCGTCCCGCGGTAGCCCTTCGCGAGGTCCAATATCCGCTTGCGCTTCTCGGTGCGCTTGTTACCACGTTTTGCCCTAGGCATGACTTACCTCCGTTTAATTAAAGGATGGGGGGTGAGGGCGCGCCCCGCGCCCGTCAGCCTTTACTTCATCCCCCCGCCTTCACCCTCACCTTAGCTCCGCCCGTAGGGCAGCATCTGCTTGATGCGGTTCTCGTCGGACTCCGAGACGAGCACGTCGATGTCGAGCACGCGCTTCCGCTTGGCCGTCTTCTTCGTCAGGATGTGGCGCGCGTGCGAGTGGCCGCGCTTGACCTTGCCCGACGCGGTCGTGCGGAAACGCTTCGCCGCGCCCTTGTGTGTCTTAAGTTTCGGCATGATGACCTCCGTTTGAGCCGGCGGCTTTCGTCCGCCGGCTCTGATTGAATAACAGGCGAACGCGCCCGTCCGCGATAAAAAAATGGCTGCGAACCGACGGCCGACGGCTACGACTGCACCATCCCGCCGGCGCCGGGCGGGACGGGCGGGCCCTGTTTGACGCCGCCGTCCGCCTTCGCCTCCTGCTGCTGCTTCGGCGACTTGTTCCGCTTCGGGGCGAAGATGAGGAACATCTGGTTGCCCTCCATCTTGGGGCGCTGCTCGACCTCGCCGACCTCCGAGAGGTCCTGCTCCAGCCGCTGGAGGAGTTCCGCCCCCAGCTCGCGGTGCGTGATCTCGCGGCCGCGGAAGAAGATGGTGGCCTTGACCTTGTCACCCTCGCTGAGCCAGTCGCGCGCGTGCTTCGCCTTGAAGTTGTAGTCGTGGTCGTCGGTGCCGGGGCGGAACTTGACCTCCTTCACCGTGATGATGACCTGCTTCTTCTTGGCCTCGCTCGCCTTCTTCTTCTGCTCGTAGGTGAACTTGCCGTAGTCGATGATGCGGCACACCGGCGGGTCGGCCGTCGCCGCCACCTCGACGAGGTCGAGCCCCTGCGAGCGCGCGAGCTGCACGGCGTCGCGGGTGTTCATGATGCCGAGCTGGTCGCCGTTCTCCGCGATGACGCGCACCTGCGGCACGCGGATGCGGTCGTTGATGCGCGTGGCGGGGGCGCGGCGGTTGTCCGGGCGCTGCCCGCGGCCTCGAAATGAAGGAATACCTACACCTCCTCAGTCAGAGTGCTGAGGGCTGAGCGCCGAGGACTGAGCGGAAGCACGTTCAGGCTCAGTACACGGTTCTCAGCCCCGGCACTATTCGTTAACCAGGGCGCGCTCGCGGACGAGCCGCAGCGCCATCTCCCTGAACTCTCCGAGCGGCATCGCGCCCAGGTCGCCGCGCGCGCGCTCGCGCACCGCCACCTTGCCCTCCTCCATCTCGCGGTCGCCGCAGACGAGCATGAAGGGGATTTTCTGCAACTGCGCGTTGCGTATCTTCGCGCCTATCTTGTCGCCGCGCACGTTCGCCTCGACCCGCAGCCCGGCCTCGCGCAGGCTTCGCGCGACCTCCTCGGCGTACCCGTTCACGCGGTCGGTGATGGGCAGCACGGCCACCTGCACCGGCGCGAGCCAGAGGGGAAACGCGCCCGCGTAGTGCTCGATGAGCACGCCGAAGAAGCGCTCGACCGAGCCGAAGAGCGCGCGGTGGACCATCAGCGGCCGGTGCGGCTTGTTGTCCTCGCCGATGTACTCCATCTCGAAGCGCTCGGGCAGGTTGAAGTCGAACTGCACGGTCGTCAACTGCCAGAGGCGGCCGATGGCGTCCTCGACCTTGACGTCAATCTTCGGCCCGTAGAAGGCGGCCTCGCCCTCGATGCGCTCGAAGGGGATGCCCCGCTCGCCGAGCGCCTCGGCGAGCACGGCCTCGGCGCGCGCCCAGTCCTCCTCCGTCCCGAAGTAGCCCTTGGACGTGTCGGAGCCCTTGACCGAAAGCTCGACCTTGAACTTCTCGAAGCCGAAGGCGCGCAGCACGTCGTAGGCGAAGTCCACGCAGCCGATGACCTCCGACTTGATCTGCTCGGCCGTGCAGAAGATGTGCGCGTCGTCCTGCGTGAAGCCGCGCACGCGCATCAGCCCGTGCAGCGTGCCCGACAGCTCCGCGCGGTAGCAGGCGCCCAGCTCGGCGAGCCGGATGGGCAAGTCCCTGTAGGAGCGCTGCGCCGACTTGTAGATGCCGATGTGGAACGGGCAGTTCATCGGCTTGAGGCGGAACTCCGTCTCCTCGATCTCGGTCGGCGCGAACATCGAGTCGGCGTAGTTCTCCTCGTGGCCGCTCGTGCGCCACAGGTCGCGCTTGGCGATGTGCGGCGTGAAGACCAGCCCGTACCCGCGCCGCAGCAGCTCGGCGCGCAGGTAGTTCTCCATCTCGTTGCGGACGGCGCCGCCCTTCGGGTGCCAGAAGATGAGCCCCTGCCCGTACTGCTCCTGGACGGAGAAGAGGTCGAGTTCGCGCCCCAGCCGGCGGTGGTCGCGCCGCTCGGCCTCCTCGCGCTGGCGCGCCCAGGCGTCCAGCTCCTCCTGCGTGGCGAAGGCGGTGCCGTAGATGCGCTGCATCTGCTCGCGCCCGGCGTCGCCCTTCCAGTAGGCGCCCGAGAGCGAGAGCAGCTTGAACGCCTTCAGCCGGTTCGTGTTCGGCACGTGCGGGCCGAGGCAGAAGTCTATGAAGGGCGAGCCGTCAATGTAGTAGACGCTCACGCGCTCGCCGGCCTTCTCCTCTATCAGCTCGCACTTGAGCGGCTCGTCGCGCTCGTCGAAGACGAGCAGCGCCTCCTGCTTGGAGAGCTCCGCGCGGCGGTACGGGAGGTTGCGCTTGGCGATCTCGCGCATCCGCTTCTCGATGACGGGCAGGTCTTCCTCGGTGAGCTGGCGCGGCGCGATGACGTCGTAGAAGAAGCCGTAGCGCGGGTCGTCCAGCAGCGCCGGGCCGATGCCGAGCTTCGTGCCGGGGAAGAGGTCGAGCACGGCCGCCGCCAGCAGGTGCGCCGCCGAGTGGCGGATGACGTCCAGGCCTTCGAGCGTGCCGGGCAGCACGGGCTCGACACGCAGCGTCCCGCCGCCGGCCGCCGACTCTTCGAGGCGGAAGGTCAGATCGACCTCGCGCCCGTTGACCTTCGCGGCGAGCGCCTGCTTCGCGGCGTCGCGGTCCGCGGCCTTCAGCGCCTCGGCGACGGTCGCGCCCGCCGGGACCTGCGCCGAGCGCCCGCCCTCAAGCTGTACGTTTATCTCGCTCATCGCTCAACAACCCTTTCCGCCCCGGACGGGGCTTCCGAACTAACACGGCCCGCCCGGCCGCCTTCGCGGCGCGGGCCACAGGCCCGGCGCGCCGGCCGGCGGCCACGCGGAAAGGGTCAAAAACGGATGTGTCGTCCCGAAAAGGGATTAACCAACAGGATCGGATTCGACAGAAGCGCCCTCGCCGCGCGGCCGGGACCCTTTGGCGGGCCGGCCAGCGTCAACTAAAATCGAAACGTAGTTCGCGTTCGCGTCAACATCGTTTCTGGCGAGGGACTTACGGAGCTCCCTGTCGAAAGTTTGAATGGTAGGCACGCGCGGATTTGAACCGCGGACCCCTACCGTGTCAAGGTAGTGCTCTACCCCTGAGCTACGTGCCTACAAAGCCTTACCAAACAACGCTTCCAAAAGCGGAAGGCTAAGGTAACAAGCGGCTTAAGCACCTGTCAAGCCGGGCCGCGCCCCCGCGCGCCCCGCGGCCGCGGGTCGTAAAACTAGAGTAAGCGGCCGGGAAGTGTTAGCATAGGCCGCGCCCGCGGGGTTCGGGAGAGAGAGCCGAATTCCCCTTTTCCGTAAGGCGAGGCCGGGCGCGCCGCAGGCAGCACAATCCCCGTCAAACTTTAGGCCGGAAGAACTTTTCGCGCGCCCCGAGGCCCAAGCCGGCGCGGCGCGCGCGGGCTCTCGAACCGGGAGAATCACAAAGTCTTGTCTCCGCAAAACCCTCGACCGCAAGAGCCTTCACGCGCGGCCGCCGGCGGCCCCCGCCGCTTCGCCCGCGGGCGCTCGGCGCGCCTCGCCCTCCTGCTCTTCGCCCCCCTCGTCTTCGCGCAGGCCGCCGCGCGGCCCCCGCAGAACCAGACGCCCCCGCGGCCGGAGCCTTCGCCCACGCCCTACGTCCGCCCGCGCACGGTCGCGCCGAAGGAAGACCCCGCGCGCCAGCCCACGCAGCCGCAGCCCACGCAGCCGCAGCCCGCGGCGCCGCAGCCCACACAGCCGGCGCAGACGACGCAGCCGCCGCAGACGACGCCGGCGCAGGCCGCGCCGCCCGAGTCAAACGAGGTGGTTGACGAGGACGAGGTGGTGCGCGTTGACTCGAACCTCGTCATCATCCCCGCGTCGGTGGTGGACGCGCGCGGGCGCGCCGTCACAGACCTGCGGGTCGAAGACTTCGAGCTGAAGGTGGACGGCGAGGTCAAGCCCATCGGCGAACTCACGCGCGCCGAGACGCCCGTCCACGTCGCGCTGCTCTTCGACAACAGCGCCTCGCTCTCGGCCGCGCGCGAGTTCGAGAAGCAGGCCGCCGTCCGCTTCTTCCGCTCGGTCGTCCGACCCATTGACCGCGCCGCCGTCTACTCCATCTCGACCGTGCCGACGCTGGCGCAGGGGCTCACCAACGACGTGCCGCGCCTCGTCCGCACCATCGAGCGGTTCGGCAGGCCGGACGGCGCCACCGCGCTGTTCGACGCGGTCGCGCAGGCGTCCGAGTACATGCGCCCGCTCGTGGGGCGCAAGGTGCTCGTCCTCGTCTCGGACGGCACGGACACCGTCAGCGACGCGAGCTTCGACGACGCCGTCACCCGCGCGCTCCGCGCGGAGTGCCAGGTCTACGTCGTCCAGACCCGGCAGGTCGAAGACCCGAACCTGCACGACCCCGTCTCGGAGCAGCGCATGTACCGGCTCAGCGAGCAGACGGGCGGCGCGGTCTTCATCCCGCAGACGGTCGAGGAGTTGGACGCGGTCTTCACGCAGATTTCGCTCGACCTCTCGCAGCAGTACCTCCTGAGTTACTACCCGCAGGACGAGCGCAAGGACAAGTACTTCCGCTTCATCAGCCTGCGCGTCAAGACGCGCCCGAGCCTGCGCGTGCGCGCGCGCAAAGGCTTCTACCCCGACGCCGCGCAGGCGCCGCCGCAGGGCGGCGGCCCTTCGCAGTTCCACGGCGCGCAAACGCTCCAGCCGCAGACGGCCGCGCGCCCCCCCGCGACGCAGGCAGCGGCCCCGGGCGACGCGACGGCCACGTACAGGCGAACCGCCGCGGCCGCGCCCCCCAGACCCGGCCCCGACGGCCCGGCCATGGACGAGGACGCGAGGCCGAGGCCCGCGGCCGCCGAGGCCATGCCGACTTTCACGCTGACGACCTCGGCCCCGACCGCCGCGCCGAAGCCCCCCGAGGCGGCCGGCCTGTTCGCCGTCGCCGACGAGCGCACGGCCGCGGGAGCCCCGCCGACGACGAACACGCCGACGAGAACGCCGCCCCCGCCCGTCGCCCCCGTGACGGCCACCGCTAAGAACGAAAGCGGCTCTCGCCCCTTCCCCACGACGCCCGCCGCAGAGAAAGGCGACGCGAAGGGCGACGCGAACGACGAAGCAAAGGGCGAAGCGAAGGCCGCTGCATCATCGTCCGCCGCGCCGCCGCCACGCCCAGACGCGCAGAGGCCGCCGGTTTCGGGCGGCGTCCTCAACGGCCAGGCGCTCAGCCTGCCGAGGCCCAGCTACCCCGCGGCGGCGCGCAGCTACGGGGCGTCGGGCAAGGTCGTCGTCGAGGTGACGATTGACGAGCGGGGCAGAATCGTCGAGGCGCGCGCCGTCTCCGGCCACCCGACGCTCCAGCAGGCCGCCGTCCAGGCCGCACGGCTGGCGCGCTTCTCGCCCGCCACGCTCGCGGGCGAGCCCGTCAGAATCAAAGGCGTCATCAACTACGTCTTCTCGATACCGTAGCCGACCGGCCTTCCGACTAAAAAAGTTCACCGCCGCTGACAAAGAAGACGCGGCTAAAAGCGATGAGCTTTTAGCCGCGTCTCCGCGTTCGTGTTGGTGAAAGTCAGCCGGCTGCCGGAAGGGCGCGGGCCGCGTTCAGGCGCTCGCGCCTTCGGCCGCGACGCGCTCCCACTCCTCGTAGAGTTCGCGCAGGCGCTCCTCGGCCTTCCTGTAATCGCCGTTGAGGCGCGCGAGGCGTGCGGGGTCGCGCGCCGTCTCGGGCGTCGCCAGCTCTTCGCCGAGCGCCGCCAGCCGCCCCTCGACCGACGCTATCTCGTCCTCGACCGCCCGCGGGTCGCGCCCGCCGCCGCCCTTCTTCTTCGAGCCCTTCGAGCCGCCGCCCTGCTTCGCGGGCGCGGGCGCGCCGACGCCGCCGGCCTGAGTCTTCGCGGGGGGCGCGGGCTTCGCCTCGGCGGCCGCCTTCTCGCGCGCGGCGCGCCCGGCCGACTCGGCGGCGCGGCGCTCGGCCTTCCAGTCGTGGTACTCGGTGTAGTCGCCGTCGTAGTGCTCGGCCAGCCCCTCGCCGTCGAGCGCGAGAATCTGCGTGGCGACGCGGTCGAGGAAGTAGCGGTCGTGGCTGATGGTGATGATGGTGCCCTCGTACGCGTCGAGCGCCTCTTCGAGCGCCTCGCGCGAGGGGATGTCGAGGTGGTTGGTCGGCTCGTCCAGCACCAGCACGTTGACGTTCGAGTAGATGAGCTTCGCCAGCGCCAGGCGCCCCTTCTCGCCGCCCGACAGGTCGCGGACGTGCTTGTAGACGTCGTCGCCCGTGAACAGGAAGCGCGCGAGGAAGCCGCGCAGCTCGCCGGCCGTGGCCGACGACGGCGCGACCCGCCGCAGCTCCATGATGATCTCGTTGCGGTCGTCGAGGTCGTCCAACTGCTGCGCGTAGTAGCCGACCGAGACGTTCGTGCCCCAGCGTATCTCGCCCGCGAGCTGCGGCAGCTTGCCGAGCACGGTCTTTAAGAACGTCGTCTTCCCCGACCCGTTCGGCCCGATGACGCCGAGGCACTCGCCGCGCTTGAGGACGAAGTTGATGTCCTCGGCGAGCAGCTTGCCGGGGTAGCCGACGGCGGCCTCGGCGACCGTCAGGACGTAGGCGCCGGCGCGCTCGACCTTCTGCAACTGGAAGTTGCCCTGCGGCTGGTCGGGGCGGACGGCCTCGACGCGCTCCATCTTCTGGAGCATCGTGCGGCGCGACTTGGCCTGCTTGGTCTTCTGGCCGGCGAGGTTGCGGCGGATGAACTCCTCGGTCTTGGCGATGAGGTGCTGCTGGTTCTCGTAGGCGCGCATCTGTATCTCGCGCCGCTCCTCGCGCTCGACGAGGAAGGCCGAGTAGTTGCCCGTGTAGCTGACGGCCTTCCCCAGCTCGACCTCGACGATGCGCGTGCAGGCGCGGTCGAGGAAGTAGCGGTCGTGGCTGATGATGACGTAGGCCGACCTGTAGCCCGCGAGGAACTCCTCCAGCCACTCGACGGCCGCCACGTCCAGGTGGTTCGTCGGCTCGTCGAGCAGTAGCACGTCGGGCTCGGCGAGCAGCAGCCGCGCCAGCCCCAGGCGGTTCTTCTGCCCGCCCGACAGAATCTCGGCCGGCGTCGCCCACGTCTCGCGCTCGAAGCCCAGCCCCTGAAGGATGGCCTCGGCGCGCGCCGCGTACTCGAAGCCGCCCTGCCGCTCGAACTCCTGCTGGAGGTGGCTGTAGCGCTCCAGCACCGCGTCGAGGTCGTCGGCCGCCTCGGCCATGCGGTGCTCCAGCTCGTGCATCTCGTGCTCGATGGACTGGAGCTGGCCGAAGGCGGCGAGCGCCGCCTCGTGGACGGTCGTCCCCGGCTCGAAGTCCACGTGCTGTTCGAGCAGCCCGAGCCGCACGCCGCGCGCGCGCACGACGTCGCCGCGCTCGGCCGTCTCCTCGCCGGTGACGAGCCGGAAGAGCGTCGTCTTCCCCGCCCCGTTGCGGCCGACGAGGCCGACGTGCTCGCCCGGGTTGACCTGCAACGACGCGCCGCGCAGCACGTCCTGCCCGCCGTACGACTTGTAAACGTCTGTCAGTCGGAAAAGCATAAGACAATCAGGTCGGAAGCCGGGCCGCCGTTGGGCGCTTCCGCAACGCGACTGAAGCGGGCGCGGGCGCGCTCGGCGCTCCGAGCGGCCCCGCCCGCTTCAGTTTTCACTAACAGGGCCGCGCCGCGGCCGGCGCCGGCCGATTACCTCTTCGGCGAGCCGGCGGGGCTCGCGGCGGTCGCCGGGCGGGCCGCGGGGGTCGCCGCGGGGCTCGCGCCGGCGGCCGGACTGGCGGCCGGACTGGCGGCCGGGCCGGCGGCGGGCGTGGCGGCCGGGCCCGCGGGGCTGGCGGACGGGCTCGCCGCGGGGCTCGCGGACGCGCCCGGCGCGACCGACTGGTTGCCGCCCAGCATGTTCGGGTCGCCGAGCATCGACTCGGCCAGCTTGTTGACGACCGTCACGTCGCTCATCGCGTTGCGGATGAGCGCCTCGTTGAGCACCGTCTGCCGCTGGTCGATGAGCGCCTGCTTGATCTGGTCCTTGACGCCCGCGTCTTCGAGCGCCAGCGGGCGGTTCTCCAACTGGCGGTTCGTCAGCTTGAAGATGTACCAGCGGCCGTCGCCGAAGCGGATCGGCTCGGTGTAGCTGCCGACCGGCATCTGGTTGAAGAAGCGGCCGACGAGGTCGCCCGGGAAGCCGTTCTGCTGGAGCAACTGCTCGTTGGCCATGCCGATGTCGCCGCCGCGCACGCCGCTCGGGTCCTCGCTGCTGGCGCGCGCCACGTCGGCGAAGTCCGCGCCGCCCTTGAGCGTGGCGTAGAGGCGCTGAATCTTCGCCGTCGCCTCGGCGTCGCTCTTGGCGTCGTCGCGGTAGGCGCCGCCGCTGTCCGCGGGGTCAACGACGATGTCGGCGAGGTAGACGCCGCGCGGGTTGACGAACTGCGCGCGGTTGGCGTTGTAGAAGTCGGTGATCTCCTGGTCGCGGATGGTGATGCGGCCGTAGAGCTTCTCCTGGAGCTTGCGGATGGCGATGTCCTTGCGGGCCTCCTCGCGCACCTGCTCCTCCGTGAAGTTGCTCTCCTTGAGACTCTTCTCCCACTCCTCGGCGGTGAGCCGCTGCTTCTGCTGGTTGACGAAGGTCGTGACCTCGTCGTCGTTCGGGACGGTCTTCTCCTTCTCGGCGCGCGCGTAGAGCACGCGGCGCTCGATCAGCTTGTCGAGCACCTGGAGGCGGGCGGCGGCCTGCTGGAGCGTGTTCAACTGCTGCCCCTGCGCCTGCTGGTTGACGATGCGGTCAACCTCGGCGAGCGTGATCTCCTTGCCGTCCACGGTGGCGGCGACATCCTTGCCGCCGGCCGCGCCCTTCCCGCCGCACGCCGCGATGGCGAGGGCGAAGGCCGCGACGAGCGCGGGGGCTGCGATGTTTCTCAAGACTCTGGGCACTTTGGCTCTCTGCTCCTTAACTGAACTCTCGAAGTGTGGGCGGCTCGCCCGGGTTCTCTCTCGCGCCGCCGGCCCCGACCCAACTTGACGCTCGGCGAAGCCGTTTGCTATAAATTTCCGTTTCCGACGCGCGCCGCCCGCTAGACCGTGTGGCACTGACGAATCGCGGCGCGCCTTTTTAATGCTTCGGAGGTTTTCAAAGTTATGGCTAAACGATGCGAAGTCTGCGGCAAGGGGCCGCAGTTCGGCAACAACGTCTCGCACGCGAACAACCGCACGCGCCGCCGCTTCGACCCGAACCTGCAATCCATCCGCGTCCAGCGGCCGCAGGGCGGCGCCGTCCGCATGAAGGTCTGCACGTCGTGCATCAAGGCGGGCAAGGTCGCGAAGGCGGCCTAGTTTAAAACCCAACTTTTCAAAAGGGCGGCGGGCGCTGCGTCAACCGACGGGCGCTCCCGCTTTTTCGTTTGCCCGCGCGCCGCGCGAAACGCCCGGCCCCTAGCCCGCGAGCGCGACGGCGTCTATCTCGACGCGCGCGTCGCGCGGCAGCCGCGCCGCCTGCACGGTCGAGCGCGCCGGCGGGTCTTCGGCGAAGAAGCCGGCGTAGACTTCGTTCATCTCGGCGAACTCCCCCATGTCCGCCAGGTAGACGGTCGTCTTCACGACGCGGCCGAGCGACGACCCGGCGGCCTCCAAGACCCGCGAGAGGTTGCGCAGGACCTGCCCCGTCTGCTCGCGCACGCCGCCCTCGACGAACTGCCCCGTCGCCGGATCGAGCGGAATCTGGCCCGAGACGTAGACGAGCCCGCCCGCCACGACCGCCTGCGAGTAGGGGCCGATGGCGCCCGGCGCGTCCTCAGTTTTGACGATGCGTCTCTCTGTCACGAAAGTCCCTTTTCACAAGCCTGCGAACAAATTGCAGATTCTAACAGACGCCTTCCCCCGTCGGCAAACGTGGAGGCCGCGCCGGATCACTGTGTTGATAACGTAATTGATGACGTTTGCGCCGCGGATGGATGCTCCGCGCCGGGCCGGGGCTTCGGCTTCAGGCCGCGCCGTGGACGCGCTCGACGTCGAGGACGCCGGGGACTTTGCGGATGGAGGCCATGACCTTGTCGAGGTGCTTGAGGTCGAAGACCTCGACCGTGACCTCGATGCGGCCGCGGTCGTCGGGCGCGACCGAGGCGTTGGAGGCGCGGATGTTGGTCTTGATGTCCTTGATGGCGTTGGTCACGTCGGCGATCATGCCCGTCCGGTTCTCGGTGACGGCCAGGAGCTTGACGGCGTAGGCGGCCTCGCCCGCGCCGGCGTCGGCCCACTCGACCTCGACGACGCGCTCGGGGTTGACCATCAACTGCTGGACGTTCGCGCAGCGCCGCGCGTGGACGGCCACGCCCTTGCCGCGCGTGATATAGCCGACGATCTCCTCGCCGCGGACGGGGTTGCAGCAGCGCGCGCGCGTCACCAGCAGGTCGTCCACGCCGCGCACGACGATGGAGTCCTCGCCGAGCCGGATGAACTTCTTGACGGCCTGCACGCCGGCCGTCAGGCGGCCGCGCAGCGGCGACTCCTTCTTCTGCTCTAGCTCGGCGAACTTCTCGGGGCCGAGGTACTTGGCGATGACGTTGCGCGGCACGGTCTTGCCGTAGCCGATGGCCGCCAGCAGGTCGTCCGCGCGCCCGTAGCCGTACTCGTTCGCGATGCGCCGCAGGCTCCCGTCCCCGTCGGCCAGGACCTTCTTCGCCGAGAGGTTGAAGCGCGCCGCCTCCTTCTCGAAGAGCTTGCGGCCCAGCTCGATGCTCTCGGCGCGCTGCTGCTCGGCGACGGCGTGGCGGACGCGGTTGCGCGCGCGCGAGGTCTTGACGAAGTTGAGCCAGTCGCGCGACGGCTTGGCGTTCGGCGAGGTGAGAATCTCGACCACGTCGCCGTTCTGGATGACGGTGCGCAGCGGCGCCATCCGCCCGTTGACGCGCGAGCCCGTGCAGGTGTTCCCGACCTCGGTGTGGATCATGTAGGCGAAATCCACGGGGGTCGCCCCGCGCGGGAGCTGGATGACCTTGCCCATCGGCGTGAAGGCGTAGACGTCCTTCGGGTAGAGGTCGAGCTTGAGGGATTCGAGGAAGTCGCGCGAGTCCTTGACCTCCTGCGACCACTCGACGAGCGACCGGAGCCACTGGAAGGCCTCGTCGTCGTCGTGCGCGCCGCGCTTGCCCTCCTTGTACTTCCAGTGGGCGGCGACGCCCTCCTCGGCGACGCGGTGCATCTCCCCGGTGCGTATCTGAATCTCGAACGGCTGCCCCTTGGCGCCGATGACCGAGGTGTGGAGCGACTGGTAGAGGTTGTCGCGCGGCGTGGCGATCCAGTCCTTGAAGCGCCCCGGGATGGGCTGCCAGAGCGTGTGGACGACGCCGAGGGCGCCGTAGCAGTGGCGCGTCTCGTCGGGCGTGATGATGCGCGCGGCGATGAGGTCGTAGACCTGGTCGAGCTGAATCTTCTGCCGGTCGAGCTTCTTGAAGATGGAGTAGAGCCGCTTGACGCGCCCGTCCACGGAGATGTAGGGGACGCCGGCCTCGCGCATCTTCTCCTCGATGCGCTCGGTGACGGCCTTGAGGAACGCCTCGTGCTCCTTGCGCCGGCGCTCCAGCTGCTCGGCCAGCTCGCGGTACTCTTCCGGGTGGAGGTGCTTGAAGGAGAGGTCCTCCAGCTCGCCGCGCAGGCGGCCCATGCCGAGGCGGTGCGCGATGGGGGCGAAGATGTCGAGCGTCTCCTGCGCGATGCGGCGGCGCTTCTCCGGCTTGAGGTGCTGGAGGGTGCGCATGTTGTGGAGGCGGTCGGCGAGCTTGACGAGGACGACGCGCACGTCGTCCACCATGGCGAGGAGCATCTTGCGGACGTTCTCGGCCTGCTGCTCCTCCTTCGACTGGTTGCTGATGTGCGCGAGCTTGGTGAGGCCGTCCACGAGGTGCGCGATCTCCTCGCCGAAGGAGTCGCGGATGACCTCGGGCTCGACGAGCGTGTCCTCGACGACGTCGTGCAGAAGCCCCGTGGCGACCGAGACCTCGTCGAGCCGCATGTCGGCGAGGATGTTGGCGACTTCGAGCGGGTGGACGAGGTACGGCTCGCCCGAGGCGCGCGTCTGCCCCTTGTGGTGGAGGGCGGAGAAGAAGTAGGCCCGCCGCAGCAGGTCGAGGTCGGCCTGCGGGTGGTTCCGCCCGACCTTCTCCACTATCTCCTCGATGCGAATCATAAAGAAGCTGTGAGCCGCCGGCCTTCGGCCCCGGCCTTTAGCCTTCCTTTGATGAGCGGCGCGGGCTTTTCTTTGCCGGGCGGGCCGCGCCCGCCGGCCGAAGTAAAAGCCGGGAGCCGGCGGCCACCATAGAAACAGGTGACGCCCGACGCGAGGTCGGGCGTCACCCGGATGAGAGGGCTCTGGCCGGCGGCGGGGCTTCGCGCCGCGGGGGCGCCGCCCGGTTTAGCTGGCCGGGGGCGTCGGCGAGGCGGCCGCCTCGGCCTCCTTCTGCCTGGCGGCCTCGGCGGCGAGGCGCTTCTGCGTCTCCAGCGCGGCGTCGTACTGCTTGTCGAAGTCGGCCTTGGCCGTGGCGTCGCCGGCCATCTCGGCCAGCTTCGACTTCTCGCGCAGGAGGTTGGCCTTGTACGACCAGGCGTTCGGGTTGTTCGGGTCGAGGGAGGCGGCCTGCTCGGCGAGCCTGAGCCCCTCGGCCGCGCACTGCTGCGCCTTGTCGAAGTCCGCCTGGTTGGCCGGCTTCTTGTAGTGGATGAGGATCTTGTCGGGCCGGTTCTCGGTCGTCTTGTTCTCCTTCAGCTCGGTGACGTCGTAGGAGCACTGCCACTGCCGGCTCGCCAGGATGGTCAGCGCCTCGGAGCGCGCCTTCGGGGTGGGGCCGGCGCTGGCGCGCTGCATGAGCAGCTGGTTGACCTTGTCCTCGTTCTTCATCTGCCCGTAGAGGAAGACGATGGCCTTGTAGGCGTCCTCGTTGCCGGGCTCGCGGTTCAGGATGTCCTGGTAGGCCGCGACCGCGCGCTCGCCGACGGCGAGGTTCTCGGGCGTCTGGACGCCGGGCTTGTACTGCTGCTGGACGGCGCGGGCGATGAAGAGCGGGGCGTTCTTCTGCGACGGGTCGAGGTCGAAGGCGGTGCGGAACCTTTCCTCCGCGTCGGGGAAGCGCCCGTCGCGGTAGGCGCGCGCGCCCTCGTTCAGCGCGTTCTTGGCGCGCACGCGGTTGATGACCCCGCATCCGCCCGTTGCAAACGAGAGCGCGACGAGCAGCACCGCGATGCTTGTTCGAGAGAGTTTCATTGGATGGTTGCTCCGGGCAAAGGTTCGGAAGCTCGATACGGTGAAGGGGGACTGCCGCGGAGCGCGCCGGCGCCCCGCCGCGCTCTCCCCCTCCCGGGAGGGGTCGGCGGCGGGGCGGCGGCGCGCGCCCTTGCGCTACTGCTCCAGCGCCTCCGTCTGGAGGCCGACGGGGTTGGCCCCCGAGCCCTTGACGGTGTCAATGACCTTGACGACGTCGCCGTACTTGAAGGTCTCGGGCGCCTTGATGAAGACGGTCTTCTCGATGCGGTCGTCCGGCGGGAGGTCGGTGCGGCCCTGGAAGCCCTCCTTCCAGACCTGCCCCTCCTTGCGCGCGCGGAACTCGGTCGCCAGCGCCGACCCGACGTTGCCGGGGTCGTTGACCGAGGCGTCGGTGACCTTGTTGCCGCCCTTGACCAGCTCGACCGAGAGGTCCTTCTTGATGTTGACGATGAGCGTCAAAGGGCTCTGCTTGGCCGCCGCGTTCAGCTCCTCGCTGCGCTGCGGCACGAGGGTCTTGAAGCGCGCGGGCTTGAGCGGCGTGATGACCATGAAGATGATCAGCAGCACCAGCAGGATGTCGATGAGCGGCGTGACGTTGATGTTCGGGGCCGCCCCCGCGCCGCCCCCGCTTGCACTCATACCCATACGTTCCACTCCTTACGCGGGCCTCGCGCCCGCGCGCCCCGTCGGGCGGCGGGCCGGGCCGTCCTCTTGACTGCCGTGCCTACGAGCTGGGCGTGGTGGTCGCCGGGTCGCCGGGGCCGCCCGTCGCCGGGTTGGCCGAGGCGCCGCCCTTCCTCTTGTCCGCGACCAGCCCGATCTGGTCTATGCCGGCGTCGCGGATGAGGTTGATGGTCTCGACGACCGCGCCGTAGTTGGCGTTGATGTCGCTGCGGATGTAGACGATGCGCTCGGTGTCCACCTTGCCGGTCATCTTCTGGTCTATCTCGGCCTTGAGCGTGTCCTTGTCAATCTTCTTCTTGCCGAGGTAGAGGTCGCCGTTCTCTGTGATGGCGACGACGACCGAACTCTCCTTGATGATGGCCGGGTCCTCGTCCGGGTTGTTCATGTCGCGCGGGAGCGCGACCGAGACGCCCTGCTGGAGGAAAGGCGTGATGACCATGAAGATGATCAGCAGCACCAGCATGATGTCCACCATCGGCGTGACGTTGATGTCGGAGGTGAAGCCGCTGCCACCCCCTGCGCTCATGCCCATAAGCTGTACTCCCGCGGGCGCCCGGCGTCGGCGCGGGCGCGCCCCCGCCGGCTCTGGGCCGTGGCGGGGGCGCGCCCCTTGGCCGGGACGCGCCCGTGACTGTCGGAAAAACCCTTTTACGACCTGAGCTGCCGCGTGCGGTTCTTCAGGAAGTAGTCGATCAGCTCGGAGGCCGAGTTGTCCATCTCGATGATGAAGCCGTCAACCTTGCCGGTGAAGTAGTTGAAGAGCCACACCGCGGGCACCGCCACCGCGAGCCCGAGGGCGGTCGTCAGCAGCGCCTCGGCGATGCCGCCCGCGACCGCGCCGATGCCGGCCGACTCGGCCGACTTCATGCCGGTGAACGCGTTGATGATGCCGAACACCGTCCCGAAGAGGCCCACGAACGGGGCGGTCGAGCCGATGGTGGCGAGCCCCGAGAGGCCGCGCTTGAACTCGGCCGACTTGATGGCGATGGCGCGCTGGAGGGCGCGCTTGCTGGCCTCGATCTCGTCGCCCGAGATGTCCGAGGAGCCGTCGTGCGCGCGGAACTCCTGGAGGCCGGCGTTGACGACCATCGCGAGGTGCGACTTCTTGTGCTTGTCGCTGATGTTGATGGCCTCCTCGATGCGGTCGTTCTTGAGCGCCTGCGCGACGCGCGGGGCGAACTCGCGCGACTGCTTCTTGGCCGCCGAGTAGGTCAGGAACCGCTCGACCATGATGGCGATGGAGTACATCGACATGATGAGCAGGATGATGATGACGGACAGCGCCACCCACCCGAGGTTCTTGACCATCTCGGAGATGGTGAAGGCGCTCTGCAGGTCTTCGCCCCCCTTCGCGGCCTCCTGGAAGAGGAAGGCGAAGAAGCCGAGAGCCTTGCTCCCGAGAATGCTAAACAGAATAGTCACGGCAGGAATCCTCCAAAGATTTTCGGTGGTGATCGCGGGAGCGCTTCCCGTCAGGAAGGGGCGCGAGCGACCCGC
>DASVUF010000230.1:0-17942 GCA_036387195.1 Pyrinomonadaceae bacterium | reverse complement strand
GGCCTCCCTCCGCGTCGCGGCCCGCCGTCCGCGGCCGGCGCGCCCGTCGGGGCCGACGGGTCAGGTCACTACTTCGTCTTCTGCGTCTCGACGCTGACGGCGAGGACGTCCTTGTTGGCAGCGAGGGCGAGTTTCTTGGGCGGCGCGGGCAGCTTTATCTCGCCGAGGTCGAGCGTCGCGTTGCCGCGCAGCCGCGCCGAGGCGAGGCGCACCCAGCCCTTGCCCATGTCCACGTAGATGGGGACTATCATGTGGAAGCCGTCCGAAACGCCCGACTGCGTGATGCGCCCCGTCACCGTGTCGCCGTTGATGGCGTACTCCATCTTGTAGCTCGGCACCTCGGAGCCGTAGACCCACTGGTTGAAGTACCAGTCCATCCGCCCGTTGCCGTCCAAATCCATCTCGGGCGTCATGTGCTTCTCGACGGCGCGCTTGAAGTCCTCGGTCGAGACGTCCTTGTTGAAGTGCGTCTTGATGAAGTCCTGCATCATGGCGACGAAGCGGGCGTCGCCCGTCTTGCGGTCCCACATCATCATCCGCAGCATGTGCAGGACGTAGGCGCCCTTCGGGTAGACGAGGAACTGGTAGGCCGCGCCGGTCTTGCCGCTGATGAGGCGGTAGCCCTGGGTGATGGGGCCGACCGTGTAGGGCCTGCGGTCGTTGGTCGCCGGGCGCGCCTGCGTGATGCGCTGCTGCTGCTCGTCCCAGAACTTGACGAACTTGTCGGGGCCGTCCACGGCCTGCGCGTAGAGCGAGGCGGAGAACTCGGCGAAGCCCTCGCTCATCCACTGGTCGCGGTACGACTTCCAGCCGACGACGTGCCCCCACCACTGGTGCGCGACCTCGTGCGGGCCGACGTAGCGGAAGAAGCTGTTGGAGGCCGAGCGCGACGACCCCGTCATCAGCCAGCGCTGCGTCGAGTCCATGAAGGCCGTCAGGGGCATGTAGATGAGCGTGGGCCACGCCTGCCCGAAGTTCGACGCCGGCTGCTGCGTCATGGCGACGCGCTTGTAGGGGAGCCGGCCGAAGAAGGCGTTGAAGATGCGCGTCGAGTTCTGCGCGTCGGCCAGCGCCGAGTCGGCCATGCCCGTCGTCGAGAGCGAGCCGACGCCCTCGTCCTCGGCCTCCCTGAGGAAGTCGGGCAGCGACTCGTTGGCGTAGAACTCAATCTGGTAGCCCGTGTCCTTGTCGTCCACGGCCTTCCGCTTGAACGCGCCGTAGTTGAAGCCGGCGACGGCGAGGTCCGTCTCGCCGCTCGTCCAGCGGGCGACGGTGATGTCGCCCTCGCGCGCCTCGGGGCCCGCGGGCGCGCCCGTCCCGACCAGCGTCTTGCCCTTCGGGTAGCGGAAGGTCATGTCGAAGGTGGCGCGGTCGCCGAACTGCGAGCCCTCGTTGTTCGGGTACCAGGTGTGGCGCGCCCCCGGGTTGACGAAGTAGTTGCCGCCGCCCGCCTCCAGGATGGCCTCGGGGCCCTCGTACTCGACCGTCAGCTTGTAGCTCTTGCCGGCCTCCAGGGGCTCGGGCCAGATGACGCCGAAGTCGGCGTCCTCGCTCTTGCGCTCCTGCACGAACTGGAGGTCGCGCCCCTGCTCGTCGCGCGCGCGGCTGACGCGCAGCGTCGGGAAGAGCGTCAGCGGCAGCACGCGCGAGCCGGGGACGAGCGCGCGGAAGGTCAGCGTGTCGTTGGCGCTCAGCTTCGCGCCGCGGATGGCGCCGTCAATGGCGTGGTGCGTGATGTCGTAGATGCGGCGGTCTTCGTCGGCCGAAGCCTTGCCGGCGGCGTACTCGGCCGCGAGGTGGAAGGCCGCCCAGTAGCCGCGGTCGGATTCGCCGTAGCTGGCGAGGGCCACCTCCTCGGGCGAGACTTCGGGGATGCCGAGCGGGTTGAGCTGGAAGATGAGCTTCTCGTAGCGCCGGCCGCCGACGAAGGCGAGGAAGAAGCCGGGGCGGCCGGGCGTGTAGAGGTCTACGAGCGTGCGCAGCTCCAGGTTGGTGCGCAGCTCTTTGCGCAGGAGCGTCTGGTTGTCGCGGAAGATTTCGCGGGCGCGCGCCGCCTGCGGCCCGCCCTGCCCCATCTTCACCTGCGGCGACGCCTTGACCTCCTCGAAGGTCTTGTCGGTGAAGCGCAGGGTGAGCTTGCTGAACTGCTCGGTGATGGAGGGCTCGCCGGTGAAGAGGGCGAGGCTGCGCTTCTCGTGCTCGACGGGCGGCGTCATGGACAGCTCGCCGTCGCCGAGGAAGACGGCGCCGGTGACGCGCCCCTCGACCGCCGGCAGGAAGTAGAGTTCGCCCGAGCGGAGCGTGAAGGTGGCGGCGTCGCGCTTGAAGACGAGGCCGCCGACCTGCGCGTACTCGCCGGCGAAGTCCTGCGGCGACTCGCCCTGCTCGCGCAGCCGCGTGTAGACCGGGTCGGCGTTGGCCCTGGCCCCCGTCGCCGTGACGGTGACCGCGGTGTCGGCGAGCGCGACTTCGAGCCTGAAGTCGGCCGCGGCGCGCCTGTCGCCCTCGACCTTCAACTGCTCGCGCCGCGCCTCGCGGAAGCCGCCCGCGCGGACGACGACGGCGTAGGCGCCCGGCGGCACGTTCGGCATGACGTAGCGCCCCTGGCCGTCGGTGGCGGCGGTGGCGACGGTCGCGCCGGCCGCGTCCAGAAGCGTCACGACGGCGCCGACGACGACCGCGCCCTTCGGGTCGGTCACGACGCCGGTGACCTCGCCGCCCGCGGCGGCGGCCGAAGTGGCGGAGGTGGCGGCGGCCAGCGGCGTCAGCAGCAGCGCGAGCGCGAGCGCCAGCGGGGCGAACCTGTGTCGGGGGTACATCTTCATAAAACCTCGTGGGTAGGGCGCGAGGCTCACTTTTCAGGAGTGAACCGTGCCGTCAAGGGTGAACTCGTGGGAGTGTTTGATTTAAAGCTGAAGCGGGGTCGCCGTCCCCGCCGGCGCGCGGCCTGCGGGGCGGCCTTGAGTTTCGCGGCTGCCATTATTCGTGCGCCCGCCGGGGGTGTCAAGGCGGCCGGGCGGCCCGCCGTCGCGCTTGACTTCGGCGCCGCGCGCCGATAAAACGGCTGCCGTCCGTCTAAACAAACGACGCCACAACTCTATTCACGCCGCCGCGCCGAAAGGTTCCGGCAAATGCGCGGGGCCGCTTTTCGCAGGGGCGCGTTTTCGCAGGGGCGCGCGCGCGGCGGCGCGCCGGGAAGGAGCAGACAGCAATGGCCGGTCAGATGATCGAGTTTCAGAGCAACGGCGGGACGGCGCGCGGCTACCTGGCGCTGCCCGAGTCGGGCCGCGGGCCCGGCGTCGTCGTCATACAGGAGTGGTGGGGCCTGGTCCCGCACATCAAGGACGTGGCCGACCGCTTCGCGCGCGAGGGCTTCGTAGCGCTCGCGCCCGACCTCTACCACGGCGACGTGGCGCGCTCGCCCGACGAGGCCGGCAAGCTGATGATGGCGCTCGACATCGCCCGAACCGAGAAGGATTTGCGCGGCGCGGTGCGACACCTTCTCAGTCACGAGGCGACCGAGGGGGCGTCGGTCGGCACGGTCGGCTTCTGCATGGGCGGCGTGCTCTCGCTCTACGCCGCGTCGAAGAACGAGCAGGTGGGCGCGTGCGTCGTCTTCTACGGCATCCACCCGAAGGTCGAGCCGGACTTCGCCGCCCTGCGCGCGCCCGTCCTCGGCCTCTACGCCGAGCGCGACGGCTCCGTCCCGCCGTCCGCCGTCCACGCGCTCGAAGAGAAGTTGAGAGAGCACGGCAAGTCCGTCGAGATGCACATCTACCCGGGCACGGAGCACGCCTTCTTCAACGACACGCGCCCGGGGGTCTACGACGCCTCGGCCGCCGCCGACGCATGGCGCCGCACCCTCGAATTCTTCCGCGCGCACCTCTCCGGCGAGAAGTAGCCGGCGGGGCGGAAGGCGGTTAAAGGGCGGACGGACTCTCCCGACGCGCCCGCCCCGAAGACGGCGCGTCTGACGTAGAGAGTCGGCGGAGGCGGCGAGGTTTCGTGCCCGCCGCCTCCGACTCTTTCAGGGCGCCTTCCAGTCTTAAACGCCCGTGGCCGCCCGCCCGCCGCCCGCCCCACCCGGTTGCGTCGGCCGTGTGGATGGCTTAAAACTGGAGGGCGCGCCGGGCGCGGAATTGCCGCGGGTCGCCGTCGCCGCCGAGCGCGAGCGGGCGGGACTCGGCGCGGCGGCGGGTCGGAGAAATTGACGAAGAGGGCGGGGGCGGAATAAGGGGAATGTTCGTCGAAAGCAAAATCAAGACGAAGCTGCTGCGCCAGATGGGCGAGGCCATCAAGGACTTCGGGATGATAGAGGACGGCGACCGCGTGATGGTCTGCCTGTCGGGCGGCAAGGACAGCTACACGATGCTCGACCTGCTGCTCGACGTGCGCAAGCGCGCGCCCGTCCGCTTCGACATCCTCGCCGTCAACCTCGACCAGAAGCAGCCGAACTTCCCCGCCGAGGTGCTGCCGAACTACCTGCGCGAGCGCGGCGTCGCGTTCCGCATCGTCGAGCGCGACACCTACTCGGTCGTCAAGCGCCTCGTGCCCGAGGGCAAGACCTTCTGCTCGGTCTGCTCGCGCCTGCGCCGCGGCATCCTCTACAACACGGCGGTCGAGGAGGGCTGCACCAAGATAGCGCTCGGCCACCACGCCGACGACATCACGGCGACCTTCCTGCTCAACCTGCTCTACGTCGGCCAGCTCAAGGCGATGCCGCCCGTGCTGCGCTCGGACGACGGCCGCAACACCGTCATCCGCCCGCTCGCCTACTGCCGCGAGGCGGACATCGCCGAGTACGCCGCCGAGAAGCAGTTCCCCATCATCCCCTGCGACCTCTGCGGCTCGCAGACGAACCTGAAGCGTGCGCGCGTCAAGCGGCTGGTGGCCGAGCTTGAGAAGGAGATTCCGCACGTGCGCGCCTCGATGCTGACGGCGCTGACGAACGCCGTGCCCTCGCACCTGCTCGACCCCTCGCTCTACGACTTCAAAGCCCTGCGCGCCGTGACCGGCGACGTCGAGGCCGAGCTGGACTCGGCGCTCGGCCACGCCGACCCGGAAGGCGCGCCCGCGCTCGTCTCCATCGGCTAGCCGCCGCCGCGCCGGAGAGCCCGCAATGAGAAAACTCTTAGCGTTGTCGTGTCTGGCGGCCGTCCTCGGCTCAGACGCCTCCTGCGCGGCCCCCTCGGGCAAAGCCCCCGCCGCGCAGAAAGAAAGCCCCGCCGCGCAGACGCCCGCCGCGCCAGCCGCCGCGCTCCCCGAGTTAGGCGAGGGGCGGAGGCTTGAGCCGGGCGTCGTCTTTCACGAGGTGAGGCTGCCGGGGCGGGGCGCGGCGGGCAAGCTGTGGGTGTACCTGCCCGAGTCCGCGGCGCGGGGCAAAATCCCCTGCGTCCTCATCGCGCCCGCCGGGACGCGGATGTTCCACGGGGCCACGCTGGGCGAGGGCGACCGCCCCGAACACCTCCCATACGCGCGCGCGGGCTTCGCGGTCGTCGCCTACGAGCTGGACGGCCCGCTGGAGGACGACGCTTCGGAGGAGGAGATGTTTCAGGCCGCGGAACTCTTCAGGCGGGCGGAGGCCGGGCTGCTCAACGCGCGCGCGGCGCTCGACTACGCCCTCGCCAAGCTCCCGCAGGTGGACGCCTCGCGGGTCTACACCGCGGGGCACAGCTCGGCCGGCACGACCTCGCTGCTCGTCGCGGAGCGCGAGCCGAGAATCGCCGCGTGCGTCGCCTACGCCCCGGTCACGGACCTCGAAAAGTACTTCGGCGAGGTCGCGCTGGCCGAGCTTTCGGCGGCCATGCCCGACTACGGCGAGTTCGTCAAGCGCGTCTCGCCGCAGGCGGGCTTGAGGGAGCTGCGCCGCCCGCTCTTCCTCTTCCACGCGGAGGACGACGACATGGCCCCCATCGCCGAGTCCGCGAAGTTCGCCGCCGAGGTGAGCAAACACAACCCCGCCGTGACCTTCGTGCGCGCCGCCCGGGGCGGCCACTACGACTCGATGCTGAAGGAAGGCGTCCCGAAGGCCATCGCCTGGCTGAAGGCGCTGAACTGACGCGCCGGCCCCTGCGACGCACGCCCGCCGACGCCCCTCCAAGATGATGTCCGCCACCAGAAACAGACCGAAGAAGGCCGCACGGAAGTCCGGCGCCGCCGCCGCGCAGAAGCCCGCCGCGAAGAAGGCCGCGCCCGCCGCCCGCGGCGCGAACCCTTCCACGTCCGCGCACGCGAAGCCGCCGGCGAAGAAGGCCCCAGCAAAGAAAGCCGCGTCGAAGAAAACCACGTCGAAGAAAGCTGCGGCGACGAAAGCCGCGGCGAAGAGAGCGGCGACGAAGGCCGCGGAGGCGTCGCCGCCGAAGACGAAGGCCGCGGCGACCAGGGCCGCGGCGAAGAAGTCGCCGCCGTCGAAAGCTAAGGCGGCGGCGCCTTCGTCAAGGCCGAAGCCGGCGGCGAAGCCCGCGCCGTCGAAGTCCGCGAAGTCCGCGGCGTCGAAGCCGTCCGGGGCTCAAGCGACGAAGACCGCGGCGGCGAAGGCTTTGACGACGAAGGCCGCGAAGACGGCCGGGGCGACGAAGGCCGCGAAGGCGAAGACGGCCGGGGCGACGAAGGCGGCGCGGGACGTGCTCGACTTCGGCGACTTCCCCGCCGGGTCGGTCACGCGGCAGGAGGTGACGCTCTGCCTCGCGTGCATCTTCAGCCTCTTCACGAAGCAGTTGGGGCTGGCGCCGCGCACGGCCTACTCGGAGATACGCGGCTACGCGCCGACGGTCGCGGAGCTGACGGCGCGCGAGCCCGGCCGCCCTTTCTTCAAGCCTTCGGACGACAAACACCCGCGCTGCCCCTTCTGCGACGCGCCGAAGCGCTGGCACGCCGCGCTCGCCGTCTACCGCGTCGAGGGCGGCAAGGCGACCGACGCCGCGCGCCGCGCGCTCTTCAAAAGGCTCCCGGTCAGGGACGGCCGCTTCCAGCTTCACGAGGAGAAGAAGACCGCGCGCCAGCTCTTCTTCGAGTGGCTTGAAAGGCTCGGGCAGGGGCTCGACTTCGAGACGGACGCGGCGTGGATGCCGGCGGCGGCGCGCCTCTACCTCGAACGGCGCGAGCCGAAGTCCGACTGGGCCGCGGCCTTCGAAGGCGCGCGGCAGGTGCGGCGCTCGCAGCGGCTCGAAGAGGGCTGGGAGCGCGACGGCGGGCGACTCTTCCTCGCGCCCGCGCTCTACAACGACGTGCTGCTCGTCCAGTACCTCGTCAGCCGCTCGCACCGGCACGGCGGGCGCACCTTCGAGGGGCGGCTCACGCTCCGCGAGCTGGCCGGCCGCATGCGCCGCGGCGGCCACCTCGAAGCGCAGGGCATCGCCGCGCGCGACGAGTTCGAGGTGCTGGAGCAACTGGTCGAAGGGCTCACCGGCGGCGACGCGCCCGCCCGGCTCCACTTCGTCGTAGACCGCCGCGACCTCCTCGACACGGCCCGGGAGGTCTACGACCGCCAGACGTGAAGTGAGGGCCGGCGGAAGCCGGAAGTCCGTAGAAGAGCCCCGCCACCGGCGCCCCCGATGAAGGGAGACGCCGGCGGCGGGGCTCTTTGACTGACCCGCGGCCTTCCGGCTTCCGGCCCCCGCCCTCCTCACCTGTCCATCTTGTTGAAGTGGAGGCGGAGCGGCGCGGCCAGCGAGATGTCGCGCAGCTCGAAGACGGCGTAGGCCGCCTGCTCGGTCTTGACGAGCTGGTAGACGCCGGCCTGCGTCGTGACCGAGACGGAGCCGTCGCGCTCGCGCAGGTAGCGCGAAGCCTCGTCCGCGGACGGGCGGCCGTCGCTCGTGTCGTCGCCGAGCGCGTCCACGACGTAGGACTTCAAGAGCTTCGGCCAGTAGGAGGCGAACAGCCGCTGGCTGGCGAAGACGTCGGCCCAGACCGGCTTGCCGTTGCGCGCGACGACGACGCCGACGACGCCCGGCCGCAAGACCTCGCGTTCGAGAGCGCGCAGGTAGTCGTCCATCTGCGCGCCGACCCGCTTGCTCGAATAGACCTCCTGGTAGGTGTCGGTCGTGTTCGACGTGCCGAGCTTCGCGTTGTTCTTGCTGACCTCGCTCCAGACCTCGCCCTGCTCCTTCTTGTCCTGCGCCGCGGCGCGCAGCTTCGGGTGCGCCACCGCGCCGAGGCTTGAGAACTGCACGGGCGCGGGCGCGGCGACCGGGCCGTGGCCGGCCCCCGAGTCGTGGCTCGCGGCGCGCGGGCTCCAGCGCCCGTGCTCGACGCAGAAGACGTTGAGCGCGACGGGGACGCTGACGGGCGGGATGATTCTGTCCTCCTGCACGATGCGGTCCTGCTGGCCGCCGACGACGACCTCGCCCGCCAGCAGCACGAGCTTCTTGCCCGAGCGGTTGACGAGCGCCAGCTCGTTGACGTCGGCGTCGCCGTTGTAGCTCACGTTGCGCCGCCGCGCGGACTGGCGCGCCGGGCGGCGGAGCGCGGCCCGGGCGCCCTTCTCGGTGATGACGACCGCGCCGCTCTTCGTCCCCTCGTCGAGCGTGATGTAGGCGTCGGAGCCGGGCAGGTCCGCGCCGCGCACGGGGAAGATGGTCAGGTTCTTGTAAGAGACGGGCGCGAGCACCTGCCAGCCCGACTCGGGCCGCTTCGCCTTCCCGTGCGCCTTCGACGGCGCGGCCGGCAGCGCCAGCGCCGCCAGGATGAGCGCGCACGCGCACAGCGCGGCCGCCAAGCTCCTCGAACCCGGAATGTGAGTCATCGCTTCTGCCTCCTCGAATCTCTCTTCGGTTTGAACTCCCGCCGGGGCGCGCGCCGCGGCCGCGCAAAGGCGGCGAAGTGGCGCGCGACCCTCACGCCGCGCGGCCGCCGCGAGGGTCGCCGGCCGCCGCGCGCTCTCCGTCTACGGACACAGAACGCCGCCCCCGCCGCGGACTTGCGCGGCGCGTTGTTTATTCGTCGCCCCCGCCGAAGGAACCGCGCGGCGCGGGCGGCGTCTAAAGTCCAGACGCACGACGAGTAAGCCGCCGGCCGCGCGCACGCGCGCGGGTCGCGGTGAGGTCTACCCTTTTTCCGTCCCGAGGTGAGAGACATGAGAGACGACCGCGCGCAAGCTTCGCCGCCGGCGAGGCCGGACATCAACGTCACGCCCCTGATTGACATCCTGCTGGTGCTGCTCATCATCTTCATGGTGGTCACGCCGCTCAGGCCCGCGCGCTTCAAGGCGTCGGCGCCGCGCCCGCCCGAGAACCCCGAGGCGATGATTAGCCGACAGACGCTCGTCGTCTCGGTCGGCGGCGACCTCTCGGTGCGGCTGCTGTTGGGGGAGGACGTGGTCGCCGAGGGCGCGGTCGGCGACGCGGGCGCCGTCGCCGCGCGGCTGGCCGCGGAGTGGCGAGAGCGCAAGCTGAAGGGCGAGTGGAAGGCGGAGGCGGCCGCGCGCGCCGACCTCGCGCCCGACGAGCGGATAGAGCGCACGGTCTTCGTCCGCGCCCCGCGCTCCGTCCGCTACGGCGAGGTCGCGCGCGTCATCGACGCCGTCAAAGGCGCGGGCGCGCAGCCCGTCGGCCTCCAGACCGACGAACTGCCCAACTAGGCGGCGCGAGCGCCGAGCTTCAAATCAGGATGGGCGGAGTAAGGCCGAGCTTCGAATCAAGATGGGCGGAGTAAGGCCGGACTTCAAGGCAGGGTGGGCGGAGGAGGGTCGAGCTTCAAAGCGGGACGGGCGGGGGAAGTGTCTTCGCCCCGCCCGTCCCGTCCGCTTTAACCCTCTCCCCGGGCGCTAGCCCCCGGCCTCGCGCGCGCGCCCCTCGTCGCCGGGGTCTGCGGGGCGCGAGGTGACGGCGCCTTCGGCGGCGGCGGGCGGGCGGCGCTTGAAGCGGTGTGTGACGGGGCGGCGGCGGCCGACGCCGATGGCGTGGCGCGAGATGATGAGCGTCGGCGGGAGCTGCCGCCGCTTGAACTCGTTGGCCGGCGACTCGACGCGGTTGAGGATGTCGTAGACGAGCGCGCGGTCGTGCCCCTCGGCGACAATCTCCTCGGGCGTCGCCTTGCGCTCGAAGTAGAGCCGCAGGATGGGGTCGAGCCGGTCGTAGGGCGGGAGGCTCTGGTCGTCGAACTGGTCGGGGGCCAGCTCGGCCGAGGGGCGCTTGTTGATGATGTCCCACGGTATCAGCTCGCCGCCGCGGTTGATGTGGCGCGCGAGCGCGTAGACCTCGGTCTTGAGCACGTCGCCGATGACGGCCAAGCCGCCGTTCGTGTCGCCGTAGAGCGTGCAGTAGCCGAGCGCCAGCTCGGACTTGTTGCCGGTCGAGAGGAGGAGGCGACCCTCGGCGTTCGAGACGGTCATCAGGATGGCGCCGCGCAGGCGCGACTGAAGGTTCTCGGCCGCGAGCGACTCGCCGCCGCGCGAAGGTTTCGTCAGCCCCATCTCCTTCGTCAGCACCTCGAAGGCCCCGGTGATGGGGCGCTCGGCGACCGGCATCCCGAAGTTGCGGCCGAAGGCTATCGAGTCCTCGACGCTGCCGCGCGACGAGAAGGGCGAGGGCATCATCACGCCGAGCACGTTCTCCGCGCCGAGCGCCTCGCACGCGAGCGCCGCGACCACGGCCGAGTCAATCCCGCCCGAGAGCCCCAGCACCGCGCGCCGGAAGCCGTTCTTGCGCGCGTAGTCCCTGACGCCGAGGACGAGCGCGCGCCGGATAGTCTCCACGTCGTCGCCGGTCAGGCACGCCTCGTCGCGCGCCCCGCAGTCGAGGTCAATGGTGCCGACGAACTCCTCGAAGGGCGGCGCCTGGAGGACGGTCTGGCCGCGGCAGTCGGTGACGAGAGAGGCGCCGTCGAAGATGATGCCGTCGTTGCCGCCGACGAGGTTGACGTAGACCACGGGGAGCCCCGAAGCCTTCGAGCGGTGCTCGACCATCGAGCACCGCTGCCCCATCTTCCCCTTGTTGAAGGGCGACGCGTTGGGCGAGACGACGAGCCGCGCCCCCATCTCGATGACCTCGTCGGTCGGGTCGTGCGCGTAGAGCCGCTCGCGCCAGAACGTCTTGTCGTTCCAGAAGTCCTCGCAGACGACGACGCCCATCTTCTCGCCGCCCGCCTCGAAGAGCCGCCGGCGCTCGGCCGACTGGAAGTAGCGCGGGTCGTCGAAGACGTCGTACTCGGGCAGCAGCGTCTTGTCTGCGAAGCCCAGCAGCCGGCCGTCGCTGATGACGGCCGCCGAGTTGTAGAGCTTGCGCCCGTCGGCCAGCCCCGTCGGCCGGACGGTGCCGACGACGGCCGTCAGCCCCCGCGTCGCCGGGATGATTTTTTCGAGCGGCTTGAGCGAGGACTCGACGATGTCGCGGTCCAGGAACCAGTCGAGCGACGTGTAGCCCTGGACGGCCACCTCCGGGAAGACGATTAAGTCGGAGCGCTCCGCCCGCGCCTGCTCGATGGCGCGCAGAATGCGCTCGGTGTTCCCCTCGTAGTCGCCGTTCGTCGTGTTTATCTGGCCGATGGTGACGCGCATGGGCGGAATTTTAC
Source organism: Pyrinomonadaceae bacterium (assembly GCA_036387195.1). Lineage (GTDB taxonomy): Bacteria > Acidobacteriota > Blastocatellia > Pyrinomonadales > Pyrinomonadaceae > QHXN01. Next base: position 6,431 of record DASVUF010000230.1, on the reverse strand, counting down.
ATCAGTTTTTGGTTTTCGGCTGTTAGTTGTCGCCCGCCGGCCCCCGCGCTTTTAGTCTTGAGCTTTTTCGGACTTGCGGCCCGCGGCTTCGCCATCACTCGGGAGTAAAGACTCAAGGCTCAATCCTCCGCGCCGTGGCCGCCGCCGCCAGGCGTCTCGATGCGGACGCGGTCGCCGGGCTTGAGTTCCCGCGAGCCTTTGGCGTCGAGGCGGCGGGCGCGGCCGTCGCGGACGAGGGAGTCGCGGCCGGGCCGGCCGTCGCGGCCGCCGTGCAGGCCGTAGGGCGCGCGCGCGCGGCGGTCGGCCAGGAGCGACATGCGCGCCGGGACGAGCGTCTCAATCTCGCGGACGACGCCGTCGCCCCCTTTGCGCAGGCCCCGCCCGCCCGAGCCGCGCCGCAGGCGGTAGGCGCGCACGCGCAAGGGGTATGCGTACTCCAGCGCCTCGGCCGGCGTGTTCAGGCTGTTGGTCATGTGCGTGTGGACGCCCGAGACGCCGTCCGCGCCGGGGCGCGCGCCCATGCCGCCGGCGACCGTCTCGTAGTACGCGAACTCGCGCCCCGTCCGCGGGTCAACGCCGCCTATCGTGAGGTTGTTCATCGAGCCCTGGCTGGCCGCCGGCGCGCGGCCGGGCAGCGCCTCCGACAGAGCCTTGAAGAGCACGTCCACGAGGCGCTGCGAAGTCTCGACGTTCCCGCCCGCGACCGGCGCGGGGTGCGCCGCGTTGACGACCGTGCCTTCGGGCGCGACGACCTCGATAGGCTCCATCAGCCCCGCGCTCGCCGGAACCTCCTCCGCGCCGACGAGGCAGCGGAAGACGTAGGCCACGGCCGAGACGGTGATGGCCTCGACGGCGTTGACGGGCCCCGCCACCTGCGGCGCGCTCCCCGTGAAGTCCACGCGGGCGCGCTCGCCCTCGACCTCGACGCGGACGCGCAAAATCACTTCGCCCGGGCGGACGCCGTCCGAGTCGAGCGCGTCCTCCGCCTCGTAGACGCCGTCGGGGATGGCGCGCACGGTGGCCCTCATCATCCGCGCCGAGTACTCGATGAGGTGGCGCGCGTACTCCGCGGCCTCGGCCGCGCCCGCGCGCGCGACAATCTCAAGCAGCCGCGCCGCGCCGGTCTTCAGGGAGCCCATCTGCGCCTCGAAGTCCGCGCGCCGCTCGCGCTCGACGCGCACGTTCGCCAGCAGCAGACGCATCACGTCGCCGGCCACGCGCCCGCCGCGCACGAGCCTCACGGGCGGAATCCTCAGGCCCTCGCCGTACACGTCCGAGGCCATCCCCATCGAGCCGGGCGTCGCCCCGCCGATGTCCGCGTGGTGCGCGCGGTTGGCGACGTAGAAGGCGGCGCGCGCCGGCGCCCCTTCGAGGAAGACGCCGGCGACGAGCGTCACGTCCGGCAGGTGCGTGCCGCCCGCGAAAGGGTCGTTGAGGACGACGACATCGCCCGGCCCGATTCTCGTCTCGCGGAGCGCGGCGGCGACGGCCAACGGCATGCTCCCGAGGTGGACGGGCATGTGGTCGCCCTGCGCGACGACGCGCCCCGCCTCGTCGAAGACGGCGCAGGAGTAGTCGCGCCGCTCCTTGATGTTCGGCGAGTGCGCCGTGCGCCTCAGCGTGAGCCCCATCTCCTCGGCGACCGAGGTGTAGAGCGCGCGGTAGATTTCCAGCGTCGTCGGGTCGAAGCCCGCGCCCTTTTTCATCAGTCGTCCCTCAAGAAGCCCCCGCCGCTTTTCATCGCCCGCCCTTCGGGACTCGTCGCGCGCCCTCACAGCTCGATGACGAGCGCGCCGCGCGCGTCGAGCGCCGCGCTCGCGTAAGGGGGCACGAGCGTCGTCGAGGAGTACTCGGTGACGACGCACGGCGTGCGCAGCCGCGCGCCCGCGCCCAGGTCTTCGCGGCGGTAGACGGCTACCTCGCGCGCGCCGTCGTCGAAGTGGACGCGCGCGGCGCGCGGCGGCTCGGCCGTCGGGCCCGCGCCGGCCGGGCGGCGCGGCCGCGCCTCCTTCAAATCTTCGACCAGCCCCGCGGAGAGCAGGCGGGCGCTGACGACCTCGACCGCCTCGGCCGTCTGCGCGTAGCCGTAGCGCGCCTCGTGCTCGCGCCGGAAGCGTTCGGCCAGACGGCGGCCGCCGTCCCACGCCACCTCAAGCTCGAACGACTGCCCCTTGTAGCGCGCCGCGACCGTGCGCGTGTGGCGCTGCCGCGCGTCTTCGAAGCCCTCGCGCCTGAGCGCCGAGCGCGCCTCGCGCTCCATCGCGGCGAAGGCGCGCTCGACGCGCGCGACGCGGCCCGGGTCGCCCGTGGCTGCTGCGGCGCCGTCGCCGCCGACTTCGAGCATCAGTGTGCGGCTGAGGCTCTTGACCACGTCGGCGCGCAGGCAGCCGAGCGCCGAGAGCGCGCCGGCCCAGCGCGGCACGACGACGCGCGGGACGCGCAGCGCCTTCGCCAGCTCGGCCGCGTGCAGCCCGCCCGCGCCGCCGAACGTGACCAGCGCGCAGCCGCGCGGGTCGAAGCCGCGCTCGACCGAGACGGCGCGCAACGCCCTCTCCATCCCCGCGTTGACGACGCGCACGACGCCGAGCGCCGCCTCGACCGCCGACACCGCGCGCCCCGAGGCCGCGGACATCTCGCGCGCCAGCGCCGTCAACGCCTCGGCCGCGCGCCCCTCGTCCAGCTTGAACTCGCCGCCGAGCAGGTCGGCGCCGCCGAACCGGCCGAGCACGAGGTTCGCGTCCGTCACCGTCGGCAGCAGCGAGCGGCCGTAGCACGCCGGGCCGGGGGCGGCGCCGGCCGACTGCGGCCCGACCCTCAGGCTCCCGCCCGCGTCCACGCGCGCGATGGAGCCGCCGCCCGCGCCGACGGTGTGTATGTCGAGCACGGGCACGGCGACGGGCAGCCCCGCCACGCTCGCCTCGTTCGTCAGGCGCAGCCGCCGGCCGGGGCAGAGCGACACGTCGGTCGAGGTGCCGCCCATGTCGAACGTGATGACGTCGGCGAAGCCGGCCTCGGCGGCCGCGCGCGTCGCGCCGACGACGCCGCCCGCCGGCCCCGACAGTATCGTCCGCACGGGCTCCGCGGCCGCGGCGCGCGCCGAGATGCTCCCGCCCGACGACTGCATCACGCGCAGGCGCCGGCCCGCGACGCACGCGCCGAGGCGGCCGAGGTACGAGCCCAGAAGCGGTTGCAGGTAGGCGTTGATGGTCACGGTCGAGGCGCGCTCGAACTCGCGGTACTCGGGGAGGATGCGGTGCGAGACGGAGAGCGGGACGCCCGCCAGCCCCGCTTTGAGCGCGCGCTCTATCCTGCGCTCGTGCTCGGGGCGCGCGAAAGAGAAGAGCAGGCAGACGGCGACCGCCTCGACGCCCGCGCGCTTCAACTTCCTGACGAGCGCGGCGACCTCCTCGTCGTCCAACTCCTCGACGACCGAGCCGTCGGCCGCGACGCGCTCGCGCACGCCGAAGCGCAAGCGGTCTTCGACGAGCGGCGCGGGGCGCGTCCAGTCGAGGTCGTAGAGGCTCCCGCGCGCCTGCCGCCCGATGACGAGCACGTCCTCGAACCCCTCGGTGGTGACGAGCGCCGCGCGCGCCCCGCGCCGTTCGAGCAGCGCGTTCGTCCCCACGGTCGTCCCGTGGACGACTTCGAGGTCGCGCGCCGAGACGCCCGCCTCGCGCGCCACGCGCCGCAGCCCCTCCGCGATGGCGCGCGAGGGGTCGTCCGGCGTCGAAGGCGCCTTGAAGACCCGCGCCCGCCCGCCCGCGAAGTACACGAAGTCCGTGAACGTCCCGCCCGTGTCCACGCCCACGCGCACCTTCTCAGCCCCGTGACCTTTGTGACGATAGACCATAGACGTTGGACGAAGGGCGGCCGGCCGGGATAAAGACGGCGGGCGGCGGACGATTGAGAGCGCAGGCCCGGGGCCCGGCCTCAGGGCCTCAAGCCCGAGGCCGGGGCCCCGGCCGCCGTCAACGGTCGTGTCGCCCGCCTTCCCTGCTCAGCGCAGCAGCGTCTCGGCGAGCAGGCGCAGGAGGTTGCCGCCCATGACGGCCCTCACCTCCTCCTCCGTGAAGCCTTCGGCCAGCAGCGCGTCCGTGACCTCGACGACGCCGGTCGCGTCGAAGGGCGTCGTCACCGCGCCGTCGAAGTCCGAGCCGAGCGCGACGTGGCCGACGCCCATCACGCCCGCCGCGTGGCGCGCCGCCCGCGCCACGGCGCGCGCGTCCGTCCCGCACGTCGCCGCCTCCCAGTAGCCGACGCCGACGACGCCGCCCGAGGCCGCCACCTTCCGCAACTGCTCGTCGCTCAGGTTGCGCCCGTTGTCGCACGTCCCACGCACCCCCGTGTGCGAGACGACCAGCGGCCGCGTCGCCATCGCCGCCACGTCGTCGAAGGTCGCGGCCGAGGCGTGCGCCAGGTCAACGAGCATCCCGCGCGCCTCCATCCGCCGCACCAATTCGCGCCCGCGCTCGGTCAGCCCCGTCTTGGCCGCGCCGTGCGCCGACCCGCCCCACTCGTTGTCCGTGAAGTGCGTCGGGGCCATCATGCGGAAGCCCGCGCCGAAGAGCGCGTCCACGTTCGCCACGTCGCCGTCGAGCGCGTACGCGCCCTCCGCGCCGAGCAGCGCCGCGACCGCGCCCGGCTCACGCCCACGCCGCCCCAGAAACTCCGCGAGGTCGCGCGCCGTCCTGACGACGACGAGGCGGCCCCGCGAGCGCCCGGCCGCCTCGTGGAGCCTGCGCGACTGGTAGAGGGCGCGCTCAAGCAGGCTGCCCCACGCGCGCGGCGGCCAGCGTTCGGCGACGCCGAGCGCCGTGACGGCGTTCGCCCCGTCCTCGTTGCTCTCGTAGTTGCTGAAGAACGGAGTCTTCGTGACGACGCCGAAGACCTGTAGCGCGACGCCGCCCTCCGCGAGCCGCGGCACGTCAACGTGCCCGCGCCACGAGCGTTCGAGCAGGTCCCTGTCCCACAGCAGCGTGTCGGCGTGCATGTCGGCGACGGCCAGCCCCGCGTGCAACGCCCGCGCCCGCTCCGACGCGACGCGCGCGGCGCCCACGCGCCTCCCGTTCACCCACCACTCGAAAGCCGCCGGCGCGACGAAGAAGAACGCCCCCGCGCCCAGCACGACCGCCGATAGCAGCAGGACTACGAGCAGCTTTCTCATGTGTGTAAGTGGACGGCGGCCGGCGGCCGCCCGCCGACAGCCGGCGGCGACGGTCGGCGGGCGGCGGGCGGCGGAAAAGCCTTCGCGCGTCCGGCCGGCGAGTTCGCCATCAATCCCGGCCGCGCGGCGGACGGCCGACTACAGCCTGCGGACTCAAGCCCGCCGCCCGCCGCCTACTCTCCCACCGCGACCCGGCGGCCGGAGGCGTGCGCGGCGCGCGCGGCGTCGAGGACGAGTTGCGTGCGGTGGCCGTCGTCGAAGGTGGCCGCGCCCTCGACAGACGTCCTGCCGCCGGCGAGCGCCGCGACGATTTCGCGCGCGAAGACGGTGAAGCCGCGCGCCCACTCGTCGTCGCGCAGCCCCGCGGCGAGCGGCGCCTCCGCGGCCTCGACCCGCCGCCACTCGCCGCCGCCCACGCGCGCGCGCCAGAGCCCGCCCGCGCCGTCGAGCCGCAGCCCGCCCTCCGAGCCGAAGACCTCCAGCGTGTGCTCGGGCCGCCCCGCCTCGGTCATCGAGATGGAGACGACGCCGGTCGCGCGCTCGGCCGCGCCGCCGTCGCGGAAGTTGACGAGCAGGCCGGCCTCATCGTCGGCCGTCACGCGCCGCGCCTCGCCCGACTCGGGGTCGGGCCGCTCGGCGACGTGCGCGGCGAGCGCGGCCGAGACGTGCGAAACCTCCGCGCCGAGCAGCCAGTGGAGCGCGTCCACCGCGTGCGACCCGATGGCGCCGAGCGCCCCGCCGCCCGCGCGCTCGTCCGACCACCAGTTCCAAGGCCGGTCGGCGGCCGCGCGCGAGTCCACGCGGAACAGGAACTTGGCGTGGCGCACGCGCCCCAGCTCGCCGCCGAGAATCATCTCGCGCGCGAGGCGGCGCGCGGGCAGGAAGCGCAGCTCGTGGTCAACGAGCGCCAGCCGGCCCGACGCGCGCGCCGCCTCGCGCATCCGCGCCGTCTCCGCGGCGTTCATCGCCAGCGGTTTCTCGCACAGCACGGCCTTCCCCGCTTCGAGCGCGGCGACGGCCATCTCGGCGTGCGTCACCGGCGGCGTGACGATGCTGACGAGGTCAACGTCGTCGCGCCCGACGACCCCGCGCCAGTCGTCCGCGACGAAGGGGATGCCGAACTCGCGCGCCGCGCGCTCGGCGTTCTCCCTGCGCCCGCTCGCCACGGCCACCACGCGCGCGCCCTCGCACGCCGCCCACCCCGGCAACTGCGTCGTCCGCGCGAACCCCGTCCCGATAATGCCGACGCCGACACCCCGACCGCCGT
>DASVUF010000229.1:0-5375 GCA_036387195.1 Pyrinomonadaceae bacterium | reverse complement strand
GTCTTAGCCGCCTCTCCGCGTCCGACGTCCGGCGCCTCAGCCCGCCGCGGTCTTGCCGGCCGCGAGCACGCGGTCGAGCGCGGGGCCGATGACCTTCAGCCCGAACTCGCCGGCCGCGAAGCCGCGCAGCCTGCCCTCGGCGTCGAAGAGGTAGTAGGCCGGGACGTAGCCCTGCTCGTTCTGGAAGGCGTCGCGCAGCCGGTGCTGGTTGTCCACCGCGCAAGGCTCCGTGATGTTGTAGGTGGCGAGCGCCTCGCGCACCGCCTCGACGTCGGTGTCCGCCTCGTTGCGCGGCATGTGGACGGCCACGACGCGCAGCCCCTCCCCCGCCCTCGCGTCGCGCCACTCGGCCACGCGCGGCAAATTCTCCTTGCACGTCCCGCAGCTCACGGACCAGAAGTGCACGAGCACGGGACGCCTCTCGGCCTCCGCCTCGGCCGCCGCGCCCGTCGCGTTGAACCACTCGGTCGCCCCTTCGAGCGAAGGCATCTCGGTCCCGATTCTCATTGGCATGGCGAAAACCTCGTGACAGGTCGGACGCCGGCCGCGACTGGAGAAGACGTGCCCTCACCTGTCACGGCCGGCGGCCGACGGTTGACGGCCTTCAGACCTTGAGCGTTTCCTGACCCGGGCGCCAGTCGGCCTGGCAGAGGCCGCCGGTCTGTAGCGCCTGGATGACGCGCAGCGTCTCGTCGGCCGAGCGCCCGACGTTGAGGTCGTGGATGACCGCGTAGCGCAGAGTCCCCTCGGGGTCAATGACGAAGAGGCCGCGCAGCGCCACGCCCTTGTCCTCGATGAGCACGCCGTAGTCGCGCGCCACCGACTTCGTGATGTCGGACGCGAGCGGGTAGCGCAGCCCCTCGACGCCGCCCTTGTCGCGCGGGGTCTTGAGCCACGCGCGGTGCGAGTGCACCGAGTCGGTCGAGACGCCGATGACGGCCGCCCCGATGCCCTCGAAGTCGTCGTAGCGGTCGCTGAAAGAGGTCAGCTCCGTCGGGCAGACGAAGGTGAAGTCGAGCGGGTAGAAGAGCAGCACCACCCACCGCCCCCTGTAGTCGTTCAACTCGACGTTCTCGTTCAGCTTCTCGATGTTCTTGGTGGACGGCATGTTGAAGTCGGGCGCCGGTTGTCCTACTTTTGCTTCTGCCATGATGTCTGTCTGTTCCTCCGATGGGGTTTGAAAAGAGCCAGTGGCGGCGGGCGCGCGGGGGTCCGGGCCGCGCCCGCAGAAAAACTTTCTCGCGCGCGCCGGCTAGCCCCCGCGCTGGCAGTCGGGGCAGAGCCCGACGAGCGTCAGGTGTATGGACTCGGGCTTGAAGCGCGAGCGGCGGGCGGCGGCGCGGATGAGTTGCGGCGTCTCTTTGAGGTCGAAGTCCACGAGCTTGCCGCAGCGCGAGCAGACGGCGTGGTCGTGGCGCGCCGTCTCGCGGTCGTAGCGGCTCGACCCCTTGCCGAAGTTGATCTCGCGCACGAGCCCGGCCTCCTTGAGGTACTTCAGGGAGTTGTAGACGGTGGCGAAGCTGATCGAGGGCAGCGCGCGCCGCGCGGCCTCGAAAATCTCGTTGGCCGTCAGGTGGCCGTCGGACTCCGCGACCACGCGGAGCACGGCCTGCCGCTGCGGCGTCAGCGCCCTCGCCGGGCCGCCACCCTGATCTCCCTTACCCGCCATAAATTTTCCCGCTGTTGAAGTGGAATTAGAATAATTCTAATTCGCCGGCCTGTCAAGTGGCGTGAGCGGAAGGCGGCGGACGTTAGTCAGTAGCGAGTGGTGAGTAGTGAGTGGCGCCCCGCGGCGCGTGCGCCGACGGTCATACGCGGCCGCGGCGGTCTTTCCACCGGCCGCCAGCCGCTAAAGCTTCGGGTGGCGCTCGACGAAGTCTATGAGGGCGTGGACGTAGTCCGGGAAGCGCGGGCAGCGGACGCCGTGCGGGGCGAGGAGCGCGGAGGAGCGCGTGGTGTCGTAGGTCTGCTTGAGGAAGAAGTAGGGGACGCCGACGCGCGGGAGCCCCGTCACCTTCTCGTTGAGCGGGATGTTGAGCGTCGTGCGAACGAGCGGGGCCGGCACGGTCAAAAGCGACTCGCGCCCGGCGAGGTTGCGCGAGATGACGTCGAACAGCTCCTCGGTCGTGAGCGGCGCGGGGTCGGCTATCTGGAGCGTCTCGCCCACGGCCGCCGGGTCGGCGGCGAGCGCCGCCATCGCCTCGACGACGAAGTCCACGGGGACGACGTTGAGCCGCACCTCGCGGTTGCCGATGTTGGCGAGCGAGAGGGCGCGCGGGAAGATGCGCAGGTAGTTGATGAGGTAGTAGACGCCGTCGTACTTCGCCGTCTCGCCCGTGCGCGAGTCGCCGCAGACGACCGACGGGCGGTGGATGGTGACGGGCAGCTCGCGCTTGAGCGCGTCCACCTCCAGCTCGGCCAGGTACTTCGTCTCCTCGTAGTTGTTGCGGAAGCCGGCCGCGTGACGCAGCTCGCTTTCGAGGATGAGCCCCTCGCGCCGCCCGGCGACGTAGCAGGTCGAGACGTAGTGGTAGCGCCGCAGCTTCGGGAGCGAGAGCGCGAAGCGGTTGACGTTGCGCGTGCCCTCGACGTTGACGCGCTCGGCCGGCTCGCGCGCGACGCCGAGGTCGTAGATGGCCGCGAGGTGGAAGACCATGGTCGCCTCGCGCCGCGCCTCGTCCGCGCCGGCCGCTGAGAGCCCGAGGTCCGCGCGCGTGATGTCGCCCTCCAGCAGGCGGAAGCGCCCGGGCGGCGCGCCCGTCTCAGCGGCGATGCGCGCGACCTCGGCGCGCGCGCGCGCGGCGAACGCGGGCTGGACGAGCAGTTGGAAGCGCGCGCCCTCGTGCGCGAGCCGCTCGACCAGACGCCCGGCGATGAAGCCGGGGAAGCCAGTCAGAAAAATCGTCTCGTCTAATGCCATCGGGTCGGGGCGCGCCGCCGGGCGGCCGCGGGCGCGGGGGCACCGAGTCACGCTACTGCCGAACCTTCTCCCGCCTCCTGTTGACGACCCAGCGGCCTTTGACCTTGCGCCGCGTCGTCACCAGCACGGAGCCTTCGCCCGCGCCGGTCGCGTCCTCTATGACCTCTTCGACGAGGACGGGGCGGTTGTTGACCACGCTGTAGACCTCAGTCTCGTGGTAGCAGCAGCCGGACTTGGAGAGCGTCGTCAGCCGCTTCCTCTTCGGGTCGCGGGAGAAGAGGCCGAGGTACTCGCCCTCGTTGAGGCGCGAGAGCGCGCGGCTCTCGGCGAAGCGGCCCGAACGCCGGTCGAAGAGGAAGACGGTGTAGGAAGGGCCGCCGTAGCCGCCGTTGCGCCCGTTGCAGACGGCGAGGTCTTCGAGGCCGTCGAAGTTGAAGTCCTCGCCGACGAAGCTGTACTCCTCCGCGTAGAGGGCGCGCCGCCCGGGGCTCGTCGCGGGGTTGTACTCGGCCGTGTCCCTGTAGACCTCGACGTTCGGCAGGTCGAGCGTCTGGAGCGGCGGCGACGGCCGCGCGCCCTTCTTAAAGACTCGGACGCGCGCCGGCCCGCTGCACTTCACCTCGGGCTCGTCGCCGCAGTCGCCCATCGTCACCTTCAGGTCGTATGCGCGCAGCGCGCCGCGGACGTCGAACGTTTCCTGCCCCGAAGCGGCGCGCGCGCCGAGCAGCAGCGTCATCACCGTCGTCGTCAGCGCCGCCGCCTTCAGGAGCGCCCGCGCAGCGGGTCTGGTGCGTGTCGTGTTCATGCGCCCTTTACTGCGCCGACGTGACCAGCTCGATTAGCGAGCGGACGCCGGCGCCGCTGGCGCCCTTGGGGGCGTAGCTGGTCGGCGCGTCGAGCCAGGCCGTGCCGGCGATGTCGAGGTGAACCCACGGCGTCTCGCCCGCGAACTTCGAGAGCAGGAGCGCGGCGCCGGTGGCGTCGGGCTTGCCGCCGTAGTTCTTGAAGTCGGCGATCATGCTCTCGATGCGCTTCTTGTAGTCGTCCGAGACGGGCATGCGCCACGCGGGCTCGCCCGCGCGCTCGCAGGCCGCCAGCACGCGTGACGCCCACTCGTCGTCGTTCGAGAAGAGGCCGGCGCGGTGCGTGCCGAGCGCGATGATGATGGAGCCGGTCAGCGTCGCCAGGTCCACGATGCGCGTCGCGCCGAGCCGCCGCGCGTAGGCGATGCCGTCAACTAGGACGAGGCGGCCCTCGGCGTCCGTGTCCACGCACTCGACGGTGTGGCCGGCGAAGGTGCGCACCACGTCGCCGGGCTTGAGCGACCTGCCCGAGGGCATGTTCTCGGCGGCGGGGACGACGGCGACCAGGCGGCGGTCCGCCCCGAGCTGCGCGGCGGCGCGCAGCGCGGCGAGCGCCGCCGCCCCGCCCGCCATGTCGGACTTCATCTCGTACATTTCGAGCCCGTGCTTGATGGAGATGCCGCCCGTGTCGAACGTGATGCCCTTGCCGACGAAGGCCCACAGCTCGTCCGGGTCGCGCGCGCCCTCGGGCTCGTAGCGCAGGACGATGAGCGCCGGCTCCTCCTCCGACCCCTGCCCGACGCCGAGCAGCCCGCCCATGCCCTGCGCGCGAATCTCTTCGGCGCCGAGCGACTCGACCGTCAGGCCGAACTCGCCCGCCATCTCGGCCGCGCGGCGCGCGAACTCGCGCGGCGGCAGGCTCAGGCCCGGCTCGTCCACGAGCGCGCGCGCCCAGTTGGCCGACTCCGCGATGACGCGCGCCGCCTCAAGCTCGCCGCGCAGCTCCGCCCCCTCGCCCGCGCCGACGAGCGTCAGGCGTTCGAGCCGCGGCGCGTCGCCCTCGTCCTTCTTCTGGTAGAAGCCGTTCTCGTAGAGCCCGAGGCGCGCGCCCTCGGCGAGCGCGCGCACGCCGGCGCGGGCGTCGGCGCCGTGTTCGGGGACGACGAAGTGGAGCGAGCGCGTGCGCGCCCCGCGCGCCGCGCGGACGGCCGCCCCGGCGGCGCGCCGCATCGCGTTCGCGTCGTAGTCGTCGCGCGCGCCGAGCCCGACGAGGAGCACGCGGCCGGCCCCGCCGCCGGACGGCGCGTGAATCAAAAGCGTCGTCTCGGCCTCGCCCTTGAACTCGCCCTCGGCCGTGACGCGCTCGCACAGCTCGCGCGCCTCGCCGCCGAGCGCGGCCGGCAGACGCTCCCCGTCCGCGAAGACGCCGACGGCCAGCGTCTCGCCGGCCCCGGCCTGCGGCGTCGCGGCCGAGCCCAATTCCACCTGAAAGGCTGTCTGTGTGCTCATCGTGAGTTTCTTTTTAGAGTCGGGTTTGTTTCGACTGTCTCGCGACGAGTATAATTCAAACCAACGGCACGGCCCTAACAGCGGCGCGGTCGCGCGCGACCGCCGCCCGACTTAATAACTCCCGAACATTTTCTAAGGAAGGG
>DASVUF010000228.1:0-7262 GCA_036387195.1 Pyrinomonadaceae bacterium | reverse complement strand
CTCACGGTTCACGGTTCGCGGCCTTTCACGGCCTTTCACGAATACATGGAAATCATCAACCGCAGGCAGCGGATGGCGAGCGTCGCGCGCAAGCTGAGGCGCGAGGACGACAAGACCATCGGGCTCGTCCCGACGATGGGCGCGCTGCACGACGGCCACCTCTCGCTCGTGCGCGAGGCGCGCCGGATGTGCGACGTCGTCATCGTCTCGGTCTTCGTCAACCCGGCGCAGTTCGGCCCGGCCGAGGACTTCGCGCGCTACCCGCGCGACCTGACGGGCGACACCACCAAGCTCGCCGACTACAACGTGGACTACATCTTCGCCCCGCCGGCCGAGGAGGTCTACCCGAAGGGCTTCGCGACCTACGTCACCGTCGAGGGGCTCTCCGAGACGATGGAGGGCGTCGCGCGCCCCGGCCACTTCCGCGGCGTGGCGACCGTGCTGACCGTCCTCTTCAACACCATCCGCCCCGACTTCGCCTTCTTCGGCCAGAAGGACGCGCAGCAGACGCTCGTCGTCAGGCGGCTGGTGCGCGACCTCGCCTTCGACCTCGAAGTCGTCGTCCTGCCCACGGTGCGCGAGCCGACGGGGCTCGCCCTCTCGTCGCGCAACGCCTACCTCTCGGACGAGCAGCGCAAGGCGGCCGGGGTGCTCTACCGCGCGCTCTCGCAGGCGCGCGAGGTCTACATGGAGGGCGAGCGCAACCCGCGGCGGCTGGCCGAGGCCGTCCGCGCGCAGGTGGACGCCGAGCCGCTGGCGCGCATCGAGTACGTCGGCGTCGTGGACGCCGACACGATGGAGAAGTTCGACCGCATCCCCGAGGACCGCGCCGTCCTCATCGCGCTGGCCGCGCAGGTCGGCCAGACGCGCCTCATTGATAACATCGTCATCCAGCCGGCCCGCCAGAAGGCGCGCGCCACGCCCGAGGGCTGAGCGCCGGCGGGCTTTTTTTTGGCGCCAGCGGGCGATTCAGAGTTTATTAAGTTTCCGCCGGGCGGGCGCTTGCGGCCGCCGCGCTTTGTTGTATAATCTGCCGCCGTAGTTACGAGGCAGGACGGACGAGACGACCCCCGACGCCGCCAGTCCGACCCCGCCGCTCTCGTAAGCGGAAGGTCGAGAGCCGGCTTTCGAGCAGACGATTTACCCGCCCGCGGTAAAATCTTGAAACAGCACAGTCGCGCCTCCATCCGGACGCCTCGCGCGTCGCTCGCCCGCGGACTCTGAAGAGAGTTGAGCCGGGCCGCGCCCGTTTCACGCGTTATCTATCGGCGCAGGAATTCGCCGCCGCCGTCCTCGTCAAGCGACCGCCCCGCCACCGCCGCAGGGAAGCGTGTGGGTCGTTCAGACTCCGGCGCGTCGCGCCGAACCGCCCAGAGTTAGACCCTGAAGGAGACACCCAATGGAACGCATCGTTCTCAAGCACCTCAGCGGCTCGAAGGCCAATCAGGTGGAAGAGTTCCCGCTCAACCACGTCAAGGAACTCGTGCTCGGGCGCGACCCCTCGGCGACCGTCAAGTACGACCCCGACCGCGACGACCTCGTCGGGCGCCAGCACGCCAGGATAGCGCAGGACCCGAACGACCCCTCGCAGTTCATCGTCACCGACCTGAACAGCCGCAACGGGACGTTTGTGAACAGGCAGCGCATCACGGGCGCGACGCGCGTCAACCCCGGCGACGTCGTCCAGCTCGGCCCCGGCGGCCCCGAGTTCGTCTTCGAGATCGAGCCGCGCCCCGCCGGCGCGACCAAGGCCACGCGCGTCGCGCAGACCGGCCCGATGGCCCCGACCATGCCGGGCGCGCCCGCCACGCGGGTCCCCGGCGGCCCCGGGCCGCAGCAGCCCTCCTTCCCGCAGACGGCGCCCGCGCCGCAGCCGCAGGGCGTCGGCAAGGCCACGGTCGAGCGCATCGTCGCGCAGAACGTCCAGCAGGCCAAGAAGAGCCAGGGGCGCACCTTCATGGCCGTCGGCGCGGCCGTCATCGTCCTAGTCGTCGTCGCCCTCGGCGGCCTCGGCGGCTTCCTCATCTGGCGCACCAAGAGCCAGGCGTCGGCCGAGATCGGCTCGCTCAAGAAGGGGCTCGACGAGGCCAAGGCCACCGAGGCCGCGGGCGCGCCGATGAAGGCCGCCGAGGTCGTCAACAACTACGGCAAGGCCGTCGTCAAGATTGACGCCGCCTGGAAGCTCGTCTCGCAGCTCGGCAGCGGGCTGGTCTACCACCAGTACGACGTCTACAACGGCCGGAGGGTGGCGCTCTACCTCAAGGTCGGCGACTACCCGGACGGCCGCCCCATCATCGAGCCCTACCTGACCTACAACTCGAACGACCGGAACGTCGGCATCGGCGGCCGCCACACCGGCTCGGGCTTCGCCGTCTCCTCGGACGGCTTCATCCTGACGAACCGCCACGTCGCCGCCGCGTGGGAGTCGGCCTACACGTTCCCGCCCTCGGCCGACAACGGCCTCCTCGTCGCGCCGGGCCCCGACGGCAAGCTGACGCCCGTGGCCGTCGTGCCGCAGGCGCCCACCACCTGGATTCCTTCGCAGTCGAAGCAGGACCGCATCCAGTACGACGGCCGCAACGACCACCTCGACGTCCTCTTCGCCAAGTCGGAGCGCAAGCTCTCGGCCAAGCTCTCGGCCGTCAGCCCGCGCCACGACGTGGCGCTCATCAAGGTTGACAGCCCCGGCACCGTCCCCGCCGTCGAGATAAACGACAACTACGACTCCATCGCGGCGGGCGAGACGGCCATCGTCCTCGGCTACCCGGCCATCTCGCAGCCCGTCTACGGCATCGTCAAGTCCATGGACGCGATGAACCCCGAGACCAAGGGCGTCGAGATTCCCGACCCGACGGTGACGGTCGGCAACATCGGCCGCATCTACCGCAGCTCGGAGGGGACGGCCGGCGCCGACAAGTCCACCATCTCGGTCATCGGCGACTCGTACCAGCTCCAGATAAACACGACCGGCTCGGGCAACTCGGGCGGCCCCGTCTTCGACGACCGCGGCCGCGTGATAGCCATCTTCTACGCCGGCCTCTCCGACGGCCGCACCGCCGTCACCTTCGCCGTGCCCATCCGCTACGGGCGCGAGCTGATGGGCAAGTAGCTTGGAGAGCGGGCGGAGGTCAGCAGGCTGTCGGCTACTGACCTCCGCCCGCCTGCGAGGCGCATGGGAAGAGCCTTAGAGGTCAACCAGTCAATCGGCGAGCACCGCATCGTGGACTACGTCGGCGCGGGCGGGATGGGCGAGGTCTACCGCGCGCTCCACTCGAAGCTCGGGCGGGTGGCGGCCGTCAAGGTGCTGACGCAGGCGACGCAGTCGGCCGGCTTCGTCGAGCGCTTCTTCAACGAGGCGCGCATCCAGGCCAGCCTCCAGCACCCGAACGTCGCCACGCTCTACGACTTCTGCGAGGTGGCCGGCCAGCCCTGCATCATCATGGAGTACGTGGACGGCCAGACGATAGCCGAGCGCATCGCCGGCTACGGCGCGCCGCTCCCGCTGGCCGAGACAGTCTACGTCTTCGGCAAGGTCTGCGAGGCCATCGCCTACATCCACGCGAACGGCGTCATCCACCGCGACATCAAGGCCAACAACATCAAGATCAGCTCGCAGGGGCAGGTCAAGCTGCTGGACTTCGGCATCGCCAAGGGGCAGACCTCGCAGCAGATTACGCAGGTCGGCTCGGTCATCGGCACGCTCCAGTACCTCGCGCCCGAACTCGTCCGCGGCGGCGCGGCCGACGCCCGCGGCGACATCTGGGCCCTCGGCGTCCTGCTCTACGAGATGGCGACGGGGCGCATGCCCTTCGACGCCGACACCATCGGCGACCTCTGCGACCGCATAGACCGCGTGGACTACGCGCCGCCGTCGCAGTTGAACCCCGGCGTCCCGCGCGAGGTGGCGGCCATCATCGCGCGCTGCCTGAGGAAGAACCCGGCGGAGCGCTACGCCTCGGCCGGCGCGCTGCTCGCCGACGTGGGCAGGCTGTCGGGCGTCGTCTCGAAGCCCGGCGTCAGCCCGGCCGTCAGCGAGGCGGCCGTCGGGCACGCCGCGGAGCACGCGGCGGCGGCGAAGCCCGGCGGCGCGTCGAAGAGTCTGCCGCTGCTCGTCGGCGCGGCGGCCGCGGCCGTCGTGCTCGCCATCGTGGGCGTCGTCGCGCTCGCCTTCCTCGGCTCGTCCGGCGGCGGCGAGGCCGGGGGCGGCGCGGGCGCGGCGAACGCCGGCGCGGCGAACACCGCGCTCGGCCTCAAGCCGGCGCCGGCCGCCGGCCGCGACGCCTCGGAGCGCACGGTCGAAATCACGGTCTCGGACGGCAAGGCCGACGTCTACCGCGGCGAGGAGCGCGTCGGCGCGACGCCCTACGCCATGCGCGGCCGACTCGGCGAGCGCGTCCGCCTGACGCTCAGGCGCGACGGCTACGCCGACGAGCCCGTGGACTTCGTCGTCAGCGAGAAGAAGGCTTTCATGTTCACTCTGACCAGGAAGTGAGCCGCCGGAATTTTTCACACAAGGGGAGAAAGCATGTTCGGTAAAAAGAGGGCGGAGGAGGACGGCGGCGGCGCGCCGCGGACGCGGGAGGCGCGGGCGCCGCTCGCGCGCTTCGAACTCGCCGCCAGCGTGCAGACCGACAAGGGCTGCGTGCGCGAAATCAACGAGGACTCGGGCCGCCTCGTGCGCCCGTCCGACCCGGCGCAGCTCGCCTCGAAGGGCGTGCTCGTCGTCGTCGCCGACGGCATGGGCGGCCACTCGGCCGGTGAGGTCGCCAGCCAGATGGCGGCCGACGCCGTCACCCGCCTCTACTACGAGTCGCCCGAGGAGCCCGGCGCCGCGCTCCGGCGCGCCGTCGAGGAGGCCAACCGCCGCATCCACGAGGCGGCCACCGCCGACGCGGCGAAGCACGGCATGGGCACGACCTGCACGGCGCTCGCGCTCTGCGGCGACACGGCCTACGCCGCGCACGTCGGCGACAGCCGGCTCTACATGCTGCGCGCCGGGTCGCTCTACCAGCTCTCCGAAGACCACTCGGCCGTCAACGAGATGGTCAAGCTCGGCATCATCACCAAGGAGCAGGCGCGCACGCACGAGGACAAGAACGTCATCCTGCGCGCGCTCGGCACGAACCCCGAGGTCGAGGTCTCGACCGTCGAGCCCTGGCGCGTGCGCGAGGGCGACCAGTACCTCCTCTGCTCCGACGGGCTCTACGACCTCGTCTTAGACGAAGAGGTCGCCGACATCCTCAAGGGGGCGGGGGACGTCCACGCCGCGGGCGAGCGCCTCATCACGACGGCGAAGGAGCGCGGCGGCCACGACAACATCACGGTGGGCATCATCGCCATCATGCCCGAGGGGACGGCGGCCGCCGAGGCCGGGGACGCGCCCACGACGCGCGAGGTGGAGGCATTATGATCGGACAGGTTTTCGGGAATTATAAGATAGAGCAGAAGCTCGGCGAGGGCGGGATGGGCGAGGTCTACCGCGGGGTGGACATGATGCTCGAGCGCGAGGTCGCCATCAAGTTCCTGCGGCCCGAGCTGGCGAGCCAGGCGCAGGTCGTCGAGCGCTTCCGCTCCGAGGCCGTCACGCTCGCCAAGCTCAACCACCCGAACATCGCCACGCTTTACAGCTTCATGCGGCAGGGCGACAGCTTCATCATGGTGCTGGAGTTCGTCCGCGGCGTCACGCTCGACCACGTCATCCAGCAGCGCGGCGCCATCCCCGTCGAGCAGGCCGTGCCCATCTTCTGCCAGGTGCTTGACGGCATCCAGGAGGCGCACAACTACGGCATCATCCACCGCGACATCAAGCCGGCGAACATGATGCTCACCGAGAAGGGCACGCTCAAGGTGCTCGACTTCGGCATCGCGCGCATCCTCGGCACCGCGCGCATGACCCGCCAGGGCAACATCATCGGCACCATCGAGTACATGAGCCCCGAGCAGGTGCGCGGCTTCGAGACGGACGCGCGCTCCGACATCTACTCGCTCGGCATGCTCCTCTACGAGATGCTGACGGGGCGCTGCCCGTTCGACATCCAGAACGAGTTCGAGCTGATGAAGGCGCAGATCGAGCAGTACCCCGCGCCGCCGCGCCACCTCAACCCGGCCATCCCCGAGGCGGTCGAGCAGGCCATCTGGCGCTCCATCGCCAAAGACCCGGCGCAGCGCTTCCAGAGCGCGGCCGAGTTCCGCGCCTACCTGCTCAACGCCGGCTTCGCCGCCACGGGGCGGCTCGAGCCGCTGGCCGTCGGCGACCCCACGGCCTTCGGCGCGCGCCCCGTCTCGCAGCCGCCGACGAGCTACCCGCCGTCGTCGTTCGCGACGACGCCGATGCAAGGCTTCCACACGCAGCCGCAAGCCCCGCCCGCGCCTTCGCGGCCGGGCGCGCCCACGGCGCCGTCGAACCCCGGCGTCCCGCCGCCGCACGCGCCGACCGTGCCTTCGCAGCCCGGCCTCAGCGCCGCGCCGACGCAGGCCTCCAACCCCGGCCTCGGCGCGCCCGACCCCTTGGCCGCCACGCTCATTGACCAGCCGCACGCGGGCGCCGCGCCCGCCGCCAAAGAGACGCGCATCGGCCCGCCGCCGCAGGCCGGGGCCGCAGCGGCGGCGGCGGCGGCGGGCGCGGGCGCGAAGGAGACGCGCATGGGCCCCGCCCCCTCGGCGCAGGGGACGCAGGGCTTCGCGCAGGGGCCGCCGCAGGGCTTCCGCGCGCCGCAGGCCGGCGTGCAGCAGCAGGCTCCGGCCGGCGGCGGCGGCAAGAAGTGGCTCTACATCGCGGGCGCGGGCGTCGCGGCGGTCGTCGTCCTCGGCGTCGTCGTGGTCGGCGCCGCGCTGCTCGCCTTCTCCGGCTCGAAGCAGGGCAACCAGCCGGTCAAGCCCGCGGCGCTCGCCGAGGAGCCGGCGAAGCCCGCGCCGCAGCCGACCGTCGAGCAGGTTCCGCAGACCGTCCCGCTCCCGCCCGCCGACGCGGCGGCGGGGCAGCCCGGCGCGGGCCAGCCCGCCGCCGGCGGCGACATGACGGTCGCGCCCCCCTCGGGCACGGCGCTCGCGCCCATCGACCCGCCCGCCGCCGGCGGCGGCTCGAACGCGTCCGCGGGCTCGCAGGCCGGCGCGCGCCCCGCGGCGCAGCAGCCGAGGCCCGCGCAGCCGAGGCCCGCGCAGCCGAAGCAGAACGACTCGGCCGAGGCCGCACGCAGGAAGCGCGAGGCCGCCCTCCGCGCACTCGACCAGTAACGCGTCTCACGCCCGCGTCGCCCGCGCGT
>DASVUF010000227.1:0-3290 GCA_036387195.1 Pyrinomonadaceae bacterium | reverse complement strand
CGAAGTCTTCATGATTTTATCCCTCTCCTCGAATGCCGGAATTGTAATTCACTGCGACCTTGAGACAACGGCGTGAGTCCTACGGCGAGGCGCTAGTCAGACACGTGTCGGGTTGTCGGGGCAGTGATCGTTTGTTCCGTGAGACGATACGCGGAAACCCTCCCCGCTTTGGTTGCAATCGGCTTGCGAGTCGATTGTAAAAGTCTGTGGACGAGCCAAGCGGCGCGCCCGTCTGTCGAACGGGACGCGCCGCTGCCGGTCTTCCTACCGACTACCCCCTACTTCCTGTCCTTGAACTGGTCGTAGAGGATGGTGTGGCGGCTGACGAGGGGAATCTGGCGCCCGGCGATGAAGAGGTGG
Source organism: Pyrinomonadaceae bacterium (assembly GCA_036387195.1). Lineage (GTDB taxonomy): Bacteria > Acidobacteriota > Blastocatellia > Pyrinomonadales > Pyrinomonadaceae > QHXN01. The sequence goes on along the minus strand of DASVUF010000227.1, from coordinate 2,930 downwards.
CGGACGCGCGTTCGCGCTTCGAGGAGGTCGCCGTCGGCGACGACGAGGTTGGCTATCTTGCCCGGCTCGATGGAGCCGACGCGGTCGGCGACGCCGAGAATCTGCGCCGGGTAGAGCGTGACCGCCTTGAGCGCCTCGGCGCGCGGCAGGCCGTGGGCCGAGGCCATGCCGGCGTGGAAGGGCAGGTCGCGGACGTGCGCGCCCGAATCGCCGGTCGAGATGCAGAAGCGCACGCCGGCCGCCTGCAACTTCGCCGCGTTCTCGAAGAGCGAGTCGTACGGGTCGTCTTCCCTGAGCGGCATGTTCAGGACGCTGTCGAGGATGACGGCCACGTTCTTCTCCTTGAGGAACTGCACGGCCTTCCAGGACTCGCTGCCGCCGATGATGACGGGCTTGAGCTTCATCTCCTCGGCGAAGCGGACGGCGGCGCGGATGTCGCGGTCGCGCTCGGCGCGGAAGATGACGGGGCGCTCGCCGCGCGCGTAGGGCACGAGGGCGGCCAGCTTCAGGTCGGTGGCGGGGCGCGGCACGGACTTCGGGTCGCGGGCGTAGGCGTCCTGCGCGCGGCCGTAGGCTTCGGCGTCGCGGAACATGCGGCGCATCTCGTCCACGCGCCGCTCGCGCTGCGCGATGGCGTCCTGCGAGACGCCCTGCTGCGCGGCGAGGAACGCCGCGAAGCCGCCGCCGCCCCCGACGCGCGGGAAGTCCACGACGAGCGCGGCCGCGGGCACGACGGCCATCTCGCGCGGGCTCGACCCGGCGAGGTTGAGGAACGCCGCCTGCCCCGAGATGACGCCGCCCGAGGGCATCGAGAGGACGGAGGTCACGCCCTCGACGCGCGTGACGGCGATGTGCGAGCTGTGCGGGTTGACGGCCCAGACCGCCGCGGCGTTCGGGTTCATCTCGCCCAGCTCCTGCGTGTCCATCGTGCCGGGCGCGCCCGAGGAGACTTCGGCCAGCCCCATGTTCGTCCCCAGGTCAATCATCCCGGGGTAGACCGTCAGGCCGGAGGCGTCAATCTCCTGCGCGCCGGCCGGGGCCGCGAGGCCCGCGCCGACCGCCGCGATGCGGCCGCCCGAGACGACGATGGTGGCGTTCTCGACGTCGGCCCCCGAGACGGTGACGACGCGCGCGCCGCGGATGACGTAAGTAGGCGCGGGCGTGTTCGTCATCTGCGGGTCGGGCTTGTTGATGTCCTGCGCGCGCGAAGGGGCGGCGGGCGGGAGCGCGAAGAGGGCGGCCGCGGCGAGCGCGCCGCAGAGGGCGTTGAGTCTGCGCGTCGTCTTCATCGCTGGTGTCCCTCCTCCTCGTCCTGCACGTCGTCGTCGTGCGTGTAGGCGCGGCGGACGGCCGCCGGCGGCCGGGGCGGCGTCCCGCCCTGCGCGGGCGCGCGGTTGGCCTCCGCCTGTTCGAGGGCCCTGCGCTCGGCCTCGAGCTGTGGGCGGCGCGCGAGGTCGGCCTGGCGGTCGAAGAGCAGCTCGCCGTCCACGAAGGTCTGCTCGACGCGCGCGTAGACGGAGAAGGGGTGCGCGCTCCAGACGGCGAGGTCGGCGTCCTTGCCGACGTCAATCGAGCCCATCCGCTTGTCCACGCCGAGCTGGATGGCCGGGTTGAGCGTGACGAGCTTGAGCGCCTCTTCTTCGGTCAGCCCGCCGTAGCGCATCGTCTTGGCGGCCTCGATGTTGAGGCGGCGCGCGCGCTCGTCCGAGTCGGAGTTGACCGAGGTGACGACGCCGTGGCGCGCGAGGACGGCGGCGTTGTACGCGATGGCGTCGTAAGCCTCCATCTTGTAGCCCCAGAAGTCCGTGAAGGTCGAGGCGCCCGCGCCGTGGCGCGCGATCTCGGCGGCCACCTTGTAGCCTTCGAGGACGTGCTGGAACGTCCTGACCTTGAAGCCGAACTCGTCGGCCACGTTGATGAGCATCAGGATTTCGTCGGCGCGGTAGCTGTGCGCGTGGACGAAACGCCGGCCCTCCAGAATCTCGACCAGCGGCTCAAGCTCCAGGTCGCGGCGCGGCGGGATGACGTTCTTCTCGCCGCGCGAGGCGGCGGCGCGGTAGTCGTCCCAGTCGCGCTTGTAGTCGCGCGCGCGCGTGAAGGCGTCGCGAATCACCTCCTCGACGCCCATGCGCGTCGCCGGGTAGCGCGGCTGGAGGCCGGGCAGGTTGAAGTTGGTGCGCTTCGGGTTCTCGCCGAGCGCGAACTTGATGCCGGGCGGCGCGCCGGGGACGGGGAAGTCGGCGGCCGGGTGCCCCCACTTGAACTTGACGGTCGTGCTCAGGCCGCCGATGGAGTTGCACGAGCCGTGGAGCAGCAGCGCGGCGGTCGTCCCGCCGGCCAGCTCGCGGTAGAGGTTGATGGCGGTCGGGTTGAGCACGTCGCGCGTCGCGACCATCGAGGTCACGGAGCGCGTGCACTCGTTGACCGAGCCGTCCATCATCGAGTGCGAGTGTGCGTCGATGATGCCGGGCAGGACGAACTTGCCGGTGGCGTCGACGACGCGCGCGCCGTTGGGCGCGGTCAGGTTGCGGCCGACGGCGGCTATCTTGCCGCCGCGGATGAGCACGTCCGTCGCTTCTAGCGTCCCGCGCGAGACGGTCAGCACGGTCGCGTTGCGGATGAGCGTGTCCTGCGGCTGCGCGGCCGCCGGGCCGCGCGCCGTCTGCGAACCGCCGCCGCCGCCCCGCGCCGTCTGCGCGGCCGCCGGGCCGCCGGCTGCGGCCAGCATGATGACGAGTGTCAAGAGTCTCTTCATTATCCTTCTCCGAAAAACGTGAGCCGTGACGAGGGCCATGAACCGTGAAAGGGGCGCGCGGGCCGCGCGCCGTCGGGCCGTGACGAGCATGAGCAGTTCGTGTCTCGCCGCGGCCCGACGGCTCGCGTCCCGCGCCCTTTAAAGGTTGGGTGGGCGCGCGCCGTCGGGCGGGCGG
>DASVUF010000226.1:0-9278 GCA_036387195.1 Pyrinomonadaceae bacterium | reverse complement strand
GCCTTCGACCCGCGCCCGCGCGCCCTTCCGCCACGCCCCTTTTCGCCACGCTGCTTTCCGCCGCCACGCGCCGCGCGCTCAGCGCTCCCGCCGGTCTATCCACTTCTCGACCTCGGGCGGCCGGTGGCCGGCGAGCAGCTCCAGCATCGCGCCGGGCTCGGTCGCCTCGACGACCAGCGCGCGGTGCGGCGGGCGCACGAAGCCCTCGCCGACGGCGTGGTCGAAGAGCGCCAGCAGCGCGTCGTAATAGCCCCCGACGTTGAGCAGCCCGCACGGCTTCCTGTGAATCCCGAGCTGCGACCACGTCAGCACCTCGCAGAACTCCTCGAACGTCCCGAAGCCGCCGGGGAGCGCGACGAAGGCGTCCGAGAGGTCGGCCATCAACGCCTTGCGCTCGTGCATCGAGGCGACGACGCGCAGCTCGGTCAGCGAGCGGTGCCCCACCTCCCGCGCGAGCAGCGCCTCGGGGATGACCCCGATGACCTCGCCGCCGGCGCCGAGCGCCGCGTCGGCGACGGCGCCCATCAGCCCGACGCGCCCGCCGCCGTAGACCAGCCCGACGCCGCGCACGGCCAGCGCGCGCCCCATCGCCCGCGCCGCCTCGACGTAGGCGGGTCGCGCGCCTTCGTTCGACCCGCAGAAAACGCACACCCTTCTCATCGCCTTGAACCCGGGTCGCGCCGTCCGGGCGCGCCGGGCGTGCCCCCCCTACTTCAGCCGGAGCTGGACTCGGTTCTGTTCGAGCGCGTTGCCGGTGGCGCGCTGCAACTCGGCGACGGCCTTGTTCAGCTCGGTCTGGGCGCGCAGCTCGTTGCCGCGCGCGGTGGCGAGCTGCGTCTGGCGCTCCAGCACGAGGAAGACCGTTGACTGTCCGGCGTCGAGCTTGCGCTGCTCGGAGGCGTACTGCTGCTCGGAGGCCGAGCGCGCGGAGGCCGCCGCCCTCAGCCGCGACTCGGCCGTGCGGACGAGTTGCAGCGCGTTGCGCACGTCCACCTGGATAAGCTGCTCCAACTGCTCGCGCTGCGTGCGGATGCGGTCGGCGTCCACGAGCGCGCGGCCGAGCTGCGCCCTGGCCGTCGTGTTGCGGAACGGCAGGTTGACGGTGACGCCCGCGCGGAAGTTCGTGTAGCGGTTGGCCGCGAGGTTGAGGAGCGACTGCCCCTCGCCGCCGACGAGCGAGCCGGGGACAGACTGCGCCGGCGGGTCGGGCAGGCGCGGCAGCCCGGCCAGCGCCGACAACTCGTTGATGCGGTTGCGCACCTCCAGGTTCGACGCCGTCAGCGGGTTCAGCCCCGAGACGTTCTCCGCCCCGGCCAGCCCGACCATGCCGTAGGAGGCGACGAGGTCGACCTGCGGGCGCGTCTGCTCGCGCGCGAAGCGCAGCTCTATCTCGTTTATCTCGCGCGCCACGTCCGACGACAGCAGCTCGGGCCGGCCCTTGAGCGCGGCCTGCATCGCGTCGTCGAGCGTGACCTGCGGCGGCGCGAGGTCAACCGCCTCCGTGGGGACGATGGCGACGCGCCAGATGGGGGCCTCGCGGTTCTCGGCGACGAGGTTCTTGAGGTTGTTCTCGGCGCGCCCCACGTCGTCGAGCGCCGAGTAGACGCTCTGCTCGAAGCCCGAGACCTGCGCCTCGGCCGCCACCACGTCAATCGGCGCGAGCATCCCCTCGGCGACCAGCCGCCTGTTGTGCTCCAACTGCGCGCGCGCGTCGCGCACGGCCTCGCGCTGAATCTGTAGGTTGCGCAGCGCGTAGACCAAATCCCAGTAGGCGCGCTGGACGGCCGTGATTGTCTCGACCGCGCGCTGGCGGAACTGCGCGTCCGTCAGGCTCAGGTTCTTTTTGCCTATCTCGATGGCGCGGCGGTTCTGGTCGAAGCGCAGGCCGCGCAGGACGGGCTGCGTGTAGCTGAAGGTCAGCGAGGTCGGGTACTGCGGGTTGAGCGCCGCGAACTGGTTGTTGGTCGTGATGCGGTTGTTGACGAAGTCCACGCGGTAGCCGCCGCCGAACTTCGGCGTCAAGCCCTGCACGGAGGAGGAGCTGAAGAAGCCCGACTGCGAGACGGCGCCGGTCGGGCTGCCCGAGAGGAAGCTGGCCGTCGGCGTCTCCGTCCGCTCGTAGTAGGAGTTGGTCAGGAAGCGCGGGTCGTAGACGCCGCGCGCGGCCTGCAAGTCGAACTCGGCGGCGCGGACGTTCTCGCGCGCCACCTCGATGTCCTTGTTGTTGGCGAGCGCCAGCTCGATGACCTCGCGCACGGAGAGCGCGCGCTGCTCGCCCATGTCAACGCCGACGCGTTCGAGCGCCGGGAACGGCCCCGTCTCGGCGCGGAAGTCGGGCGCGACCTGCGGCACTTCGAGCCCGGGGCCGGCCGGCGCCGCCGCGGGCACGCTCTCGCGGCCGGGCGCGGGCGGCCCGGCCGGCGACTGCACCTGACCGCCGGGCGCGCCCGGCTGCGCCCCCGCCTGCGCGGGGCGGCCGGCGGGCGTCTGCGGCGCGGGCAGGTTCGCGTCCCCCTGCGGCGCGTTCGTCTGCGCCGGCGCCGTCGAGGGCACGCCGGGCTGCGCGGGCTGCGGCGCCCCTTGCGCGGGCGCGGCCGGGTTGGCCGACTGCTGCGTCTGCGACTGCGTGGGCGAGGCGGTCTGCGGCCCTTGCGCGGGCGCGCCCGCCTGCGGCGGCGGGTTGTTGGCCGACGGCGCGGGCTGCTGCGGCGCCGCCGTGGTCGTCGAGGGGGACTGCGCCCCGCCGAACATCGAGCCGGCGAAGCGCGCCGCGGCCTGCTGCGCGCGCAGCGGCGCGGCCGCCGGGCCGGCCAGCAGCAGCGCCGTTGACAAGAGACTTAAAAGCGGTCTGTGATTACGCCTGGACATAATGTTCACACCCCCTGCGGGCGCTCGGAGCCTTAGTGCCTCCCCGTGAGGCCGAATAACGAGTGCGCGCCCGCGGCGGCGCGGCGGCGCGCGCGGCCGAAGACGCCGCCGACCCGCCCCCACGCCCGCGCGAAGACGCGGCTCTGCGCCACGTCGTCGAAGAGCGAGTAGAAGACCGGCACGGCGAGCAGCGTCAGCAGCAGGCACAAGGACTGGCCGCCGACGACGAGCACGCCGATGGAGCGGTTCGTGCCCGAGCCCGGCCCCGTCGAGAGCGTCAGCGGCAGCATGCCGGCGACGAGCGCGATGGTCGTCATCAGGATGGGGCGCAGCCGGTCGCGGTTCGCCTGGACGATGGCGTCGAGCCGCTCCATGCCGTGCGAGCGCAGCTCGTTCGTGTGGTCAATCTGGAGGATGGCGTTCTTCTTCACCACGCCGAACAGCAGCAGCAGCCCGAGCCCCGAGAAGATGTTCACCGTCTGCCCCGTCAGCAGCAGCGAGAGTATGCCGAACGGGATGGCCAGCGGCAGCGTCAGAAGGATGGTGACGGGGTGGATGAACGACTCGAACTGCGCCGCCAGGATCATGTACATGAAGACGAACGACAGGAAGAAGGCGAGCATGAAGTAGTAGCCCGCGCGGCTCAGCTCCTTCGAGCGCCCGGCGAGCCCGGTCGTGTAGGCCGGGTCCACGTTCAGCTCCCTGACGAACTGGTCCATCTGCTCGATGACGGCCGCCTGCGACCCGCCCGGCTTGACGTTGCCGAGCAGCGAGACCTGCCGCTGGCGGTTCAGGCGGTCGATGGCCGACGGGCCGGTTGACTCCTCGACGCGGACGAGGTTCGAGAGGTTCGTCCAGCCCCCCCTGGGCGACTGGACGAAGAGGTTTTCGAGCGCCGCGGGGCTCGTGCGCGCCGCGCCGACGGCGCGCACCGTCACGTCGTACTGGTCGGTGCCCGCGTTGAAGGTCGAGACGTCCTGGCCCGCGACCAGCACGTTGAGGGCCTGCGCGATGTCGCCGACCCTGACGCCGAGGTCGGCCGCGCGCGCGCGGTCTATGTGGACGCGCACCTCGGGCTTGCCGACGATGAGCGTCGAGTCCACGTCCACCACGTCGGGAATCGTCTTCATCCTCTCCTGGAGCTTCTGCGAGTACTCCATCAGCTTCTGGAGGTCGGGGCCGCCGATGACGTACATGATGTCGGCGTTGCGGAAGCCGCCGCCCGAGATGGCCGCCACCTGCTGGACGCTCGTGCGCAGCTCCCGCGGGTAGCGCGCGAGCACCTCGCGCGCCTCGCGCATCAGGTCGTCCTGCGACAGGTCGCGCTCGTGGACGTCCGTGAGCTTGACGTAGATGGAGGCGGCGTTGACGGTCTGCTGCTGCCCGCCGCCGATGGTGACGAGCGTGTCGGTGACGCCGGGGAGCTTGTGGATGTCGGCCGCAATCTTCTCGACCAGCGCGGAGGTGGACGCGAGCGTCGAGCCCTCGGGCGCGCGCACGCTGACCTCGAACTGCGACTGGTCGTCCACCGGCAGGAAGTTCTTGCCGACGAACTTGAAGAGCGGCACGATGCTCAGGATGACGAGCACGCACGCCAGCACGATGGCCCAGCGGTGCGCCATCGACCAGCGCAGCATCCACGTGTAGGTGCGGTCAATCGGCCTGTACCAGCGCGACTCCTTCGACGACTGCGGGGCGTGCGCCTCGCGCGCGGCGCGCGACCCCGGGGGCGGCGCGGCCTCCTCGGAGGGCGGGGCGGCCGACGCCTCCTGCTCCGCCGTCTCGCGCGCGGCGGCGTGCGCGCCCGGCTCGCCCGCCAAGACCTTCGACTCGTCGGCGAGCGCCGCGGGCGCGTCGCCCTCGGCCGGGACGTCGGCCGTGCCCGGCCCCTCGGCCGGCGCGTGGCGCTTGATGAGCCGCGCCGCCAGCATCGGCGTCAGCGTGAACGAGACGAGCAGGCTGACGGCGATGGCGAACGACGACGTGAAGCCGAAGCTCGACATGAAGCGGCCGACGATGCCGCCCATGAACCCGACGGGGACGAAGACGGCGAGCAGCGACAGGGTCGTCGCCATGACGGCCGTCCCTATCTCGCGCGTGCCCTCGATGGCCGCCTGGAACGCGCCGTAGCCCTTCTCTTCGACGAAGCGGAAGATGTTTTCGAGGACGACGATGGCGTCGTCAATCACGATGCCGACCATCAGCGTCAGCGCGAGCATCGTGATCTGGTTCAGCGTGTAGCCCATCGCGGCCATCAGCGCGAAGGTGGCGACGATGGAGGTCGGGATGGCGATGGCCGCGATGAAGGTCGAGCGGACGTTCCAGAGGAAGAGGAAGACGACGAGCGCCGCGAGCAGGCCGCCCTCGACCAGGTGCGTCTCGATGGAGTCGAGCGCCGCCTTGATGAAGACCGACTGGTCGCCGACGAGCTGCGTCCGCACGCCCTTCTTCCGCAGCGCCGGCTCCAGCTCGGCCAGCCGCTCCTTGACCGCGTCGGCGACCTGCACGGTGTTCTGCCCCGACTGCTTCGAGACGACCAGCGTCACGGCCGGCTGGCCGTTGAGGCGCGCGCTCGTGCGCTGCTCCTCCGTCTCGTCGGCCGTGTAGCCGATGTCGGAAATCTTGACGGCGTAGCCGCCGCGGTTCGAGACGGCGACGTTGTTGAAGTCGGCCGGGCTGGTGATGCGCCCCATCGTGCGCACGGTCAGCTCGCGCGCGCCCTCGTCCACGCGCCCGCCCGGCACCTCCATGTTCTGCGCGCGCACGGCCGCCACCACCTCGGGGACGGTGATGTTGTAGGCGCGCATCTTGTCGGGGTCCACCCAGACGTGTATCTCGCGCGTCGCGCCGCCGACGATCTCGACGTTGCCGACGCCGTTGATGGACTCGATGCGCTCCTTGATGTCCTTGTCGGCGATGTCCGTGACCTCGCGCAGGGACTTGCTGGCCGAGACGGCGATGCGCAGGACGGGCGCGGCGTCGGTGTCGAGCTTCTGGACGATGGGCTCCTCGGCCGTCTCGGGCAGGTCGCCCGTGATGAGCCCGACCTTGTCGCGCACCTCCTGCGCGGCCACGTCGGCGTTCTTGTCGAGGAGGAAGGTGATGAAGACCTGCGAGACGCCCTCGACCGAGGTCGAGCGCAGCTCGTCAATGCCGCTGATGGTGTTGACCGCGGCCTCGACCTTGTCGGTGATCTCGGTCTCGACCTCCTGCGGGCCGGCGCCCGGGTTGACGACCGTCACGGTGATGGTCGGCAGGTCGATCTTCGGGAACAGGTCAACGCCGAGCGTCGAGAACGAGAAGGCGCCGACCACCACCAGCGACAGGATCAGCATCGTCGCGAAGACGGGCCGCCGCACGCAAATCTCAGCTAGTTTCTGCATGACAGACTTGTCCTATGAATCGGTCCGCTCACTGCCTGACGGGCGTGCCGTCGGCCAGCTGCTCGACGTTCGAGGTGGCGACCAGCTCGTCGGCCGCGACGTTGCCCCTGACCTCGACGAGGTCGCCGTCCTGGCGGCCGGTGGCGACGAGGCGCTCCTGCGCGACGCCGTCGCGGACGACGAAGACGCGGGCGGTCGGGCCGTCGGCGCGCACGGCGCGCGCGGGGACGAGCACGGCCGGGTCGGACTGCGGCTGGAGCACGCGGATGGTCGCGAACTGCCCCGGCTTGAGCAGTCCCTCGCCGTTCTCGACCTCGGCCTCGACCGTCAGCGTGCGCGACTCGGCCGAGACGTTGGGCGAGACGCGCGCCACGCGCCCGGCGAAGCTGCGGTCGGGGTAGGTGCTGACCGCGACCGAGACGCTCTGCCCCGGCCGGATGGTCGCGATGGACTGCTCGGGCACGTCTATGCGGACGCGCAGCGGGTTGGTCTTGACGACGGTCGCGATCTTCGAGCTGGTCGAGACGAACTCGCCGACGTCGGCCGCGCGCTCGGTGACGTAGCCGCTGATGGGCGAGTAGATGGTCACGTCGCGGACGCCCTTCTGCGCCTGCTCGACCTGCACGCGCGCGCCGGCCGCGGCCGAGCGCGCCGTCTGGACGGCGGCGTAGGACTGGTTGGCCTGCGCCAGCGCCGCCTGGTACTGCTCGCGCAGCTGGTCGCGCTGCGCGCGCTGCTGGTCGTAGGCCGAGCGCGAGACGTCGCCGGATTCGAGCAACTGCTCGAAGCGGCGCAGGTTCCGCTCGGCCAGGTCGTAGGCGGCGCGCGCCGCGCCCACCTCGGCCACGCGCGCCGGGTCGAAGCGCTGCCCCGGCCGCAGGCCGATGCGCGCCTCGGCCTGCGCGACCGCCGAGTTGGCCTGCGCCAGCGCGGCCTGCGCCTGCTCGACACGCAGGCGCGCGTCGCCCGAGTCGAGCTGCGCGATGACCTGCCCGCGCTGGACGTAGCTGCCGAGGTCAACGCCGACCGAGACGACGCGCCCGCCGACGATGGGGGCCACGTCCGTCTGCTCGTCGGCCGCGAGGCTGCCCGTCGCCTCGAAGTAGCGCGGGAGGTCGCGCACGATGGCCGGCGCGGTCGTCACGTCCACGGCCTGCGGCGGCGCGGCCGCGGGCTGGCCGGCGGCCTCCCCTTCCTTCTTGTTGGCCTGCGCGCGCGAGCCGCCGCACGAGGCGGCCCCGAGGCCCAGCGCCGCGGCGAGCGCCAGCGCGGTCAGAGTCTTGGTGTGCATACGGGAGATCATGGCCTTCACTTCTTCTTGTTCCTGTTGTCCGAACCCTTGGCTTCGCCCCCGGCCTCCCGGCCGCGCGGGGCGGCGCGCGTCGGCTCGCCGCCGTCCGCGGCGGGCGCGGCGTCGGCGTCGGCGCTGACGCCGCGCAGGAATATCTCCGCGAACTGGCGCGCGGCCTCCTCGTTCGAGACGTTGAGGATGCGGCGCGCGGGGTCTTTGTCCCAGAGCAGGTTGACGAGCGAGTGGTGGATGATGGCGCCGACGAAGACGCGCACCGCCGCGTAGGGCTCGACCTCGCGGAAGGCGCCCTCGCGCTGGCGCCGCCGCACGTAGTCGCCGAGGAAGTCGTAGAGCACGCGGACGTTCTTGTCCCAGAAGACCTGCGCCAGCGAGTGGCTCTCCAGCGCCAGGTACATCAGGATGCGGAGGAAGTCCGGGTCGCTCTGGTGGTGTTCGAGCATCGAGAGCGCGATGCGGCGCAGGACTTCGAGGTCGTCGGCCGCGGCGAGCGCCTCGCCGGCGCAGCCGCAAATCTGCTCGACGACGGGCGGTCGCGCCTCCCCCGGCGCGACGGGGCTCGCGCCGAGCCCCGCGCAGCCCTTGTAATCGATGATGGCCGTGTAGAGGTCTTCCTTGGTGGCGAAGTGCCGGAAGATGATGGCCTCGGAGACGCCCGCGGCCTGCGCTATCTCCTTGGTCGTCGCGCCGCGGAAGCCGCGCTCCGAGAAGAGCCGCAGCGCGACCTGGACTATCTGCAGGCGGCGCTCGTCGGCGGCCATGCGCACGCCGCCGTGTTGTGTGGGCGGCGGCGCCGCCGCGCCGCCGTCCCCCCCCGCCTCCGTCTGTCTGGTCATAGCTTTTCTCCGGCCGACATCTTAAGTAAGTACTTACTTACCGCAGACGCGAGACAGAGTCAAGTCAAGACGGTAAAAATTTCGTGATGTATTGTTCCGAGCCTTGTGCTACATTCGCCGCGTACAATTTCACAACAAAACCAGTTGTAACGGGCGCGGGGCGAGCGCGGCTTTCCCCGGCCTTTCCCTCGCGGAAGCGGCGGGCGGCCGCAGCCGGCACGGCTCTTGCTCCCGAATGGCGGGAAAAGCTCTTTCTGGAAGCGAACTCTCGCGCGCTTTCATTGTCGAGACTTTAATTTATCCTTGTGAGGAGAGAAAGACTATGTCACAGAACAGACCTGGTAACGAGACTGGCGACTTCGGCGGCGCGGGCGGTTCGGCGGCCGGCGGCGGTGGGACTGCGAGCGGCGGCGCGAGCGGCGGCACGGGCAGCGGCGGCGCGAGCGGCGGGATGGGCAGCGGCGCCGGCGCGGCCGGCGGCTCTTCGGCGGGCGGCGGGTTGAGCACGACGACGGGCGGCGGCGGCGGCGCGGCCACCGGCGCGGCGACGGCCACCTCTTCGGGCCTCGGCGCGAAGGCCAAGGAGTACGGGCAGTCGGTCGCGGGCGCGGCCTCGACGGCCAAGGAATTCCTGAGCGACAAGGCTTCGGTCGTCGGCGACAAGCTCTCGGGCCTGCGCGAGGTGGACTACACGGAGTACGCCAACCAGGCTAAGGACTACGCGCGGCAGAACCCCGGACAGGCGCTGCTCGTGGCGGCGGCCGCGGGCTTCGTCATCGGGCTCCTCGTCCGCGGCGGACGCAGGTAGGCAGTAAGTTCAAAGTTCAAAAGTCCGGGGCGCCGGGGCCGTTCGCCCGGCCCCGACGCCCGGGACGCGCGAAC
>DASVUF010000225.1:0-37448 GCA_036387195.1 Pyrinomonadaceae bacterium | reverse complement strand
GCCCGACCCGCCCGCCGACGTTCGCGGTTCTGTTAAAGCGACTACTTGATTTGCATGGCGCCGACGGCGCGCGCGGCGTTGACGCGGCCGCCGGTCACGACCTTGCCCTTCAGCGAGTCGAGCCTGTCGGCGGTGCTGAAGAGTCGCTCGCGCAGCTCCCTGACCGAGAGGTTCGGCTCGACCGAGAGGACGAGGCCGGCGACGCCGGCGACGAAGGGCGTCGCCATCGAGGTGCCCGAGTGCTCCTCGAAGGCGTGCCCGAGCCACGTCGAGAGAATCTCCTTGCCGGGGGCGGCGAGGTGGACGCCTTTGGCGCCGTAGTTCGAGAAGCCGGCCAGCTCGTCGCGGCGGTCGAGCGCGGCGACCGAGATGACGTTCGGCAGCTTGTAGCCCGACGGGTAGTGCGGCCGGCGGTCGGCGTCCGCGCCGTCGTTGCCCGCGGCGGCGACGAAGAGGATGTCGGCCTCGCCCGCCTTGCGGATGACGTCTTCGAGCGCGCGCGAGCGCGCCGGCGAGCCCCAGCTCGCGCTGATGACGCGGACGTTGACGCCCTCCTTCTTGCGCGCGATGACGTAGTTGATGGCCTCGATGGCGTCCTTGGTCGAGCCGAAGCCGCGGCTGTTCATGAACTTGAGCGGCATGATCTCGACCTGCCAGTTGACGCCGACGATGCCGAGGCCGTTGTCGCCCTCGGCGCCGACGATGCCGGAGCAGTGCGTGCCGTGGCCGTTCTCGTCCATCGGGTCGCGCTCCGAGGCGACGGCGCTGAAGCCGTCGTGGTCGTCGACGACGCCGAGCTGCTCGTCGAAGTACATCTCCATGTCGGCCGGGCGGCGCCACATGTTGCCGACGAGGTCGGGGTGCGTGTAGTCCACGCCGCTGTCGAGGACGGCGACGACCACCTTCCGGCTGCCCTTCGTCTTGCCCCACGCGGCGAGCGCGCTGACGTCGGCCTCCGAGCGGCCGCCGCGCTGCCCCGTGTTGGCGAGCCCCCACTGCTCCGCGAAGCGCGGGTCGTTGGGCCCGTCGAGCGCCACGGCGCCGGCGTAGCCCCCGCCGTGGTCGGCCTCGCGCGGGTCGTCCAGTTCTATCCGGAGGTTGGGCTCGGCGTACTCGACCTCGGGGAGCGAGGCGTACTCGGCCGCGACCGCCTCGGGCGACGCGTCGTCGAGGTCGTCGATGGAGGCGAGCCCTTCGACCGACTCGACCCTGTCCTCCACGCGGTCGTTGAGCCGGGCGGCGATGGCCTCGACGCGCTCCGCGGAGACGCCCTCGCGGAAGCGCACGAGCACCTCGGCGTCGCGCTCCTCGAACGCCTCGGACACTTCGGGGGCGCGCGGCGCGACGGGCGGCGCGGGCGGCGCGGGCGCGGTCACGCGGACGGGCGCGGCGCGGCGCTTCCACTCCCAGCGCTCGACGCGCCCGGCGGCGGCCGCCAGCACGACCAGCGCCGCCGCCAGCGTCACGTGAAGCGTGTAGTTTCTACGGTGCATTGCTCACTCCTTCGGGGGGCCGTCGCGCGGCGGGTCGGGCGCGGGCGAGAGAGTCCGTCTCTCACTCTTTGACTAAAGCCCGGCGCGCGGCGCGCGGCTCCTCCTTCTCAGACCTTGTAATTCTTCCCTTTGAAGTCGTACAGGCGAAGCTGCTCGCGGTCGGCGCGGTACTCGTAGCTTCGGCCGCCCGCTTCGAGGCGGATGCGCCAGCCCGAGGTGATCATCATGCCGCTCATCTCGCCGCGCACGGGCGCGCCGAGCGCGGTGTTGGGGAAGTCCGCCTCCTCGACCGAGCCCTCGCCGACCTCGGCCTCGGGGACGCCGAGCCGGGCCGCCAGGTCGCGGCGCGCTCGCCCGACCGCCTCTTCTTTGCTGTGTGCCATTCGTTTCAAGTCCCCGCCTTCGGGGTCGTCCGGCCGGAAACTTATACGCCCGGCGGCGCGCTCGCGTTTAGACTTTCGGCGGCGGCGCGGCGTCCCGATATTCTGCGCCCGGAGGGCAAAAAAAGAAAGCAGACAGTAGACCGTAGCCGGCGGCCGGTAGAAAAGCCTTCGCCGCCTCGCGCCGCGTGACGGCCGGCGTCAACTCACGCCGAAGCCGAGTCCGCCGCCCGCCGCCCGCCGTCCATCTCCTGCTCTATACTGGCCACCGTCTACCGGCCGCCGCCCCCTCATCCAACCTTCCGCACGAAAATCCGCATCAAGACATCGTCACGCCGAACGTTCTGCAAGCGAGCCGGTCGTCTCCCGGCTGCCCTGTGAACAACTTCCGCATGCGACTTCACCGGCCCCGCGGCCGGGGCGGGGCGGCGTGCGCCGAAAAAACAGACTCTTCTCCGGAGGCCCAAAGATGAAAGCCAGGCTCTCTCTCTACGTCACGCTCGCGCTGTGTCTGACGGCGCTGGCCCCGGACGCGAGCGCGCAGCGCCGCGCTCGCGCCTCGGTCGTGAAGGCCGCGAAGGCGGCGGGGGCCGCCGACGCCGACGCCGCGACCGGCAGGCCGCCCGGCGTCGCGCGCGCGGCCGCCGCCCCGCAGGCGCTCCCGATTCGACGCGTCATCATCTACAGCAACGGCGTCGCCTACGTCGAGCGGCGCGGCACGGTGACGGGGCACGCCGAGGTTGACCTCTCCTTCAAGCAGTCGCAGGTGGACGACGTGCTGAAGTCCATGGTCGTGCTCGACCTCGGGCGCGGGCGCGTCGGCGCGGTCAGCTACAACTCCAGCGCCCCGCCCGCGGCGCGCATGGCCGACATCCCCTTCTCCATCTCGGCGGCGACCCAAGGGACTTCAGGCGGCCTGGCCGGCGTGCTCGGGCAGTTGCAGGGGGCGCGCGTCTCCGTGACGACCTCGGCCGGGCGCACGGTCGCCGGCTCCGTCCTGACGGTCGAGGAGCGGCGCGCGCAGACGGACCCTCAGAAGCCCGCGACGGTCACGCACGCGCTCGTCATCGCCTCGGAGGGCGGCGAGCTACAGAGCTTCGACCTCGCGGAGGTGCGCGCCGTCCGCCTGCTCGACGAGGGGACGCGGCGCGACGTGGGCGAGTTCGCCGCCGCCTCGGCGAGCGCGCGCCGGCGCGACGCCAAGACCATCACCGTCACCTCCGACGGCGTGGGCGCGCGCGAGATGCTGGTCAGCTACACCGTCGCCGCGCCCATCTGGAAGACGACCTACCGCGTCGTGCTCGACGCCGAGGGCCAACCCTTCTTCCAGGGCTGGGCCATCGTGGACAACGTGAGCGACGAGGACTGGACTGACGTGCGGCTCTCGCTCATCTCGGGCACGCCTGTCTCCTTCATCCAGCCGATTCAGCAGCCCTTTTACCGCTACCGCCCCGTCGTCCCGATGCCCGCCGACCTGAGCCTGTCGCCGCAGACCTACGAGCCGGAGACGGGCGAGGCCGGCGGCGGCGGGGCCCCCGACACCGTCGTCGGCTCGGTGGTTGACCCGAACGGCGCCTTCGTCCCCGGCGCGGCCGTCACCGTCAGGAACGACGCCACGGGGCAGCAGTTCACGGCCGTCACCGACGACGAGGGCGCGTTCCGCACGCAGGCGCTCGCCGCGGGCGTCTACACCGTCACGGTCTCCGCGCCGGGCTTCAAGGCGGTGAACGTCACGGGGCTGAAGGTCGGCGCGGGGCGCGCGGCCAGGGTCGGCGTCAGGCTCGAACCCGCGAACGTCAGCGAGACGGTCACCGTCACGGCCGACTCGACCTCGTTTCTGACCTCGAACAACGTCAGCAACCTCGCGACGGCCGCGCCCGCCCAGAGCTTTCTGCTCGACGGCGGCTCGTCCGTGGGGTACGCGGGCGGCGCCCCCGCGCCCACGCTGGGCGAGAGGATGACGGGCGGGCAGTCGGGCGTGGTCGCTGCGGCCGAGGCCGCAGAGGTCGGCGACCTCTTCGAGTACCGCATCGAGCAGCCCGTCACGGTCAGGCGCGACCGCTCGGCGCTCATCCCCATCCTCCAGACGCGGATGGAGGGCTCGCGCGTCTCGGTCTTCCGCCAGTCGGACGGGCGGACGCGCCCGATGTCGGGGATGCTTCTGAAGAACACGACGCGCCTCACGCTCGAAGGCGGCGCGCTGACCGTCATAGACGGCGACGCCTACGCGGGCGAGGCGCTGCTCGAACGCCTCAAGCCGGACGAGAAGCGGCTCGTCTCGTTCGCGCTCGACCTCGGCACGCTCGTCACCGTGCGCGACGCGCAGGAGGATTCGCCGGTCTTCGCCGTCCGCATCGCCGGCGGCACGCTCTACGCGACGCGCTACCGCCGCCAGAAGAAGCACTACACGCTCAGGAACCAGACCGACCGGCCGCGCACCGTCTACGTCGAGCACCCCGTCCGCTCGGGCTGGGAGCTGGACGACAAGCTGACGCCGGCGCCCGACGGCAAGAGCCAGAGCTTCTACCGCTTCGCCGTCGAGCTGCCGGCCAACCAGACGCGCGAGCTGCTGGTGGCCGAGCGCGACGAGGGCGTCGAGGCGTACGCTCTCTCGAACGTCACCTACGACCAGATACAGTTCTTCATCGTGCGCCGCTACATAGACGACGCGACGCGCGACGCGCTGCAAAACATCCTCGACCTCAAGTTGAGGCTCGCCGCGGCCGTCGGGCGCGTCGCCGCCGTCGAGCGCGAGACGGCCGAGATAGCCGCCGACCAGCGCCGCCTGCGCGAGAACATCGAGGCGCTCGCCAAGACGGCCGAGGCGCGCACGCTCATCGCCCGCTACGTCCAGAAGGCCGACCAGCAGGAGACGCGCCTCGAACAACTCACCAGAGACAAGCAGCTCGCCTCCGAAGAGCGCGACCGCCTTCAGGCGCAACTCGACGCGGCGCTCCGCGCCCTCTCCCTCAACCGCGAGCTGGCCGCGAAAGAATAAGGCGGGGGCGAAGAAGGAACGACGAACGTCGAAGGACGAACGTCGAAGGACGAACGTCGAACGACGAAGAAGGAACGACGAAGAAGGAACGACGAAGGCGGAGGGGCGAAGGACGAAGAGGAGGCTTAACGGCCCGAACTTCGTCCTTCGCCCCTCCGCCTTCGTCCCGTCATTTCAGGTCGCCGTAGAGGTTTTGGAGCAGGGCGCAGACGATTATCGCGGCCGTCTCGGCGCGGAGCGTGCGGCCGCCGAGCGTGACGACGCGCCAGCCGTTCGCGCGCGCCAGTTCTATCTCCTCGTCCTCCCAGCCGCCTTCGGGGCCGACGAGCGCCGCCGCGCCCGTGGGCGGCGGCTCCGCGCGCGGCAGTTCGCACAGGCCCGCGCCGCCGCGCTCCGCGAACATCACCCGCGGGAAGTCCCGACCCGGCTCGTCGCCGGCGACGAACGCCTCGAAGGCCAGCGGCCGCGTGACGTTCGGGACGCGTGCGCGGCCCGACTGCTTCGCGGCTTCGAGCGCGAGACGGTTCCAGCGTTCGACGCGCTTCGCGGCGTCGCGCTCGTCGCGCGGCCGCACGTCCGCCCTCTTCGTCAAGAGGGGCTTGACGAGGCCGACGCCCAGCTCCACCGCCTTCTGCACGACGAGGTCGAACTTCTCGCCCTTGAGCAGCGCGACCGCCAGCGTCAGCGCGAGCGGCGACTCGGGGCTCGGCGGCTCGGCCGCCCCGCGCACTTCGAGCCGCGCCGCGCCTTTGCGGCCGCCCGGCTCCGCCACGACGCACGCGAACTCGCGCCCCTCGCCGTCGAAGACGAAAGCCTCGTCGCCCGCGCGCAGCCGCAGCACGTCGCGCAGGTGGCGCGACTCCTCCTCCGACAGCGCGACCGCCGAGCCGCCCGCCGCGAACGCCCCCGGCGGCGCGTAGAACCTTCTTCGCGTCATTCCGTGTTCAGACCGTCAGGGCCACCCACTCGCCGTCGCGCGCGACCTCGTAGCCGGCCGCGCCGAGTTCGACGAGCCGCGCGCAGACCTCCGCGGCCTGCGTGTCGAGGATGCCGGAGAGGACGAGGCGGCCGCAGGTCGCGCCGAGGAGCGCGGGCAGCAGCGGGAGGATGACGTCGGCCGTCAGGTTGGCGCAGACGAGGTCGGCCGAGGCCGTCATCTCGTCCACCGTGCCGACGCGGAAGGCTATTTGCCCGGCCACGCCGTTGAGGCGCGCGTTCTCTTCGGCGACCGAGACGGCCAGCGCGTCCGTGTCGCACGCCTCGACGCGCGCCCCGGGCCTGAGCTTCGCGGCGGCGATGGCGAGGATGCCCGTGCCCGTGCCCACGTCGAGGAAGCTGCCGCCCTCGAAGCAACGCTCGACGGCGGCGAGGCACAGCCGCGTCGTCTCGTGCGTGCCCGTGCCGAAGGCCATGCCCGGCTCGACGCGGATGACGAGGCGGCCGCCGCCCTCCGGCACGTCGCTCCACGGCGGCGCGACGACGAAGCGGCCGACCTCCACCGGGCGCCAGCCCTTCTTCCACTCCGCAAGCCAGTCGCGCCCCTCCACCTCGCGCAGCGCCAGCTCGCGCACGCCCGACGACGCCAGCCCGTAGATGTTCAGCGCTTCGAGCATCGCCCCGCGCACGTGCTCGACGGCCGGCTCCGTCTCGAAGTAGCCCGCGACGGCGACCAGCCCCTCGCCGCCGGCCGCGCCGCGCTGCTCCGTCCCCAGCGCGCCCGCCTCCATCAGCGCGTACTCCACCGCCTCGCGCGCCGCCTCCTCCGCCTTCACGTCAACCGCGTACCAGTTCATAGGTAAAAAGTACTGAGGACTGAGTGCCGTGCGCCGTGTGACGAGCGGCGTCCCGTCTTCACTCAGCCCTCGGCGCTCAGTCCCCGGCGCTAATCTTCTATCCCCATTTCGCTGAGAGCGCGCGGCGAGTCGCGCCAGCCCTCCTCGACCTTGACGAAGAGTTCGAGGTAGACCTTGTGGCCGAGCAGCCGCTCGACGTCGCGCCGCGCCTCCGTGCCTATCTGCTTGAGGCGCGCGCCGCCCTTGCCGATGATGATGCTCTTCTGCGAAGAACGCTCGACGTAGACGGCGCAGTAGACGCGCGTCAGCCCCTCCGACACCTCCTCGTAGCGCTCGGTGACGACCGCCGTCACGTACGGAATCTCCTCGCCCGTGACGTGGAGAATCTTCTCGCGCACCATCTCGGCGACGAGCGTGCGCATGCTCTGGTCGGTCAGCTCGTCCTCCTCGAAGACGGGCTGGCCTTCGGGGAGGGCGCCGATGAGTTCCCTGATGAGGTCTTCGAGCTGGTCGCCGGTGCGCGCCGAGAGCGGGACGACGCCGCGCCACTCGTGCTCGCGCGAGTAGGACTCGATGAGCGGGAGCAGGGCGCGCTTGTCGTCGAGCCTGTCGGTCTTGTTGAGGAGCAGGACGGCGGGCTTGCCCGAGCGCCTGACGAGGTCGAGCACGAAGCGGTCGCCGTTCCCCGTCGGGACGGAGGCGTCGCGGATGAGGCAGACGAGGTCAACGCCTTCGAGCGCGTCGTGGACGGCGGCCATCATCCGCCGGTTGAGCAGGTAGCCCGGCTGGTGGACGCCCGGCGTGTCAACCAGAACAATCTGCCCCTCCGGGCGCGTGATGACGCCCCGAATCTGGTGGCGCGTCGTCTGCGGCTTGTTCGACACCGCCGCAATCTTCTCGCCCACCATCCGGTTCAGAAGCGTTGACTTCCCCGCGTTCGGCCGCCCCACCAGCGCCACGTAGCCGCTCCGGTAGCCCTCGCGCGCCGGCGCGCGCGCGCCGCCGGCCTCCACCTCCCCTGCGGCGTCGGCCTCCGACGCCTCTTCCGGCCGCGCCTCTTCCGGCGTCGCCTCTTCCGGCGTCGCTTCTTCGGGCGTCGCTTCTTCGGGCCGCGACTCTTCCGCCGACGCCTCTTCCTGCTTCAACTCTTCGTCGTCCATGTTCATCTGGCCGTGACCTCGAAGGTCGCTTCGAGCGCGTCGGGGTCGGCGGAGCTGCGCGCGGCCGTGACCCTGAAGGCGCCGGGCTCGACGGCGAAGCGCGCCGCGTCGTCGTAGAAGCCCAGCTCGGCCGGCCCGAGCCTGAAGGTCAGCGCGCGGCGCTCGCCCGGCCCGAGCGTGACGCGGCGGAAGCCGCGAAGCTCTTTGACGGGCCGGACGCGCGAGGCGACGGGGTCGCGGACGTAAATCTGGACGACCTCGTCGCCCTCGCGCCGCCCCGTGTTCTCGACCTCGACGCCGACCTCGACGCTCCCGCCCGCCGTGACGCGCGGCGCGCTCAGGCGCAGGTTCGACAGCCGGAAGGTCGTGTAAGAGAGCCCGTGGCCGAAGGGGTAGAGCGGCGCGACGGGCGCGTCCAGGTACTTCGACGTGTACTTCTCGCCCGACGGCGGGCGCCCCGTCGGCGGCTGGCTGTAGTAGAAGGGCTGCTGGCCGGCCGCGCGCGGGAAGGTGACGGGCAGCTTGCCGCCCGGGTTCGCGTCGCCGAAGAGCGCGTCGGCGATGGCCGGGCCCCCTTGCGTGCCCGCGAACCACGTTTCGAGTATCGCGGGCGAGTTCTCGGCCGCCCAGTTGACGGAGAGCGGCCGGCCGTTCATCAGGACGACGACGTAGGGCTTGCCGGTCTGGTGGACGGCCTGCAAAAGCTCCAACTGGCGGCCGGGCAGGTCGAGCGTGGTGCGCGAGGCGGCCTCGCCGCTCATGTCGGCCGTCTCGCCGACGGCGACGACGACCGCGTCCGCCTCGCGCGCGGCGCGCACGGCGCGCTCGAACGAGTCGGCGGCGGCGGGCGTCGTCGCCAGCCGCGCGGGGTCTACGTCGCCCGCGGCGGCGACGTTCGTCCCGCCCGCCGCGCTCGGGGCGGGCGGCGGCGCGTCGTAGTTGCCCGTCACGCCGCGCCCCTCTATCGCCACGCCCTTCTCGTACGTGACGCGCGTGCGCGGCGAGACTTTCGCCCTGACGCCCTGGAGCAGCGTCACCGCGTCCTGCGGCCGCCCGTCGCCCGACCACGAGCCGATGATGGCGCGCGGGTCGTCCGCCAGCGGGCCGATGACGGCGACCGCGCGCAGGTCCTTTCTCAGCGGCAGCGTCCCGCGCTCGTTCTTCAGAAGCACGAGCGAGCGGGCGGCCGCCTCGCGCGCAGCGCGCAGGTTCCCGGCGCTCAGCAGCGCCGAAGCCTCGCGCGCCTCGTCCACGTACGGGCGGTCGAAGAGGCCGGCGCGGAACTTGACGCGCAGGACGCGCCGGACGGCCTCGTCCACCGCGGCCGCGGCGAGCCTGCGCTCCCTGAGCAGCCCCGCGCCGTGCTCGTTGTAGAGGCGGCTGACCATCTCCATCTCGACGCCGGCCGAGAGCGCGAGCCGCGCGGCGTCCGCCCCGTCGGCCGCGTAGCCGTGCGGAATCATCTCCTGCACGGAGGTGTAGTCGCTGACGACGAAGCCGTCGAAGCCCCACTCGCGGCGCAGCACGTCGGTCAGCAGGAAGCGGTTGCCGGTGGCGGGCACGCCGTTGAGGTCGTTGAAGGCGCTCATGAAGGTGGCGACGCCCGCGTCGAGCGCCGCCCTGAAGGGCGGCAGGTAGACTTCGCGCAGGCGCGCGGCGCTCATGTCGGTCGTGTTGTAGTCGCGCCCGCCCTCGGCCGCGCCGTAGGCCGCGAAGTGCTTGGCGCAGGCCGCGACGCGGTCGGGCGCCGAGTAGTCCGACCCCTGAAAGCCGCGCACGCGCGCGCGGGCGAACGCCGAGCCGAGGTAGGGGTCTTCGCCCGCGCCCTCGGCGACGCGCCCCCAGCGCGCGTCGCGCGCCACGTCCACCATCGGCGCGAAAGTCCACGCGACGCCGGCCGCGCGCGCCTCGGCCGCGGCGACGTGGGCCGCGCGCTCCGCCAACTCCGGGTCCCAGCTCGCCGCCTCGCCCAGGGGGATGGGAAAAATCGTCCGGTAGCCGTGAATCACGTCGAAGCCGAAGATGAGCGGAATCTTCAGCCGCGACTCCTCGACGGCCGCGCGCTGCAACTCGTTGGCGTTGCGCGCCCCGCGCACGCCCAGCGTCGAGCCGAGGCGCCCGGCGCGCGCCGCCTCGAACAGATCGGGGTTGGCCTTGCCCGCGACGTCGCCGCCCGACTGCTGCAACTGCCCCAGCTTCTCCGCGAGCGTCATCCGCGCGAGCAGCGCCTCTATCCGGCGCTCGACCGCGGCGGCGTGACCGGGCTCGCCACGCCCGGCGCGGCTCGCCTGCCGCCCTCGCTCCCCGGCGCGCGCCGCCCCGCGCTGCGCGCCCGCGCCGGCGGCCGTCGCCGACAGCAGGACGGCGGCGGCAAGCAAAAGGCTTGCGTGGCGTGCGAGTCTCACCCTCCGACCTCGCCTCCCAACCTCTACCTCGACGCGGCCTCGCCGTTGAGGCGCATAATCTCAAACGTCATGTTGGCCGAGGCGTACATGTCCTTGACGTCGAGCCACTCCTTGACGGTGTGGATGGCGCGCATCCCTGTGCCGAGGTTGGCGCATTCGATGCCGCGCTTGTTGAAGATGTTGGCGTCGCAGCCGCCGCCCGAGGCCATCGTCTCGACCTTGAGCCCCATGCGCGTGGCAGCCTCCTTCACCAGCCTGACGACGCGCGAGTCGTCCGAGACGTCCATCGCGTAGTACTCGCGCGAGACTTCCGACTCGACGCGCGCGCGGGTCGTCACGCCCTCGACCGTCACCTCGTACCGGGCCGCGGCGTCTTCGAGGCACTTGACCATGTGCGCGGTCTGGGCTTCGAGCTTGGCGTCGTCGAGCGAGCGCGCCTCGCCCTTGAGCGCGACGAAGTTGGTGATGATGTTGGTCGCCTCGCCGCCGCGGATGACGCCGATGTTGGCGGTCGTCTCGTCGTCGATGCGGAAGAGCTTCATGTTGTTGATGGCCTCGGCCGCTATCTTGATGGCCGAGATGCCCTGCTCGGGCGCGACGCCGGCGTGCGATTCGAGCCCGTAGATGCGGAACTCGAAGTGGTTGGCCGAAGGCCCCTTGGTGAAGAGGAAGCCGGGGTCGTCCGAGTCGAAGACGATGCCGTAGCGCGCGCGCACCTTCGACATGTCGAGGTGCTTGGCGCCGAGCAGGCCCACCTCCTCGCAGATGGAGAAGACGGCGTCAATCGGCGCGTGCGGGATGTTCTGCTCCTGTAGGCTGCGGATGGTCTCGATGATGACGGCGCAGCCCGACTTGTCGTCGCCGCCCAGCACGGTCGAGCCGTCGGTGCGGATGATGTCGCCCTCGACGACGGGCTTGACGCCCTTGCCGGGGACGACGGTGTCCATGTGCGCGCTCATCATGATGGGCTCGGCTCCGGGGAGCGTGCCGGGGAAGCGCGCGATGACGTTGCCGGTGTTGCCGCCGACCTTCTCGCCGGCGTCGTCTATCTCGACCTCGGCGCCCATCCCCTCGCACAACTGTTTGATGCGCTGCGCGACGTCGCGCTCCTCGCGCGAGATGGAGTCTATCTGGACGAGTTCGAGCAGAAGGTTCTTGATGCGCTCCTGGTTAATCATGCGGCTCTCCTCGGAAGAGAAATTTTCCTCGAAACAAGACGGCGCCTTTGTGACTGCGGGTGTGACGCAATCCTACTACACGCGCGGCGGCGCGCGCCACGCGAAACTTCAGGCGGTGACGGCTTCGAGCGCGCGCTGCAACTCGTCGCGCCGGGCGCGCAGCGCCTCGTCGTCGGCGTCCGCCGCGACGAGGAAGGGCGGCGCGAAGCTGACCGTGACGCGCGAGAAGGGCCTGGGGATTTGCATCCGGTCCCAGCTCGGCAGCCGCCAGCAGCGCTCGGCGTTGACGCCGAAGGCGAGGACGGGCTGCCCCGTCTTCTTGGCGAGCAGCACGGCGCCCATCTTCGCCACGCGGCGCGGCCCGCGCGGGCCGTCTATCGAGAAGCCGGCCGGGCAGCCCCCGCGGACGAGCCGCGCCAGCTCGACGAGCGCGCCCACCGCGCCGCGCGACGACGAGCCGCGCACCGCGCCGTAGCCGAAGCGCTGGATGAAGCGCGCGATGTACTCGCCGTCGAAGCTTCGCGAGGTCATGATGACGATGCCGCGGCCGCGGAAGAAGTAAGTGCCCGCGAAAATCTGCTCGTGCCAGAAGGTGTAGATGGGGAGCCGGCCGCCGCGCTCGGCCGCGTCCCAGTGCTCGCGCCCCTCGACGCGGAAGCGCAGCGTAGAGCCCACGAGGCGGATGAGGAGGTGAAAGACGAGGGCGGCGGCGCGGACGGCGAGGCGCTGCCCGAAGGTGTAGCCGGAGAGGTCTGCGAAGCGGTAGGCGCGCGCGACGCGCCCGTCCGCCGCCGCCGCCGGCCCTTGTGTCGCCTGAGCGCCCATACGGTTCCGACGGGCGAGTCTAGCAGAAGGCCCGGAGGGGGCGCGACCCCGGGTCGGTTTTCGCTGCGCGGCGCGCGCCGAAAGGTGGTATAAAAAGCGGCGTCTCGACTCATCCCGTCCCGCAGAGTTTAAGAGAATGCGCCTCCGAAAAACGCTCGCGGCCGCCCTGCTCGCCGCCTCCTGCGCGCTCGCCGCGCTCTCCGCGCCCGACTCCTTCGCGCAGCGCCGCGGGCGCCGCCGCCCGGTCGGCCTCGTCCTCGTCAACGGCAAGGTCTTCACCGGCGACGCGCGCGGCGCGCTCGCGGAAGCCGTCGCCGTCGAGGGCGGGCGCATCGTCGCCGTCGGCGCGACGCGCGACATAGAGGCCGCCTACGAGGGCGCGCGCACGGTAGACCTCAAGGGCCGCCTCGTCACGGCCGGCTTCAACGACGCGCACCTGCACTTCCTCGGCGGCGGCCTCTCGCTGATGCGCGTCAACCTCGTCGGCGCGCGGACGCTGGCCGAGGCGAAGCGGCGCGTGGCCGAGCGCGCGCGCGAGCTGCCGGCCGGCGCGTGGGTCACGGGGCGCGGCTGGGACCACACGCTCTGGGGCGGCGAGTGGCCGACCAGGGGCGACCTGGACGAGGCGGCCCCGAACAACCCCGTCATCCTCCAGCGCGTTGACGGCCACGTCAGTTGGGTCAACACGCGGGCGCTGCGGGAGGCCGGCGTGACGCGCGAGACGCAGGCCCCGCAGGGCGGCGAAATCCTCCGCGACGCGCGGGGCGAGCCGACGGGCATTTTGAAGGAGACGGCCGGCGGCCTCGTCGCGCGCGTCGTCCCCGCGCCGACGCGCGCCGAGCAGGCCGAGGCCATCGGCCGCGCGCTCGCCGAGGCGCGCCGCTACGGCATCACCTCCGTCCAGACCAACGACGTGCCGAGCGCCGAGGCCACGCCGCTCTACCGCGAGCTGCTGCGCCGGGGCAAGCTCACCGTGCGCGTCGCCGAGTGGCAGCAGTTCGAGAACACGGTCGAGGCGCTCAGGGCCGAGCGCGCCGAGTTCGCGTCGCACGGGGACGACCCGCTGCGCCTTCGCCTGACGGCGCTCAAGGGCTACGTTGACGGCACGCTCGGCTCGCGCACCGCCGCCATGCTCGCGCCCTTCGCCGACGACCCGCACAACAGCGGCATCCCGCGCATGCCGCCCGAACAGCTCACCCGCATGATAGCCGAGCGCGACGCCGCCGGCTTCCAGATAACGCTCCACTGCATAGGCGACCGCGCCAACCGCATGGCGCTCGACGGCTACGAGGCGGCGGCGAAGTCGCGCCCCGCGGGCGCGGGCGGGACGGCCGCGGGGCCGTCCCCAGCCGACACGCAGGTCTTGAGGAAGGGCGACTACGTCTTCCCGCGTTTCGACGAGGCGAGTTTGCGCCAGTCGCGCAGGGAGGCGAACAGGACGCGCCACCGCGTCGAGCACGCGCAGGTGGTCGCGCCGACCGACTTCGCGCGCTTCCGCGACCTGGGCGTCATCGCCTCGATGCAGCCGTCGCACGCCATCTCCGACAAGCGGTGGGCGCAGGAGCGCCTGGGCGAGTACCGCGTGCTCGGGGCGTACAGTTGGCGCACGTTCATGGCGCACGGCGTGCCCGTCCCCTTCGGCACCGACTGGCCGGTCGAGCCCATCAGCCCCTACCTCGGCCTCTACGCCGCGGTCACGCGCCAGAGCCCCGAAGGCGACCCCGCGTGGGGCTGGTGGCCCCAGCAGCGGCTCACGATAGAGGACGCCATCCGCAACTACACGGCCGAGGGGGCCTACGCCACCTTCGAGGAGCGCGACAAGGGGCTCGTCGCCGTCGGCATGCTCGCCGACCTCGTCGTCCACTCCAAAGACCTCCTGACAATCGCGCCCCACGAGATTCTGAACACGCAGCCCGACCTGACCGTCTTTAACGGCGAGGTCGTTTATGAAAGGGTGAACGGCGGGCGGTAGGTGGACGGTAGGCGAGCCTTCGTTATGTCGCGCCGCCCGGGCGCCGGCGCCCGCCGCCCATTCCCGAGGAGCTTCCGATGCCGACGTGGATGAAGGTTCTGCTCGCGGCCGGCGTGCTGCTGGCGCTGCTGATAGTGGGGGCGGTCGTGGCCGGCTACTTCGTGGTGAGCAGGTACGGGCCGGGGCTGATGGAGGCGGGCCGGCAGACCCTCACGGAGGGCGCCGAGTACGGCCGGCGCACAGACAACGAGGGCTGTCTGAACGAGGCGGCCGCGCGGCACGCGCGCGTCAACGGCTTCGCCGACACGGTGCGCAACGGCGTCTTCATGGAGGCGTGCCTGCGCGAGAGCCGCCCGACGCCCGGCTTCTGCGACGGCGTGCCGCGCCAGACCGACTTCCTCAAGGGCGTCACCTGGCAGCACCAGCAGTGCAAGCGCTTCGGCCTCAAGCCCGAGCAGCAATGCGGCCAGCTCTTTCAGGGCGTCCAACGCTTCTGCGAGTCGCGCCCCGCCGGCGGCGGCGCGGTGGAAGGCGCCGGGGACGACGCCGGAGACGATGCGGGTCAAGGCGAGCCGCCGCCGGCGCCGCCGCCGCCCGCCTCCTCGCGCTGAAGGAAGGGCGCGGGAGGGTTGAGCGCAGAGACGCGGGGACGCAGGCTCGCGGCTAACGGTCAACAGCCGTGTCGCCGTCTCTCGGCGGCCAGACTCGCGCAGACACGAGGAGGACGAGGCAGCACATGAGCGAACGTCTCACGCGCGGGCGCGCGCGCAGTCTTCTGCCGGCGGCGCTGGCCGCGGCCTTTCTGCTCTGCGCGGCGGCGCCCGAAGAGGCGCGCGCGGCGTGGCGCGCCGCGGGGGACGTGCGCGCCGTCGAGCGCCGCCCCGAAGGCGTCGTGCTCGCGCTCACCTCGGGCGCGCGCGTCGCCGTCACCTTTCAAGACCTTGAGGCCGTGCGCGTCCGGCTCGCGCCCGCGGGGGCGTTCGGCCGCGACTTCTCCTACGCCGTCGAGCCCAAAGACCGCAAGACGGTCGCGGCCGAAGTCACGGAGTCGGCCGACGAAATCAGAATCTCATCGCTGAACGGGACGACCATCGTCGTCCGCCGCCGCCCCTTCCTCGTCACCGTGCTCGACGCAGGGGGGCGCGTCGTCGTCGAGGACGACCCGGCCCGCCCGCCCTCGTTCGACCCCGACACCGGCGCGGTCGAGTGCTCTAAGCGCCGCGTCGAGTGGGAGACTTACTACGGCCTCGGCGAGAAGGCGGGCGCGACGCTCTCGCGCGACACGCAGCACTTCGTGATGTGGAACACGGACACCTACGGCTACCCGCGCGGCCTCGACCCCATCTACCAGTCCGTCGGCTTCTACACGGCGCTGCGCCACGAGCGCGACGCCGCCGCCGCGCGGCCCGAGGGCGCGCAGGCAGGCGGCCGCGCCCGCGCGCCGGGGCGCGGGCGCGGCGTGGCCTACGGCCTCTTCTTCGACAACACCGCGCGCTCCTACTTCGACATGGGGAAGACCGACCCGGCGCGCGTGACCTTCGGCGCGGCCGGCGGCGAGCTGAACTACTACGTCTTCACCGGCGGCCGCGGGCGCTCGCCGCGCGCCGTGCTGCGCGACTACACCGGCCTGACCGGGCGCGCGCCGCTGCCGCCGCTCTGGGCGCTCGGCAACCAGCAGTCGCGCTGGTCTTACTACCCGGAGGCGCGCGTGCGCGAGGTCGCCCGCGGCTTCCGCGAGTCGCGCGTGCCGGCCGACGTCATCTACCTCGACATTGACTACATGGACGGCTTCCGCGTCTTCACGTGGAACCGCGAGCGCTTCCCCGACCCGCGGAAGATGATAGCCGACCTGCGCGAGCAGGGCTTTCGCGTCGTCGTCATCGTTGACCCCGGCGTCAAGGTTGACGAGAACTACCACGCCTACCGCGACGGCCGCGCGGGCGGCCACTTCGTTAAAAACGCCGACGGGAGCGAGCTGCGCGCGACGGTCTGGCCCGGCGTCTGCGCCTTCCCCGACTTCACCGACGCGCGCGCGCGCGAGTGGTTCGGCTCGCTCTACCGTCAACACGTGGACGAGGGCGTCGCCGGCTTCTGGAACGACATGAACGAGCCCGGCGTCTTCCTCTCCGAAGAGACGCCGAAGCCCGACGTCTACCACCACCCGATGAAGACCTTCCCGCTGTCGGCGCGCCACGCGGGCGACGGCGAGGCCGGCGCGCACGCGCGCTACCACAACGTCTACGGGATGCAGATGGCGCGCTCGACCTTCGAGGGCTTGAGGCGGCTGCGCCCGGGCGAGCGCCCCTTCGTGCTGACGCGCGCCGGCTACGCGGGCGTCCAGCGTTTCTCGGCCGTCTGGACGGGCGACAACGTGGCGAGCTGGGACCACCTGAGACTTTCAATCCCGATGCTCCTCAACCTCGGCGTCTCGGGCGTGCCCTTCGTCGGCGCGGACGTGGGCGGCTTCTCCGGCAACCCGAGCCCCGAGCTTTACGCGCGCTGGCTCCAAGCGGCCGCGCTCACGCCGTTCCTGCGCTCGCACTCCGAGGCCGGCTCGAACCCGCACGAGCCCTACGCGTTCGGCGAGCAGTTCACGCGCGTCAACCGCGCCAGCGTCGAGCTGCGCTACCAACTGCTGCCGTACCTCTACACGCTCTTCCGCGAGCACGCCGCGGCGGGCGAGCCCGTCATGCGCCCGCTCTGGTTCGAGTACCCGGACGACCAGCGCGCCTACACCGTCGAGGACGAGTACCTCGTCGGCCCTGACCTGCTCGTGGCGCCTGTCGTGCGCGAGGCGGCGACCAGGCGCGGGGTCTACTTCCCCGCCGGCGACGACTGGGTGGACTGGTGGACGGGCAGGACCTACGAGGGCGGCCGCGACTACGAGGTCGAGGCGCCGCTCGAACGGCTGCCGCTCTTCGCGCGCGCCGGCGCGGTCATCCCCACGCAGGCGGTCGTCCAGCACACGGGCGAGATGGCGCGGGCGCCGCTGACGCTCGTCGCCGTCTACGGCGCGCCGGCCGCGACGCCCTCGCCTCAGACGCCCGCGGGGGCGCCGCGCCGGGAGGCGGGCGGCCGCCTCTACGAGGACGCGGGCGACGGCTACGGCGCGTCGCGCACGACGACCCTGACGCACACGGGCACGCGCGTCTCCCTCTCGCGCGAAGGCTCGTACGCCGGCGCGCGCCCCTTCACCGCCGTCGAATACCTCGGGCTGCCCTGGAAGCCGCGCCGGGTCGCCTTCGACGGACGCGACGCCGGCGGCTACGACCCCTCGTCCTACGACCCCGCGGCGCGCAGGCTCCGCATACCGCTCCCGGCCGGGGACTTCAAAGAAGTCTCGGTCGAGCCCTGAGCCGCGATGAGGAAATCGCCGAGTAAGGTGTCGGGGAAAAAGTCTTCGAGGAAGGTGTCAGGGAAAAAGTCTTCGAGGAAGGTGTCAGAGAAGATGGAACACTACCCGGGCGCGCTCGACAGGCGGCGCTTCCTCTCGTCGGTCGGCAAGGGCGTCGGCCTCGCCGCGCTCTCGTCGTCGGCGGTCGCCTCGCTGCTCAAAGACGTGCGCGCCGCCGCGAAGCGCGTGGCCCACCTGCCTGCGGCCGAGGCGGCGCGCGACGAGGACTTCTGGTTCGACATCCAGCAATCTTTCTCCGTCACGCGGGGGCTGGTGAACCTCAACAACGGCGGCGTCTCGCCCTCGCCCCGCATCGTCACCGAGGCGCTGGTGCGTTACACCTGGCAGCAGGAGGACGCCACCGCCTACACGATGTGGCAAATCCTTGAGCCGCAGTCCGAGACTATCAGGACGGGGCTCGCGGAACTCATGGGGTGCGACCGCGAGGAGGTCGCCATCACGCGCAACGCCTCTGACTCGCTCGAAGCCCTGCTCTTCGGCTTCGACCTCAGGCCCGGCGACGAGGTGCTGACGACGACGCAGGACTACCCGCGCATGCTGACCACGCTGCGCCAGCGCGAGCGGCGCGACCGCATAGTCCTGAAGCTCGTCAGGCTCCCCGTCCCGCCGAAAGACCCTTCGGAGATAACGGCCGCCTACGAGGCCGGGATGACGCCGCGCACGCGGCTCGTCCTCGTCTCGCACATGATTAACCTGACGGGGCAGATTACGCCCGTCCGCGACATCTGCGAGATGGCGCGGCGGCGCGGCGCCGAGACGATTGTTGACGGCGCGCACTCCTTCGCGCAGTTCCGCTTCAGTCGCGAAGACCTCGGCTGCGACTACTTCGGCACGTCGCTGCACAAGTGGCTGCACGCGCCGAAGGGGACGGGGATGCTCTACGTCAGGCGCGACAGGATATCGAAGGTCTGGCCGCTCTTCGCGGCCGAGAAGGCGCAGGACGCCGACATCCGCAAGTTCGAGGAGACGGGCACGCGCTCGGCCGCGCAGCGCCTGGCCATCGGCGAGGCGCTGCTCTTCCACCAGGGCGTCGGCCCCGAGCGCAAGGAGGCGCGGCTCCGCTTCCTCGCGCGCCGCTGGATGAACCAGTTGAAGGGCGAGCCCGGCGTGCGCTTCAACACCTCGTTCGACGACCGCCAGTCGTGCGCGCTCGCCAACGTCCAGTTGGAGGGGACCGAGCCCGTCGCGCTCTGCGACCACCTGATGCGCCGCCACAAAATCTTCGCCACGCCCATCGTCCACGACGAGTTCAAGGGCGTCCGCGTGACGCCCTCCGTCTACACCACGCTCGGCGAACTCGACCGCTTCTGCGAGGTGATGAGCGGCGTGGCGCGCAAGGGTCTGCCGAAGGCTTAACAAGGGACCGGACAAGACATGAGTGACGAAAGGGCGCACATCTTCTCAGACCTGTCGCTGTCGCGGCGCTTGGAGCGCGCCGAGATGCAGGGCAACGCCGACTTCGTCGAGGCGCGCGCGCGCGTCTCGCCCGAGAGCGGCGCGTGCTGGACGGAGGTCGCCGGCGCCTACGCCATGTTCGACGGCGTCGAGTCGCCCGTCACGCAGACCTTCGGCCTCGGCCTCTTCGAACCGGCCGCGGCCGAAGACTTCGGCCGCCTCGAAGAGTTCTTCTTCAGCCGCGGCGCCGACGCCTTCCACGAGGTCAGCCCGCTGGCCGACGCGTCGCTGCCCGGCCTCCTGAACGGCCGCGGCTACCAGGCGGTCGAGTTCACTAACGTCATGTTCCGCCCGCTCGGCGCCGGCGCGCGCGAGGCCGACGCGCGCGCGCCGTCCGGGGACCTGCGCGTCCGCCCCGCCGCCGAGGGCGAGGACGAGTTGTGGGCGCAGACCTCCGCGCGCGGGTGGAGCGACTCCGGCTACGGCGACTTCATGCTCGGGCTGGCGAAGGTCAGCGCGCGGCGCGCGAACGCCTTCTCGTTCCTCGCGGAGCTGGGCGGCCGGGCGGTCGCCACCGGCGCGATGAGCGTCTGCGAGGGCGTGGCGCTGCTGGCCGGCGCGAGCACCGTCCCCGAGGCGCGCGGGCGCGGCGCGCAACTCGCCCTGCTCGACGCGCGCCTGCGCTTCGCCGCCGGGCTCGGCTGCGACCTCGCCATGATGTGCGCGCTGCCGGGCTCCGCGTCGCAGCGCAACGCCGAGCGCCAGGGCTTCCGCATCGCCTACACACGCGCCAAGTGGCGGCGCGCGCGCCGGGCCGCCTGAGCCGCTAAAGCAAGCAGGGCGCACAAAAAAACTGCGGGCGGGGCGAGATTCGTCACTCGCCCCGCCCGCAGTTTTTGTGCGCCCTGTGCTGCGCCGCCAGCCGCCTGCCGCGGCCCGCGTGTCGCCTTTAGTCAAGCTCCTGCGGGGGCGCGGCCGGGGCGGCGGGGCGGCGCGCGCGGCGGACGCCGGCCGGGGGCGTGGTGTCCCTGACGGCGTAGTCGCCGGGCACCTGGAAGAGCGCGGACGAGGGCTCGGCGCGCGAGATGTTGGTCAGGCGGTAGGTCGTCTCGCCGGCGCGCGGGTCGCTGTGGCGGGTCATGACGACGACCTGTAGCTCGGGCGAGTACCAGCGCTCGTCAACTATCTGGATGGGCTGCTCGTTGCCTATCTCGCCGGCCGGGATGGTCGTCGTCGTCCGCGTGCCCTCGGCCGTCACGCCGTCGAAGGAGCGCGCCTCAAGCTTCTCGGTCTTGGCCTCGTGCTTCGAGGAGTGGCGGAGGAACTCGAAGTGCATGCCCTCGCCCGGCGGCGGCGGGGCGACGACGACGGCCGTGGACGGCGGCGCCGGCGGCGCGCCGGGGGCGGGGACGCGCGTGAAGGTGCGCTCGATCTCTATCTTCTCGACCGCGCCCTCGACGACGCGCTTGCGCTCCTCGGCAGCGGCGACCGCGTCCGACTCGGCCTTGAAATGCAGCTCGAAGCGGGGCAGCTTGCGCGCCGTCTTCTTCGCCGGGTCGAGGATGTAGTGGACGCCGCTGACGGGGTCGTTGATGAAGACGGTCTGCGGCGGGTCGCCCTGCGCGGCGTAGGGGCCGATGTAGCCGAGCGTCTGGTCGCGGCGCGTGCGCCCCTCGGAGTCGCGGTAGACCTGCGCGGTGTTGCGGCGGACGATGCGGTTGCCGTCCGAAAGCTGCTGGACCGTCTCGGTCACGGCCTGCGCCGAGTAGGGCGCGCCCTTGACGAGCTTGCCCGAGAAGCTCATCTCGGTCGCCACGAAGACGAGGTTGTCGCCGCGAATCTCGGTCTGCGCCGGCGGGGCGACGCCGGCCGGCCCCTGCGCGATGAGAACATCCTCCTCCTGCGGCGGCGTCGTGATGACGAACTTGCGCCGGTCTTCCTGCGCCGAGGCCCCGAGGGCGTTGCCCAGGATGGCCGCGGCGGCCGCGAAGGCGATTAGCTTCCTCTGCATACAGTCACTCCTTTTGGTTTTCGGTCCTGAAGAAAATCCTGACGGGCTCGCCTCGACGGTCTCCGCGCGGGGGCCCGGCGGCCGGCGGCCGCGGCCCTGAGCCCGTAAGGCCGGCGTCGCCGGCGCGCAGGGGCCCCCGCCCGGGAGGTTTCACGCCCGCGTCAGCGGACGAAGCGTATGGCGCGCGCGACGCCGTCCTCGCCGAGCAGCACGTCGGCCTTGACGCGGCCGCTCGCGGCCTCGGCGTCAACCGGCAGGCCGAAGCTGGCGAGCGCCGTGCGGGGCAGCTCGACCCTGACGAGGTGGCTCATCTCGGCCTGCGCGTACTGCGCGCCCTGCACGAGCGGGATGAAGTCGGTCGCGACCTCCTGCACGGCGGCGGGCGCGGGGCGCGAGGGCGGAGTGCGGCCGCGGCCCGCGACGTAGGAGGCGTTGACGGCGCGCGGGCGCGGCGCGTAGGCGGCGCGCGACGGCCTGTCATCCGTCTCGACGGCGGGCGCCATCGCCTGCTCGGCGCCGGCCACGTCGCCGGCCATAGAGGGGGCCGCGCCCGCGGGGGGCTGCGAGGCTTTCTGCACGCCGATGGCCCCGGGCGGCGGCTCTATCATGGCGGCGTGCCTGTCGGGGGCGGCCCCCGCGGCGCGGCGCGCGTCAACCGGCGCGCCCGGCCGCACGAGGGCGAAGAGCGCGAGCGACGCCGCCGCGGCCATCGAGGCGGCCGCCGCCGTCTTCACCCACGACCAGGGACGCGTCGCCGCGCGCGAAGTCAGCGGGACGACGTTGGCGCCCGCCTTCGCAGCCGCCGTCGTATTCGCAGCCACCCCCGTATTCGTGGTCGCCGTCGTATTTGTGGTCGCCGTCGTAGTCGCCGCGGCCGCCACGGCGCGGCGCGCATCTTCGTCGCCCCCGGCGGCGGAGGCTGTGCGGGCGCGGAAGGCGGCGAGCAGCGCCGTCTCGGCGCGCGCCGGCGCTTCGACGCCCTTCATCCCCGAGGCGAGCGCGCGCAAGCCCGTGGAGAGGGCGCGCTCGTCCGCGAGCCGCGCGGCGCAGGCCGCGCAGGCGTCTTCGTGCTCGGCCGCGTCGCGGAGGGCGCGCGCGTCGGCCAGCGCGCCGCGCGCGAGGGCTTCCAGCCCGCTCTCGAATTCCTGACAGTTCATGCGTAACACCTCGCCGTCCGAAAAACCTGTCCGGGCACGCCCGCCGCGCCGCCGTCTTCGCCGCCCGCCGCCGCGGCCGCCGCGCCGGCCTCGCCGGCCGCGACCGCCTGCGCCCCGCGCCGGCCCCGCAGCTTCTCCGCGAGCATCGCGCGCGCGCGGTGCAGACGCGAGCGCACGGTGCCGACGGCGCAGCCCAGCGCGTCGGCCGCCTCCTGGTAGCTCATCTCGTGCAGTTCGCAGAGCACGACGACCTCGCGGTAGTGCGCCGGCAGCGCGAGGACGGCCTGCCTCAACTTCTCGACCGACTCGGCGCGCGTCAGGTCGCCGAGCGGGTCGGGGCGCGCGACGAGGTTTTCGTGCGGCGCGTCGCCGCCCTCCTCGGCCTCGTCGTCGAAGCGGACGAAGGCGCGCTCGCGGTCGAAGGCGCGCAGGACGTGGTTGCGCGCGATGCCGTAGAGGTAGGCCGCCAGTGAGCCGCGCGCCGAGTCGAAGTTGCCGCCGTCGCGCATCAGCACCATGAAAGTCTCCTGCACGACATCCTCGGCCAGCGCCTCGGAACCGCTCATCTGTAGCGCGAAGCGGTAGACCCCGCCCTGCCGCCGCCGGTAGAGAGCCGTGAACGCGTCCTCGTCGCCGGCCAGCGTCAGCCGGAGCAAATCCGCGTCCGTTTGTTGTTGGGAAACCGCCATCCTCAAGCTCCGGAACCGCCTCGACCTCGCCGGACACTTTCATTTCGCCCGGCGGCCGTGGAAAGTTCCACGAAAGTAAGGACGAGGGCGGCAGGCGGAGGGCGAAAGGCGGAAGGCGGAAGGATGAAAGGACGGCCGCCGGCGCCCCCTTCGTCCCTCACCCTCTCCGGCCTTCGTCCTTCGCCTCAAGGCGTGTAGGCGCGGTTGTAGACGACGTGGGAGAGGGTCATGCGGAGGGCGCGGCCGCCGCTGACGTCGTGGAAGCTGACGCGCTCGGGCGAGTCTTCGGGCGGGCCGAGCGAGAAGGAGCCGTCGGGGAGCGGCCGGAGCGGCTGCTCGCCGTCGAGCCAGAGCGCGCCGCGGCGCAGCACGACGCGCGAGGAGCCGTACCAGGGGCTCTCGTGACGGTAGCGGCCGGCGTAAGCCTCCCACTCACGCGGGTGCTCGAAGGCGCGCGCCCCCTTGTAGCGCGCGTTGGTGTACCAGACGGGGCCGTGGCCGGCCTCGACCACCGCGCCGCCCTCGCGCCCGAAGACGAGGCGGAACAGCTCGAACTCCGGATGCCTGACGATGAACGTGTCGGGGCCGCCCGAGCGTTCGAGCGCGACGGCCGGCCCCTTGTTCGTCAGCACGAGCCGCGAGCCCCGGGCCGCCAGCACGAGCTGTCCGCCGTCGGGCGCGGAGTACGTCCCCGCGTAGTCGGCGGCGTTCTTCACCTCGTCGGGCGGCGGCGCGGGCGCGGGCGCCGCGGGCAACTCGCGCCCGGCGCGCTCGGCCCTGAGCAGGTCGAGCGCGTGCGCGGCGACGGCGACGGGGCGGTAGCCGCGCAGGTTGGCGTTGACCGAGGCGAAGGCCGCCAGGCCGTTGGTCAGGTCAACGTCCATCGCCGAGCTGAAGGCGACCATGCCGCCCGTGTGGCGCAGGCGCGTCGCGCCCCCCTTGTCCCGGCTGACCCAGAGCCCGTAGCCGTAGCCCGCCTCTTCCCCGCGGAAGGGCGCGTTGACCGCCGGCCTCGTCAAAAGCTCGAAGGCCGACTCGGAGATGAGCCGCCGCGACCCCTGCCCCGCCGCGCCGCGGTTCAGAAGCATCCGCATGTAGGCCACCATGTCGCCGGGCGTCGCGGCGACGCCGCCCGCCGCCGTGTCAACCTCTATCCATGGCGCCTCGGCCAGCCGCCCGCGCGCCGGGAACGGCCGGTCTTCGAACTCGGGCGCGTAGCCGACGGCCATCCGCGGCCGCAAAGAGTCGTTGATGAGGGGCGCGCTCGCGCTCATCCCCAGCGGCCTGAGGACGCGCGCGGCCAGCGCCTCGCCGAAGGGGCGGCGGTCGAGGGCTTCGACGACGAGGCCGAGGATGAAGTAGCCGATGTTCGAGTAGATGAACTTCTCGCCGGGCTTGTAGAAGGTTTCGAGCCCGCCCGCGACCGCCTCGGGCAGCAGCGGCGCGCCCTGCAACCCGGAAGTGTGGCTCAGGAGGTGGTGCGCCGTCACCGCGCCGTGTCGCTGTTCGAGCTTGAGCCACGGCAGGTACTCGACGACCGGCCGGTGCAGGTCAACGCGCCCCTCGTCGTGCATCTGCAAAAGCGCGACGCCGGCGAAGGACTTCGACACGGAGCCTATCTCGAACAGCGTCTCGGGCCGCACGCGCGCGCCCGACTTCGTGTCGGCGAAGCCGTAGGTCGAAACGCGCACGGCGCCCGCGCGGTCGGCCAGCGCCAGCGTCATCCCCGGCGCGCCCACCTCGGCCAGATGCTGCTCGACGAACTCGGCCAGACGCGCCAGCGCCCCGCCCTTCCTCGCCGCCGCGCCAGCGCCGCCGCCTCTTCCCGCCCCGCCCCTGCGCTGCGCCTCGGCCCCGAGCGTCGCCAGCGCCGGCGCGACCGACAGCGCCGCGGCCGACAGCGCGCCCTTCTTCAACAACTCTCTGCGGGAGATTTTCGGGGACAATGTTTTACTCCTTCGGAGTAAGCAGACGGTAGACGGCAGCCAGTAGGCGGTAGAGGCAGACAGTAGACGGCGGCGCCCCACGACGCGGGCGCGGCGGGCCGACAGCCGCGAGGCTCACCGGCGGAAGGGTCTTCTACCGCCCGACGCCCGCCTACCGACGCCCGCCGCCCGGCGTCCAACGGCCGCCGTCCGCTCAAAGCCGGTCGGGCATGTCGGCGACGACGTAGGCCATGACGGCGAGCGCGGCGACGCAGGCGGCCAACTCCTGCGGGTCAACCTTGTCGAGCGTGTCGGCCTGCGTGTGGTGGATGTCGAAGTAGTGCGCGCCGTCCACGTTGAGCGAGGCGCCGAGGACGCCCTCGGCCACGATGGGGCTGATGTCTGCGCCGCCGCCGTCCGCGTCAACGCGGTCGGCGCGCACGCCCGCCAGCAGCCTGGCTATCTCCTCCACGTCGGCGCGCGCCTGCGGCGTGGCGCGCTGCGAGAGGCCGAAGCCCGTCGGGCGGTAGACGCCGCTGTCTGACTCGATGGCGAGGACGTGGTTGGCGACCTCCGCCTTGTGCGCGTCGCGGTACCCCGTGCCGCCGCGCAGGCCGTTCTCCTCGTTGGTGAAGAGCACGACGCGGACGGTGCGGCGCGGCCGCAGGTTCAGCTCCTTCAGAAGCCGCACGGCCTCCCACGCGGCGACGCAGCCGCCGCCGTCGTCGTGCGCGCCCTGCCCGACATCCCACGAGTCCAGGTGGCCGCCGACGAGGACGACCTCCTCGGGGCGCTCGCGCCCTTTAATCTCGGCCACGACGTTGGCCGACTCGGCGTCGGGCAGGAAGCGCGCCTGCATCCTCAGCCGCACGCGCGGCCGCTCGCCGCGGTCGTGCATCCGCTGTAGAAGCTCCGCGGCCTCGACCGTGATGGCGGCGGCCGGGATGCGCGCCGTCCCCTCGGCGTAGCGGAGCGAGCCAGTGTGCGGCGTCTGAAGGCTGACCGGCGTGACCGAGCGGACGAGCGCGGCGACCGCGCCGTGCCGGGCCGCGCGCGACGCGCCCGCGCCGCGGTAGGCGACCGTCTCGCCGTAGGTCGTGAAGGGCACGTTGTAGACGACGACCTTGCCGCGCGCCTGCTCGCCCAGCGCCTCAAGCTCGTCGAAGCTGCGGACGACGACCGCCTCGGCCGTCACGCCCTCGGGCGGCGTGCCCTCGCTGTTGCCGAGCCCGAGCAGCGACAGCTTCAACTGCGACGGCGCGACCAGCTCAAGGCTCTCCTCGCCGCGAACCCAGCGGGGCACCATCACCTTCTCGGCGCGCACGTTGTCGAGGCGGTCGCGCCTCATCTCCGAGACCGCCCACTCGACGGCGCGTTCGAGCGCGGACGAGCCGCTCAGGCGGTGGCCGATGCGGTCCGTCAGGTAGGCGAGGCGGCGGTAGGCCGTCTCGTCGGTGAGCGCCGCGCCGATGATGCGCGCGGCGCGCTCGCGGTACTGCTCGATTTTAACGCGCGGCGGCGGCGGGGGCGGCTTCGGCGCTTCGGCCCCGCCGGCCGCAGGGCGCGCGGGCTGCTGCTGCTGTTGCTGCTGTTGCACGGGCTGAGTCTGCGTTGGCGTCTGTCGCGCGGGGCGCGGGCGGCGGCGCGCGGGCTGCTGCGCGAGCGCGGGGATGACGACGAGCGTCGTGACGAGAATCAGGCGAAGGGTGTTTCGCAAGGCAGTCGGTCGCCTCCTGTGTCGTCGGTCGGGGTCGAAAGAAGGTATTTAACCACAGAGGGGACGGGGACGCGGCTCTAATTGTTTTAGCCGCGCCTCCGCGGCCAACCCGCCCGGCCGCACGGCAGACCGCAGAGCCGCCTTCAGAAGTTGGACGAGCGGCGGGCGTCGCCCTCGGCCGTGCCGAAGAGCGGGGCGTACTCGCCCGTCTCCTCGGCCGACTTCAGCTCGCTCTTGAGCACGGCGATGTCGCGCGAGGCGGCGGCGAACTCCTCGGCGTCGAACGACTCGGGCTCGCCGGCGAGCTTGAGCGCCCACTGCATGCGGCGGCCGGCGGCGGCCAGGGCGCGCGCGCTCAGACGCTGCTCGCGCACGGCCCGCGCCAGCTCGTCGCGCGCGGCGACGACGTTCTCCTCGCGCTCGCAGATGAGCACCATGTCGGAGCCCGCCTCGATGGCGCGCAGGCACGCCTCGGGCACGGTCAGGGTCTGCACGACCGCGCCCATCTCCATGTCGTCTGTGATGACGAGGCCGTCGAACTTGAGGATGCGGCGGAGCAGGCGCGTCGTCACGTTGCCGCTGATGGTGGCGGGGAACTGGTGCAACCCCTGGATGGTCGGCGGGTCGCCCTCCTGCCGGAAGAGGTCCTGCAGAAACTCCGAGATGTCGGGGAACGCGGCGTGGCTGACCATCACAGAGCGCAGGCGCTCGCCCGGCCGGTGGAACATCAGGTCCATGAAGGGCACGAGGTCGCGCTGGAAAATCTCCTGCCAGGTGTGCGTGACGACGGGGAGGCGGCGGTGCGAGTCCACCTTCGAGCCGCCGAGGCCGGGGAAGTGCTTGCCGCAGCCGATGACCTGCCCCTTCTGCAAGCCTTCGAGGTAGGCGCCCGCGAGCATCGAGACCGTCTCGGGCTGCTGGCCGAAGGTGCGCGCGCGCAGGCCGTTGTCGTCGTTGTCGCCCGAGAGGTCGAGCACGGGGGCGAAGTTGATGTTGAAGCCCATCAGCCGCAGCGCCCGCGCCGTCAGGCGCCCGTACTTCTCTGCGAGGTCGGCGCGGCCGGCGCTGCGCACGGCCTTCGCCGAAGGCATCGGCTCGCAGATGTCGCGGAAGCGGTCAACGAGGCCGCCCTCCTGGTCAACCCCGATGAGGACGCCGCGCCCCGCCGCGTCGCGTATCTGCGCCGAGAGCAGCGCGACCTGCTCGGCCGACTCGACGTTGCGCCCGAAGATGATGACGCCGCCCGGCCGCACCTCGCGCAGAAACTCGCGCCAGTGGCGGTCGAGCTTGGTGGCGGGCAGGCCGACGAAAAGGAGTCGCCCGGCCTTGCTTTCGAGCGACTCCTTGCTGTCCTCCGTCGAATCTTTCGGCGGCATCGAACTCAAAACCCCCTCCGCGCACAGGCGACGACGCTTTCACGCTGCGACCGACACGGCGGCCATTCTCCGCCGGCGTGTTGTCGTAGTTTTGTCAATTGTAACACGCCGCGCTCCCGGCGTCGGCTCTGTTATAATTTTGGCGGTTTCGGCGGATTTTGTGATGAGCAACGTTTCGGAGAACATGCCCGCGCGGGCGTCGGCGTCGGAGTTGACGGCCGCGGTGCGGCGGCGCGCGCGCGAGCTGGGCTTCCAGAAGGTCGGCGTGGCGCGCGCCGAGCCGCTGGCGGAGGAGCGCACGCGGCTCGAAGAGTGGCTGGCGCGCGGGATGCACGCCACGATGGGCTGGATGGAGCGCGACGCGGCGCGGCGCGCCGACCCGCGCGAGCTGCTGCCGGGCGCGCGCACGGTCGTCGCCGTCGCGCTCAACTACTACACGCCGCACGAGCACGCGGGCGCGCCGGGCACGGGCAAAATCTCGCGCTACGCGTGGGGCGACGACTACCACGACGTGCTCGGCGAGAAGCTGAAGGCGCTGCTCGCGCACGTCAGAGAGGTCGCGCCCGGGGTCAACGGCAAGGTCTGCGTGGACGCGCAGCCGGCGATGGACAAGGCATGGGCGGCGCGCGCCGGGCTCGGCTGGATAGGCAAGCACACGAACCTCATCACGCGCGACTACGGCTCGTGGGTCTTCCTCGGCGAGCTGCTGCTCGACGCCGAGCTTGAGTACGACGCCGCGCGCGAGGACGACCACTGCGGGACGTGCACGCTCTGCATCGAGTCGTGCCCGACGGGGGCCATCGTCGAGCCCTACGTCGTAGACTCGCGCCTCTGCATCTCGCACGCGACCATCGAGCTGCGCGACCCGGAGCTGCCCGCCGCGGTCGCCGAGAACCTGGACGGCTGGCTCTACGGCTGCGACGTCTGCCAGGACGTGTGCCCCTGGAACCGCTTCGAGCGGCCGGCCGAGGAGGCGCGCTTCGAGCCGCGCCCCGGCGCCGT
This sequence comes from Pyrinomonadaceae bacterium, assembly GCA_036387195.1. Classification (GTDB taxonomy): domain Bacteria; phylum Acidobacteriota; class Blastocatellia; order Pyrinomonadales; family Pyrinomonadaceae; genus QHXN01. The sequence continues at coordinate 8,557 of DASVUF010000225.1, read as the reverse complement.
CTCGCCCGCGCTCGAGGAGGTCGCCGCGCTCACGCACGAGGCTTACGTCGAGCGCTTCCGACGCAGCCCCGTCAAGCGCGCCAAGCTCGCCGGCCTGCAACGCAACGCCCGCGCCCTGCTCGAACGCGAGGGGCGCGAAGGCTGAAGGCCGAGCCGCCGCCGCAGCTTCTTCTTCTTCACCGTCATGCCACGATTCGGCCGCCTGCAAATCCTCTTCGCCGCGCTCGCCTGCGTGACGCTCTGCGCGGGGGCGTACGCGGTCTGGACTGAGTACACGGCCTTCCCGCCCTCCTTACGCGGCTTCGGCGAAGTCACGCGCAGGGGCGAGGTGGCGGGCTGGGCCGTGGACTCCGCGCGCCCCGGCGAGCCGGTCGAGGTGCAGCTCTACGTGGACGGCCGCTTCGTCGCGCACGGCGCGGCCGCGCTCCCGCGCCCGGACGTCGTGGCCGCCGGCCGCGCCCCCTTAGAGAACTGCGGCTACAGGTTCGCGCTGCCCCCGCTCGCGGCGGGCGAGCACGAGGCGCGCGTCTACGCGCTCAACGCGCGCGCGCCCGGCGGACTCCTCACGCTCAAACAGCTCGGCCACGCCCTGCGCTTCAAGACCGGCGCGGACGGCCGCGTCGCGGGCGCCGCGCGCTGAAGAGGCGCGCGGGCCGAACACAAAGCCGCGCTCGTCGAGTGGCTCGTGCGCTGCGCCGAGGAGCCCGCCGCGCGACGGGAGGGCGCCAACGAGATTCTACAGAGCGACGACGACGACGCCCGCCTCAAGACCGCGGCGCGACCGCGGACGAGGTCGGGGCGCACGCCGCCGCCGTCGAGCGCGCCTCGCGGGAGCGCGCGGCGCGGAGGCGTGCGGCGCTCGCGCGCGCGGACTACTTCTTCGCGACCGGCGGGCCGCCGCCGAACTGGGGGACGGACGCGCGCGCCGCCGTTTGGAGCGCCGACTCGCACGACGTATCATTGTCTGGGCGGCCGCCGGCAATGAGGCAGGCGCCGCCGAAGAAGAAGTAAAGACCGTGCCCCAAGCCTTGCTCAAAGATTCCTACGGCCGCCCGATACGCGACCTCCGCGTGTCGGTGACGGACAAGTGTAACTTCCGCTGCTTCTACTGCCTGCCGCACGGCTCGCCCGAGGAGACGGCGCCGAAGACCGCCGTCCTCACCTACGAGGAGATAGAGCTGGCCGTCGAGGTCTTCGTCTCGCTCGGCGTCGAGAAGGTGCGGCTGACGGGCGGCGAGCCGATGCTCAGGCGCGACATCGAGACGCTGGTGGCGAAGCTCGCGCGCGTCCCCGGCCTCAAAGACCTTGCGCTCACGACCAACGGCTTCAACCTCGCCGAGCGCGCCGCGGGGCTGAAGGCCGCCGGGCTCGACCGCGTCACCGTCAGCCTCGACAGCCTCCGCCGCGCGGCCTTCACCGAGATGACGGGCGTTGACATGCTCTCGCGCGTGCTCGAAGGCGTGCGCGCGGCGCAGCGCGTGGGGCTGACGCCGGTCAAAATCAACGCCGTCGTCATCCGCGGCCACAACGACTCGGAGGTCGCCGACATGGCCGCCTTCGCCCGCGAGCAGGACGTGCAGATGCGCTTCATCGAGTACATGCCGCTCGACTCCGGCCACGGCTGGTCGCGCGAGCGCGTCGTCTCGGGCGCGGAGATACGCGCGGCGATAGCCGAGCGCTTCCCGCTCGTCCCCGTCGGCGCCGCGCGCGGGTCGGAGACGGCGACGCGCTACCGCTTCGCCGACGGCGCGCCCGGCGAGGTCGGCGTCATCGCCCCCGTCACCGAAGCCTTCTGCGGCGCCTGCTCGCGCGTGCGGCTCACCGCCGACGGCCAGATCAGGACGTGCCTCTTCTCCAGGGTCGAGCACTCACTGCGCGACCGCATCCGCTCCGGCGCGACCCGCGCCGAACTCGCCGACTACGTCAGGTCGGTCGTCCTCAAAAAGGAGCCGCGCCACTACATCAACGAGACACACTTCGAGCAGCCCGCCCGCACGATGAGCCTCATCGGCGGATAAGCTCCCGCGTCCGAACCGAGGTAGCCGCCATGACCGCGAAGACCGAAGCGACCATCGAAGACCTCTACCGGGTCGAAGGCAAGGCGGAACTCGTCAACGGGGAGATCGTCCACATGTCACCCACCGGGCAGATGCCGGGTTACGCGTCCAGAGAGATTCTATTCTCCCTCCGAGACTATGAGCGCCGGACAAAAAGCGGTTACGCGGTCGGCGACAATGTGGGGTTCAAAGTGAGTCTGCCCGGGCGCAAATCGTTCAGCCCCGACGTCGCCTTCTACGTCGGCGGGTTGAAGGGCATGAAGTTCTTCGAGGGCGCGCCCGTCTTCGCCGCGGAGGTGCGCAGCGAGGGCGACTACGGGCCGAAGGCGGAGGAGGCGATGGCGCGCAAGCGCGCCGACTACTTCGCCGCCGGCACGCTCGTCGTCTGGGACGTTGACCTGCTGAGCGAGACGCCCGTGCGCGTCTTCCGCGCGGGCGCCCCGGAGGGCCCGACCCTCTACAGGCGCGGCGACGTGGCCGAGGCCGAGCCGGCGCTGCCCGGCTGGGCGATGCCCGTGGACGACCTGTTCGTCTGAGCGCGCCGCCGGCCGGAGCCTCAACCTCTAAACCTCTCAACGAAGTCGAAAGGAAACACCTCGCAGATGAAATCGGAAGCAATCAATCGCGCCGCCGCGCGCGCGCTGCTGGGGGTGGCGCTGCTCGCCGCGGTCGTGCCCGGGCGCGCGGGCGCGCAGGAGGGGCGCGCGCAGTCGGACGCGCCGCCGCCCCGCCCGGCGGGGCGGACGCGGACGAACACACTACGCGTCGAACTGCCCACCCCGGTCGCCCAGACGCCCGTGCCCTTCGAGGACGGGCGCGCGCCGCGCGCGCCACAGACGCTCAGCTTCGTCACGCCCGACACCAACTTCGAGCGCAAGGTCGTCAAGGGCTCGCCCTTCTCGGCCGACGCCGTGACCGAGCACGTGCAGCGGCTCGGCGACGGCAACCGTCTGACGCGCAAGTCCGCGGCGCGCCTCTTCCGCGACGCCGAGGGGCGCACGCGCCGCGAGCACACGCCCGCCCCGCGCGGCGGCGGTCCCGCGCCCGAGGGGCAGGAGCCGCGCCTCGTCGTCATCAACGACCCCGTGGCGCGCGTCGAGTACGTCGTGGACAACGCGCGCCGCACGGTGCGCAAGACGTTCGTGCCGCCGGGGCTCGCCGAGGCTCGCGCGCGCGCGACGGGCGCCGAGTCGTCCTTCGGCGTGCTGATGCCGACGAGCACGGCGCACAGGCGCATGGCCGAGGGCGAGAACGCGCCGCCGCCCCCCGCGCCGAAGAAGGAGAAGCTCGAGGCGCGGATGATAGAGGGCTTGATGGCCGAGGGGACGCGGACGACCGTGACGATTCCCGCGGGCGAGTTCGACAACGAGCAGCCGCTGGAGATAACGCACGAGCAGTGGTACTCGCCCGAGTTGCAGATGGTCATCCTGCTCAGGCACAACGACCCGCGCTTCGGCGAAACCCTCTTCCGCATGACCAACATCACGCGCGCCGAGCCCGTGCCCGAACTCTTCGCCGAGCCGCAGGGCTACCGCCCCGCCGACGACCGCCGGCCGCCGCTCGACCGCCCGCTGATAAGAAGGCCGCCGAACCAGCAGTAGGCGGCGCGCGGTTAAGACGTGAAGGCGGCGCGATTCGGCCAAGGGGGCCGGCGCGCCGCCTTCAGTTTTTCTACGTCTACGGGCTACAGTCCGGCGCCCGCCGGCCCGCCCCCCCCTCTTCACCTCCGCGGGATGCGGAGGGTCTGGCCGGGGAAGATTTTGTCCGGGTCTTTGAGTTCGTCCCGGTTGGCCTCGAAGATTTCGCGCCAGACGACGCCGTGCTGCTGGCCTATCTTGCTGAGCGTGTCGCCAGCCTTGACGGTGTAGGTCTGCTCGGCTCCGCCGCCCGCGCCGCCGCCGACCTCGACGTCCATGACGAGGTCGCCCGAGCGCATGTCCGGGTCGAGGCGGTTATACTCGTCCCAGAGCCTCTGCTTGACCTCCTGGCTCGGCGCCGTGCCCGTCACGCGCAGCACGTCGCCCTCCTCGGAGACTTGTAGGTTCGAGACGCCGCCCTGCTGGGCGAGGTCTACGAGCGATTGGTACTTGTCCCTGACAGCCATAGCCCTCTCCCTCTACTTCTTCTCGTTGAGCTGGTTCATGACGCGCTTGGCGCCGGACTCGTTGGCGGCCTTCATGGCGTCCTGCCACTTGGCCTTCGGCACGTCGCCCTTGAGGGTGACGACGCCGCCCTCGACCTCGACCGTCACGCCCGTCACGCCCGCCTTCGAGAGCGCGGCCTCCGTCTTGTTCTTGACGGCCGTGTCCTCGGAGGCCGTCGCGGGCGACGGCGTGGCGCTGGGCGTCGCCGCCCCCGTCGCCGTGTTGGTGTTGGCGTTCGCGTTGCGCGCCGCGCCGGTGTTGTTGGCGTTATCGTCTTTGCCGCCGCAGGCCGCCGCGCCGAGCGCGAGCGTCAGGGTCAGCGCGGCCCACGCCGCAGACCGAATCTTCATATTGAGTCGCTCCTTTCCCATTCTCAAGGTCGCCACTTCTTAACTCCGGAAAGTGGCGATATTGTCCGCTGTCGCTCATTAAAGTGTGCGCCTTGCACGCCCTGCGCCTCCCGCTCGCGCGCGAAATGTTCTATAGTTCGCGGCGACGGTTTGAAATTCGCGGAACTAAACGGGGGAGCCGCGCCGCCGCCGAAGGCGGGCCGCGCGGCTGAGAGTCACCTGCGGGTGAGACCCTTTGAACCTGATGCGGTTAGTACCGCCGAAGGGAGGCACAGTGGGGGGCCGTCCCTTCTCTTTCGAGAAGAAGGGGCGGCCTCTTACGTTTCGCGCGGCCAGCGCCGCGCGGGAAGGCGAGAAAGATTCGATGGGCGACATCAACGGAAACGGCGCCGGCCACGAAAACGGCGCGAATGGCGCCAACGGCGCGAATGGCGCCAACGGCGTCAACAACGCCAACGACGCGAAGGGCGCGAACGCCGCCGAGCGGCAGAGCGCCGACGTGCGGCTGCCGAACTCGCGCAGGGTCTACGTGGAGGGCGGCGGGCGGGGCGTGCGCGTCCCCTTCCGCGAAGTCTCTTTGCAGCCGACGCGGCTGCCCGACGGGCGCGTCGAGGAGAACGAGCCAGTCCGCGTCTACGACACCTCGGGCCCCTGGGGCGACCCCGACGCGCGCTGCGACGTGCGCGAGGGGCTGGAGGCCCTGCGCGGCGCGTGGATACGCGGGCGCGGCGACGTAGAGGAGTACGAGGGGCGCGAGGTCGCGCCGCAGGACGACGGCTACCTGACCGCGGGCGCGGCCGAGTTCGCGCGCGTCAAAGACCGCGGCCGCCTTGAACCCTTCCCCGGCCTGAAGCGCGCCCCCCTGCGCGCCAAGGCGGGGGCGTGCGTCACGCAGATGCACTACGCGCGGCGCGGCGTGGTCACGCCCGAGATGGAGTTCGTCGCGCTGCGCGAGAACATGGGGCGCGAGCAGGCGCTCCACGCGATGAGGGAGCACACGCGCGACGACCGCAGCTCGCTCTACCACCAGCACCGCGGCGAGCGTTTCGGCGCGCAGATTCCCGAGTTCGTCACGCCCGAGTTCGTCCGCGACGAGGTGGCGCGCGGCCGCGCCATCATCCCCGCCAACGTCAACCACCCCGAGTCCGAGCCGATGGTCATCGGCCGCAACTTCCTCGTCAAGGTCAACGCCAACATCGGCAACTCGGCTGTCGCCTCCTCCATCGAGGAGGAGGTCGAGAAGATGCGCTGGTCGGTGAAGTGGGGCGCCGACACGGTGATGGACCTCTCCACGGGCAAGAACATCCACACCACGCGCGAGTGGATTCTGCGCAACTCGCCCGTGCCCATCGGGACGGTTCCCATCTACCAGGCTTTGGAGAAGGTCGGGGGCCGCGCCGAGGAGCTGACGTGGGAGGTCTTCCGCGACACGCTCGTCGAGCAGGCCGAGCAGGGCGTTGACTACTTCACCATCCACGCCGGCGTGCGCCTGCCCTACATCCCTCTGACGGCGCGGCGCACGACCGGCATCGTCTCGCGCGGCGGCTCCATCATGGCCAAGTGGTGTCTGGCGCGCCACGAGGAGAGCTTCCTCTACACTCGCTTCCGCGAGATTTGCGAGATCATGCGCGCCTACGACGTGTCGTTCTCCTTGGGCGACGGCCTGCGCCCCGGCTCGGTCGCCGACGCCAACGACGAGGCGCAGTTCGCCGAACTCGAAACGCTCGGCGAGCTGACCGGCGTCGCGTGGGAGATGGACTGTCAGGTGATGATAGAGGGGCCGGGCCACGTCCCCATGCACCTCATCCGGGAGAACGTCGAGCGCCAGCTCGAAGTCTGCCACGAGGCGCCGTTCTACACGCTGGGGCCGCTCGTCACGGACATCGCGCCCGGCTACGACCACATCACGTCGGCCATCGGCGCGGCGATGATAGGGTGGTTCGGCACCGCCATGCTCTGCTACGTCACGCCCAAGGAGCACCTGGGGCTGCCGAACAGACAGGACGTGAAGGACGGCGTCATCGCCTACCGGCTGGCGGCGCACGCGGCCGACCTGGCGAAGGGCCACCCGGGCGCGCAGGTCAGGGACAACGCGCTCTCGAAGGCGCGCTTCGAGTTCCGCTGGGAGGACCAGTTCAACCTCTCCCTGGACCCCGAGGCGGCGCGCGAGTACCACGACGAGACGCTGCCGCAGGAGGGCGCCAAGCTCGCGCACTTCTGCTCGATGTGCGGCCCGCACTTCTGCTCGATGAAGATTACGCAGGAGGTGCGCGACTACGCCGGCCGCGCCGGGCTCGACGAGCAGACGGCGCTCGCCGCCGGCCTGCGCGAGAAGGCGGCCGAGTTCGTCTCCTCCGGCGCCGAAATCTACCAGGGCGACCTCCCGGCCGGCGCGAAGCGCGAGCACTGAAGCCGCGCCGGGCGCGCGGGCGGCGGAAAGGCTCAAGGGGGATGAAGGCCGGCGTGACCTTCATCCCCCTTGAGCCTTTCGTTCGGGCGCGCGCGGGCGGCGCGCCTACGGGTTCGGGTCGTCGTCGGAGACGGGCTGCGCGACGCGGCGGCGCGTGTAGATGGCGCCCTGCTGGACGAGGCCGGCCTTCTGCGCGAGGGCGTAGGCGACCGAGTCAATCACGTCCTGGTTCTTGAGCTTGAACTGCGTCGTCCCCCTGAGGTACGTCTCGGGGTCCTCGAACTGTATGGTCAGGTACTCGAACTTCTTCTTCAGGAGCATGGCGGGCGCGCCGAGGATGCCGACGGTCCCGAGGACGACGGACTTCGTGCCGTCGCCCATCAGCCGGCGCGTCTCCTGGTCGGCGAAGGCGACCACCACGGCGTCGTAGGAGATGGAGATTAGCTCCTTCTCGTTCTTGTCGCGGAAGACGAGCCGCTGGTTGCGGTCGTCGAAGGTGAGCATCCCCTCCTGCTTCTTGCGGTAGTTGGCGAAGCCGCCCATGTACTTCGCGGGGACGACCTTGGGCGGCGGCGGCGGGGCGGGCGACGACACCTTGGACGCGCGCTTGCCCTCCTCGGCCGCGGCCTGCTCCTGCTGCTGCTGCTGCGCGGGCGGCACGGGGCGCGGCGCGTCGCCGACGTCGCGCTGGCGCTGCGCGAGCGCGGCGCCGGGCGAGACGGCGGCGGCCGCCAGCAGGACGAACGCGAGGGACTTTCCTGTGAGCTTCATCCGGGGACTTCCTTTCGAGAGGCGAGAAAACTTTCGTTGCGGTTTAAAGACGCAGTTGGCCCAGGGTTCGTTGCCAGACGAGGGATTTTTTCAGGACGCAGAGCCGCTGCCGCTCGGCCGGCTCGCAGGCCGGCTCCAACTGCGCGATGACCGACTCGACGAGCGGGACGGCGAACGCGCCGGCGTGCGAGAGCGCCTGCGAGAAGTAGTGGAGCTGGACGGCGCCGCCCTCGCCGCGGTGGAACTCCGACACCTCGGCCGCCGTCATCGAGAAGACCTCCTGCCCGACGGGGACGACCCTGCGCGGGACGCCGTGGCGGGCCGCCCAGCCGCCCGCGGCGCCGCGCGAGCGCCAGCCCAAAAGCAGCACGCCGAGCAGCACGCCCTGCTCGTGGAGGAAGTCGGGGCTCAGCACCTTGAGGTCGGCGTGCGAGGAGAGGCGCGGCCCGAACGTCCCGTAGTCGGGGTTGGCGAGCTGCGTGTCGTAGACGACGCCGACGACCTCCTCGTCCGCGTTGAAGGGCATCGAGACGAACTGGGCGAAGCCGTACTCGTCGGGCGAGGGCGGCGCGTCGGCGTCCAGTTCGTCTATCACGCGCGCCACGTAATCGACGTGCGAGTTCGACTTGACGATCTTCGCGATTCTGCTCATCAAACTGATTCGTGACCGCGCGCGCCGGCCTAGAAGGGGGCGCCGCCCGCCCACTCGGGCACCTTGTAGAGAAGCCACCAGAGCAGGACTTGCGCGCAGAGCACGAGGAGGCCGAGGAGGAGGCTGACGACCGCCGCGCGCGCGTGGCCCGACTCCGGCGCGCGCCACGCGCG
>DASVUF010000224.1:0-10384 GCA_036387195.1 Pyrinomonadaceae bacterium | reverse complement strand
GATTTCGCCCGTCAGCACCAGCTCGCGCGCGCGGCGCGGCGGCGGCTGGCCGAAAGCGGCAAAGCGTTGAGGCGGGCCGGAACTCTTCCGGCCCGCCTCAACGCTTTTCAAGGGCGAGGGCGGAAGGACGAAGGTTGAAGGTGAGGCTTAGCGGCCCGTGCCTTCACCCCTTCACCCTTTCATCCTTACTCCCTCACTTCGTCGTTCACCCTTCCGCCCCCGCCCCCTCACCTGTTCTTCCAGTCGGGCTTGCGCTTCTCCATGAAGGCGCGGACGCCTTCGCGCGCGTCCTCGGTCTTCATCAGGTCGTTGAGGTAGATGTCCTCGGAGCGTTCGAGGGCTTCGAGGAAGGGGCGGCCGCGGCCGGCGTCCATCGCGCGCCGCGTCATCTCCAGCGCCGGGGCCGAAAGCTCGCGCAGGCGCGCCAGGACCTCCTGGAGCTTCGCCTCCAGCAGCCCGGCCTCGACGACGTAGCTGACGAGCCCCATGCGGAGCGCCTCCGCCGCGTCGAAGATTTCGCCCGTCAGCACCAGCTCGCGCGCGCGGCGCTCGCCCACGACGCGCGGCAGCAGCACCGCCGCCACCGGCGGGAAGACGCCGAGCTTTATCTCGGGCTGGCCGAAGCGCGCGCGCGAGGCCGCGACGACGAAGTCGCAGGCCGCGACCAGCTCGCACCCGCCGCCCAAGGCCGCGCCGTCCACCACGGCCACGGCCGGCTTCGCCATCTGTTCGAGCGTGCGGAAGACGGCGTGGAAGGATTCGAGCATCTGGTAGACCGTCTCGGACTGGTGTTCGCCGACCGAGACGCCGGCGCTGAAGGCGCGCGACCCCTCGGCGGCGTCGAAGACGACGGCCACCACGTCGCGCATCAACATGCACTCGGTCAGCGCCGCGTCCACCTCCCTCATCATCGCGATGGTGAAGATGTTGAGCGGCGGCCGCGCGAACGTCACCCGCGCGACCCTGTCCTCGACGCGGAAGCGTATGTGCTGGTACTGGTCAGACATTAATTTTCGGGAAGCCGCCGCACGCGTCACCCGCGCCCGCGGCGGCGCCGGCGCGGCGGCGCCGCGCGCTTCTCGTCCGACTCCATCTCGTCGGTCGTGGCCAGCATGAACCGCCCGCGCGTGACGACGCGCCCGCCGACGCGACACTCCCAGCTAAAGCGCGGCGCGTGCGTCGCCCAGTCGAAGGCGGCGAACTCGTCCGGGAAGTTCAGGTAGCCGAAGTGGTCGCCCTCGACCCGCAGCCTGCGCTCCCAGCGTTTGCCCGTCCGCGCCGACGTGACGACGAAGGTCGCCTCGTAGCCGTGCAGGTCGTCGTTCTTGTCGCGGACGCCGAGGCGCACGCTCGGCGCCTCCGACCACTGCCAGTGAACCTGCCGCACCGGCGCCGCCGCGCCCGACGACGCGACCGCCAGCAGGAACAGAACCGCGCACGCTCTTCTCATCCTCGACAACGCCTCTCGTCAGTTCCGGGGCCGGCGCGGGGAGAACCCGGCCGGCCCGGAAGGCTTCGACCTCGAACTAGGAATTTCAACTCCCGGACGGCTAAAGGGACTGGCCGCCGTCCACCGCGAGCACGGCGCCCGTGACGTGGCGCGCGCGGTCGGAGCAGAGGAAGGCGACGGCGTGCGCCACGTCCTCGGGCTCGCCCATGCGGCCGAGCGCCGACTCCTGGACGGCGCGCGCCCTGACCTTCTCGGGCAGCCGCTCGACCAGCGGCGTGCGGATGAAGCCGGGCGCGACCGCGTTGACCGTCACGCCGTAGCGCCCCAGCTCGGCGGCCGCCGACCGCGTCAGCGCGACCAGCCCCGCCTTCGACGCCGCGTAGTTCGAGAGCCCGAAGCGGCCCCTCGTCGCCTCGATGGAGGAGACGTTGACGACCCGGCCCGCGCGCGCCCTCCGGAAGAGGCGCGCCGCCGCCTGCGTGTAGCTGAAGGCGCCCTTGAGGTTCGTGTCGAGGACGACGCCCCACTGCTCCTCGGTCATCTCCCACAGCGGCGCGTCGGCCGTCACGCCGGCGGCGTTGACGAGCGCGTCCAGGCGCCCGAGCCGCGCGGCCGCCTCCTCGACGACCTGCGCGGCGCGCGCGTGCTCGCGCACGTCCGCGCGGAAAGATACCACGCGCCCGCCCGCCGCCCTCAACAAATTCTCGGCCTGCGCCAGCAGCGCCTCGGCGGCGGCGTCCACCAGGACCACGTCGGCGCCGCGCCGCGCCAGCTCCAGCGCGCACGCGCGCCCGATGCCGGACGCCGCGCCCGTCACCAGCGCCACACGACCCTCGAACTCAAGCTCCACGGCCGCCCGCGCCCCCCTTCAGCGCGCCTGCGGGAACGCGGCGCCGAGCCACGCCTGGTAGAGACGCTTCTGCGCGTCGGTCGCGTCGGCGAGGGGGACGATGCGGAAGGAGGCGGCCGGCCGGGCGGCGAGTTTGAAGTTGAGCGCGCGCAGCTCGTCCCTGCGGAAGACGGTGAGCGCGAGCTGGTCGCCGGGGCGCTTGTCGGCCAGGCGCGCGTTGAGGAAGTCGAGCGTCGCGCGGTAGCCGTCCACCGCCACTATCTCGTCGAAGGCCGAGAGCCCCTGCTCGTAGGCGGGCGTGCCCGCCGGGACGTTCTTGACGGAGAGGCGCCCGTCCTTCTCTTCGAGCGCCGCGCCGAGGTGCGCCTCGACGGGCGCGGGGCGCCCCGCGCGGTCGCTCGCCGTGTCGAGCCTCAGGCCGGCGGCCGAGAGCGCCGCGTTGTAGTCCAGCTCCTCGCGCCCCGAGACGTAGCGGCGGAAGAACTCTTCGAGCCCCGCGCCGGCCGCGCGCTCGGCCGCGCGCTGGAAGTCGGCGGGCGTGTAGTTGCGCCCGCGCTTCGCGAACTCTTCGTAGAGCGAGCGCATCGCGTCGTCGAGCGAGCGGGCGCCCGCCGAGCGGCGGCGGATTTCGAGGTCGAGCAGCGCGGCGACGATGGCGCCCTTGTCGTAGTAGGAGACGGCCGTGTTGACCGTGTTCTCGTCCGGCCGGTAGTACTCTATCCACGCGTCGAAGCTGGCCTCCTCAAGGCTCTGCTCCAGGCGGCCCGGCGTGCCCTGCAAGGTCTGGATGTCGCGCGCCAGCAGGTCGAGGTAAGCCCGGTCGCCCAGGAGCCCCGCGCGGCGGACGAGCAGCGCCTCGTAGTAGCTGGTCACGCCCTCGGCCACCCACAGCAGGCGCGTGTAGTTCTCGCGCGTGTAGTCGAAGGGGCCGAGCGCGTCCGGCCTGAGCCGTTTGACGTTCCAGGCGTGGAAGAACTCGTGCGCGACGAGCGTGTGGAAGCCGCGCCAGTCCTCGGGGGTCGAGAAGGCGAAGCGCGGCACGATGAGCGCCGTCGAGTTGAGGTGCTCGAGCCCGCCGCCCCGCTTGTCGGAGAGAATCAGCATGAAGGTGTAGTCGCGGTAGGGCACGTCGCCCATCATGGCGACCGCCGTCTCGACGATGCGCTGCGTGTCGCGCCGCACGCGCTCGGGGTCGTAGTTGCCCTCGCCGTCCACGACGACGCGGTGCGGCGCGCCCTTGACCTCGAAGGAGAGCACGCTGAAGCTTCCGGCGAGGAAGGGCGAGTCGTAGAGCACGTCGAAGTTCTCGGCGCGGAAGGTGTTCGGCGAGCCCGCGACCGCGGGCAGCCCCGTCGCCACCTTCCAGCCGCCGAACGGCTCGACGCGCAGCGTCACGGGCGCGCCCAGCAGCCCCTCGGGGTACATCAGGAGGTTGGCGTTGTTCCAGAAGGCGCGGCGGTCGGTCAACTCGCTCGTGCGCACCGACAGGTCGTTGGCGTAGACGGCGTAGCGCGCCCGCACCTCGCGCGCGCCCCCCGTCTCGACGCGCCAGGTGTGCTTGTCCGCCTTCTCCCAGCGCAGCGCGCGCCCGCCGTCGCCCGCCGCCGCGAAGTCCTGCACGTGGCGGCCGAACTCGCGCACAAGGTAGGAGCCGGGCGTCCAGACCGGCATCACGAGGTCGAGCCGGGCGGGCGCCTGCGCGCGGTAGCGCAGTCGCGCCTCGACCTCGAAGAGGTGCGTGTGCGGCCTCGGCATCGAGACGGTGTACGAGACTTCCGGCGCGTCCGGCGGGACGGCGCGCGAGCGCTGGTCCGGCTCCTGCTCGCGCGCCGCCGGCGCCGCGAGCAGGAGCAGCGGCAGAAGACACGCCGCGAGGGCGAGCCGCTTCGTGCGAGTGTGTCGCATCGTGCTTAACACTTCCTTCGTCAGTCTGAAATTGTGCGGGAGAAAGTTCTCGGGAATCTTACAACGAAACGCGCGCGCGGGCGAGAGGCGCGCCCGGCCGGCTAAGTCCCCGCGCGCGTGATGGCGGCGGCCTTTTTGTGTCCCCGGCTTCGGCCGTCGGACGAGCCTTCGGGCGCGCGGCCGGCGCGGCGGTTCCGTCCCGCGCGCGTTTGTGTCAAACTCTCGGGCAAACCAAAAGACCTTCGTGGAGTTTGAAAGGGGGCGCGCGGATGGCGATTGTGGCCTGTGCGAAGTGCGGCGCGAAGAACCGCGTGGACGAGCGCGTGACGGTCGTCGGCAAACAGCCCGTCTGCGGCAGGTGCGGGGCGGGGCTCGGCGGCGTTGACGCCGAAGGCTCAAGGCCGGCAGGGGGCGGCGCGGGAGGCGCGGGCGGCGCGGAGACGAAGCCGCTGGCCGTGACCGACCGGACGTTCGCGCGCGAAGTGATTGAGGCGTCTTCGGCGCGGCCCGTGCTGCTCGACTGCTGGGCGGAGTGGTGCGGCCCGTGCCGCATGGTCGCGCCCGTCCTCGACCAGTTGGCCGCCGAGTCGGGCGGCCGCTACCGCATCGCCAAGCTCGACGTGGACGCCAACCCGCAGACCGCCGCCGCGCTCCGCATCCAGTCCATCCCCACGCTCTTCGTCTACAGGAACGGCCAGCCCGTCGAGCGCATCGTCGGCGCGCAGCCCAAACACGTCCTCGCCGCGCGCCTCGCCGCGCACCTCTGAAATACTTAAGTGCTGGGTGCTGGGTGCTGGGTGCTGGGTGCTGAGTGAAGGACGGGCCTTGTCTTTCACTCAGTGCTCAGCACTTTTTATTACTCAGCACTTTTATTTCACGTTGACGGTGACCTGCTGTTTGCCGCAGGGGGAGGTGAAGGTGACGACGAAGGCGCCAGTCTTGGCGCTGACCGAGGTGACGGTGAAGCGCGCGCCGTCGCCGTCGGCGGGCGCGCGCGGCTCGGCGAGGATGATGATGTCGGCCCAGTTCGGGGTCGAAGGGTTGATGCGCGCGGGCGTCCGCCCCGCGTAGTTGTCGAGGGTGAGCATGACGGTGGCCGAGCCGCCGTTTCCCTTGAGGTCGAGCGTTGTCTGCGCGGCCGTCAGCACACACGGGCCGCCGGGCGCGGGGCGCGAAGCGGCCGCCGCGGGCGCCGGCTCGGGCGAAGGCGTCATCTCGGGCGAAGGCGTCGCGGCCGGCGTCGCGGGCGTCGTCTCGGGCGTGGGCGTCGCTTCAGGCGCGGCCGGCTCGCGCGGCTCGGCCCTCGAAGGCTCGGGCGACGCGGCTGGGTCGGGCGAGGGCGTCTCGGCCGCCGGCGGCGCGGCCGGGGTCGGCGAGGGCGTAGGCGTAGGCTCGGCCGAAGGCGTGGGCGTCGGCTCGGGCGTCGGCGTCGGCGTCGCGGCGGGGGTGGGCTCGGGCGAAGGCCCGGCGGCGGGCGTCGCCGCGGCGCTCGAAGGCTCGGGCGCGGGCGTCGCGGAAGCGCCCGGCGCGGGGCTCTCCGAGGTCGAAGCCGGAGCCGCCGCGGTCGTCGCGGGCGTCGGGGTCGCTACGGCCGCCGAGTTGGTCGCGTTCGTCGCGGTCGTCGCAGACGGCGCGGGGCGTGTGGGGCTGGCCGTCGCGGCGGTGACGGCGGGCGTCTGCAAGAGCTGTTCGAGGCCGTCGAGCGAGCCGTTGTTGAGCTTCCTGTAGAGCGCCTCGATGGCGGGCGCGAGCTTCGGGTCGGGCTGCGCGCGGTAGGCCGTGACGTATGCGGCCAGCGCGTCGCGCCCGCGCCCGCTCGCTTCGAGCGCCGCGCCCAGACGCCACTCGGCCGTGCGCCACCAGACCGTGCCCTCGGGCAGCACGCTGACCGCGCGCCGCAGACGCACCGCGGCCTCGGCCGTCTGCCCCTGGTTGTAGAGCGCCCACCCCGCCAGCGCCTCAATCCTCCCGCGCATCACCCTGGAAAGCGTGTCGCGCTGCACGCCGAGCATGCTGAGCGGCGCGTCCTGCTCGACCACCTGCCGGCGCATCTCGCGCAGCTCGTCCGTGTCGGCGAAGAGCGCCACGGGCGCGTGCGCCAGGCCGAGCGCGGGCTCGACGCCGGCGACGGCCGCCTCGGCGCGCGCCAGCGCCTCGGCGTGCGCCGCGCCGCGGTGCTCCAGCAGCGCCGCCGCGTAGAGGTTGCGGTAGGCGCGCATCTCGTCTTCGCCGGCGCCGAACTCGCGCGCCGCCTCGGCCGCCGCGCGCGCGTCGCCGCCCTCGACGGCCGTCGCCTGCCTGAGCGCGAGCAGCGCCTTCAGCGACCGCGCCTCCTCGGCCGGCGCTGCGCCCGCGAACTGCGCGAGGGACGCGCGCCGCTCGGGCGCCAGCAACTCGTCGAAGTCTGCGGCCGACGCCTCGACGCGCCCGGCCAGCCGCGCCGAGAGCTTCCCATCCTTCAACGTGAACGAGCGCGAGAGCTGCTCGGCCGCCTCTTCGTAGAGTCCGGCGGCGGCCAGCGCCGCGGCCAGCTCGTAGTCGAGCGTCGGGAAGTTGCCGAAGCGTCGCGCGGCGCGCAGAGCCCTCTCGGCTTCGAGCGGCCGCTTCAGCGCGAGCAGCGCGCGCCCCTGCGCCACGCGCGCCCACGCCCAGCCGAAGCGCGGCTCGTAGGAGACGGCCTTCTCGGCCAGCTCCAGCGCCTTCGCGCCCTCGCCGCGCGACGCGTACCAGTAGGACGCGCCGACCAGGAGCGGCAGGTCGCGCGCCTCGCCCTGAAGCGCCGACTGCAACTCGCGCTCGGCCTCCTCGCGCCGGCCGGCCTCGAAGAGCGCGAGCACGAGCCCCGAGCGCGCGTTGCGGTCGCCGGCGTCGGCCGCGAGCTGTTCGCGGTAGAGCGTGACCGCCTCTTCGGGCTTGCCCGTCGCGCGGCGCAGCTCGGCCAGCGCGCGGCGCGAGGCCGCGCTCTTCGGGTCGAGTTCGAAGGCGCGCGCGAACTCGGCCGCGGCCTCGTCCAGACGCAGCGCGTAGCGGTGTGCCGTCCCCAGCGCCTGGCGCGCGGCGGCCGAGTCGGGCTGCAAGGCGATGGCGGCCTGCGCGACGCGCGCCGCCTCTTCGGGCAGCTCGACGCCGAGGTAGAAGGAGGCGACGGCGAGCAGGCGCGCGGCGCTGCCGGCGGCGCGCGCCTCGACCGCGCGCGCCAGTTCGAGCCCCGCCTCGCGCTCGCCGAGCAGGTAGAGGTTGGCGGGCAGTTGCGCGACGACCTCCGCGAAGAGCCTGTCGGACATGGCGGCCGGGGCCTCGGCGACGGCCGCGCGGAACAGCTCTATCCCTGCGGCGCGGTCGCTCGAGCGCAGCCGCTCGTCGCCGAGCGCGGCGCGCGCGCTCGTCAGAAGCTCCTGCGCGCGGAGCGTCTGCGGCGTCTCGGGGTTCGCCTTGACGAAGGCCGTCAGGCGCTCGACCCGGGCGGCCGCGTCGAGCTTCACGATTTCGTCAAGCTCGGCCTTGAGGGCGTCGGCGTCGGCCGGCCGCGCGGCCGGCTTCGACTTGCCCGCGGCGGGCCGCGCCTTCCCCTTCGCGCCCTGCGCGGGCGACTTGCGCTGCGCGCCCGCCGTGAGCGCGACCGACGCCGCGAGGAGCAGCGCGAACGAGAGGCTGTGGAGCGTTCTTCTCATCATCTTCACTTCCGCGGCGAGCGCGCCGGCTCACCTCAGGGCTTCCGCCAGCACGCGCCCGACGGCGTTGCTCGGCGGCTCGACGCCGAGCAGCCGCGCCAGCGTGGGCGCGATGTCGGCGGGCGTCGAGGGCTGCGGGTAGCGGCCGGGCGCGACGCCGCCGCCCATGATAATCAAAGGGACGTGCGTGTCGTACCTGTAGGGCGCGCCGTGGTTGGCGACGACCGTGTAGTCGGAGAGGTACTTGTAAGCCTCCTGCACGACGACCACGTCGCCGCCGCGCCGCGGGTTGTAGCCGTGCAGCACGCGCCGCGCCAGCGCGTCGTCGGGCGAGACGAGGCGCGCCGCGAGCTGCGTCCGCGTGAAGTAGCGCGCGACGCCCGGCACGGCGAGCGCCGCCTCGCCCGCCACGCGCTCCAACTCCTCGGCGCTCACGCCGTCGCGCTCCAGCGCCGCCCAGTTGAAGTATATCTGCCCGTTCGAGAAGGTCTGGACGTAGTCGGCCGTCGTGTCGCGCTCGCCCGGCTTGCCGAAGCGCGCGCGGACGCGCGCCCGCACCGCCGTCAGCACGTCCGACACGCGCACGCGCCCGCCCGGCAGCCTCATCGCCGTCGAGTGCTCGGGCGACGGCGCGACGCCGTGGTCGGCCGTGAAGACGACGACCGTGTTGGCGAGCCCGACGCGCGCCTCGACCGCTGCGAGCAGCCGCGCTATCTGCCCGTCCACGCGCAGCGTGATGTCCATGACCTCGTGGCTGTAGGGGCCGTAGCGGTGGCCGACGATGTCGTTGGCCGAGAAGCTGACGGTGAGGACGTCCGTGTCGTCGTCCTCGCCCAGCCGCTCGCCGGCGAGCGCCGCCTCGGCGAACGCGAGCACGAGGTCGTTCGAGTAGGGCGAGTAGTCGAGCGCGGCGTAGAAGGCCGCGCCCGGCTCCTTCAGCCCGCCGTCCAGGACGTACGGGAAGACGTGGGCGCGCTTGTCGTCGGCGCGCTCCCACGGCGCGTCGTCGCGGCCGGCGCGGCGCTCGTACTCCGCGGCGGGCAGCAGCCGCTCCCAGCGCGCGCCGAAGAACTTGTCGGCCGGGCGCGCGGCGTTGAAGCGCGCCGCCCACTCGGGCAGCCGGTCGAAGTAGTAGGTCGAGGAGACGAACTGCCCCGTCCGCGTGCTGTACCAGAAGGCGCCGTCGGCCATGCGCCCGGCGGGCAGGATGGCGCCGCGGTTCTTCGACGAGACGCCGACGACGCGCGAGCGCCCGGCGGTCGCCATCTTCAACTGGTCGCCGAGCGTCGAGGCGAGCAGGTTGCGCGGGCTCGAAGCCGCCTCCTCGTCGCCGCCGCCGAGCGGGCGCACGGCCGCGTCGCCGACGTTGTTGACGCGCTTGCCCTCGGCGCGGTCGAACCAGTCGTTGGCGACGATGCCCGTCTCCGAAGGCCACGCGCCGGTCATCATCGTCGCGTGGCCGGGCGCCGTCTCGGTCGGGACGTGGTCGTAGTTGCACTCGGGCCACGACGCGCCGTCGCGCAGCAGCCGGCGCAGGCCGCCCGCGCCGAACAGGTCGCCGAAGCGTTCGAGGTAGTCCTGGCGGAACTGGTCAACGGCGATGAGCAGCACGAGGCGCGGCCGGCGCGCCGGGCGCGAGGCGGGCGCGGGCGTCGTCGCGGCGGCCTGCGCCGGGCCGGGGCCGGCGGGGCGGCGGCGGCGCTGCGCGGAGGCCGGCTCCGTCCCGGCGGCGAGCAGCAGCGCGAGCAGCAGGAGCAGCGCGGACGCCGGCCTGCGGGTGGTCTGGGTCTTCGTCATGCTTCGGCTTCGGGGAACGCGAACCTCTCGTTCAGGGAATCGGAGACGAGCCTCGTCCGTCGGGTTTGTTGAACGACTTGTGTGCGGGCATGATACCATCGCCGCGCGCAAAATCTCACGCGCGGGGGCCGCTCCGTTTTGGACAACCTTGACGAAGAGTACGAGCGCCTGGTGGCCGAGGCGCGCGAGCGCGCGCGGGGCGGCGGCCGCTCCGCGGCGCACGACTACCTCGACCTGCGCGCCGCCAACGACGCGGCGCGCGGGCGCGGCGTCGAGTGGCTGCTCGGGCTCTTCATGGCGGCCGCGGGCGAGTTGAACCGCGCGGGCGCGGGGCTCGCGCTCACGCGGACGGACGCGCACCGCTTCCGCGTGGGCGCCTCGACGATGGTGGGCGCGCGCCTCGTCCTGCGGCGCGGCGTGCGCCAACTGACCGTCGAGGCGGGCTGGCCGCGCGCGCCGCGCGACGGCATCGTGCGGGGCGGCGGGCTGGCCTCGGCGCTGGTCGGCCACTTCGGCGACGCGCGCGCGGGCGATGAACTCCTCCTCGTCCCCGAGCCCGACTCGGACGCGCGCTGGTTCGTCCTCGAAAAGAACGGCGACCGCGCCGAACTCCACCCCAAACACCTCAAGCGCCACCTCACGCGCCTGATGGATTGAGGGCGGGCGGTGGTCGGTGGCCGGTAGAAGAAAGAGGCGGCGCGCCCGGTTCGA
>DASVUF010000223.1:0-9449 GCA_036387195.1 Pyrinomonadaceae bacterium | reverse complement strand
GCCCGCCGCCCCGCGCCCCCGCGCCCCCGCCCCCCTCGGCCGCCGCGTTTGGCATTTCCCGACGCGAAGTGTTAGCTTGCCCCTTCCCCGAAGTGATTAAGAGCCGTTGGCTGTTGACCCTTAGCTTCGGCCCGCCCTTGACGAGCGACGGTTAAAAGCCGACAGCCAAAAGACGGCGGCTCTCTTATCACTTCCCGGCAACCCGATGTCAAGAACACACGCCGCAGAGACCTCGCCCCGCGCCGAAGGCGCGCCCGCCGCCGCCGCGGGGCGCGGGGTCGCCGTCCTCATCCCCTGCTACAACGAGGAGCCGACGGTGGCGCGCGTCGTCGCGCGCTTCCGCGCCGAGCTGCCCGGCGCGCGCGTCTACGTCTTCGACAACAACTCGACCGACCGCACGGCCGACGAGGCGCGCCGCGCCGGCGCGCACGTCTTCGGCGAGCGGCGGCAGGGCAAGGGCTACGTCGTCCAGTCCATGTTCCGGCAGGTGGACGCCGACTTCTACGTGATGGTGGACGGCGACGAGACTTACCCGCCCGAGGCCGTCCACCAACTGCTCGCGCCCGTCCTCGCCGGCGAGGCCGACATGAGCATCGGCTCGCGCCTGCACGCCGCCTCGCGCAGCCAGTTCCGCCGGCGCAACCGGCTGGCGAACCGGCTGGTGCGCTCCACGCTGAACTTCATCTTCCGCGTGCGGCTGACCGACATCCTCTCGGGCTACCGCGCCTTCAACCGCGAGTTCGTCAAGGGGCTGCCGCTCTTCGGCGGCGGCTTCGAGATAGAGACCGAGCTGACCATCAAGGCGGTCGAGCGCGGCTACCGCCTCGTCGAAATCCCCGTGGACCTGACGCACCGCCCCGAGGGCAGCCACTCCAAGATTCAGTTCCTGCGCGACGGCTTCCTCATCCTCAACACGACGCTCGCGCTCTTCCGCGACTACAAGCCGCTGACCTTCTTCGGCGGCGTCGGCGTGGCGCTCTTCCTGCTGGCCTGCCTGCCGGGCGCGCTGGCGGTCTTCGGTTCGGGGCGCGTGACGGCGGCCGTCTTCGCGGTCGGGCTGCTGCTGTGCGGGCTGCTCTCGCTGACGGCGGGGCTCATCCTCCACTCCATCGCGCGCCGCTCGCAGGAGTTCGAGTACCACATGCGGCTGCTGGCCGACGAGCTGCGCGCCGGGCGCGCGCAGAGTTTCACGGGCGGCGCGGGCGACGGCGACGGCGGCGACGGGCGCGGGCGGCAGGGATGACGGGCGCGACGGCCGGGCCGGCGGACTCTCAGGCGCGCGCGGGGGCCGCGTCGCGCGCGGGCGCGCCGGCCCGCCTGCGCGGCCGCGCCGAGTGGGCCGACGCGCTCGTCCTTCTCTACCTGCTGGTCTTCGCGCGGCAGTACCTCTGGGCGCTCGACTCGAACGCGCTCGGGTGGGCGCTCTCCGCCCCCCTGGCGGCGGGGGCGTGCTACCTCTACGTCAGGACGAAGCCCTTCGCGGCCGAGCGCGCGGGGCGCGAGTTCTGGCTGCTCGTCGTCCCCGCGCTCGTCTTCTTCTACGCGCTGCGGCTCCCCTTCCCCGACATCTCTTACGACGTGCTGAACTACCGCCTGCTGCACGCCGAGCGCAGCCTGCGCGGCGCGCTGTTCGCGCCCGGCGACTACTTCCCGACGCCCGCGCCCTACAACCCCGCGCCCGACACGGTGACGGGGCTGTTCCGCCACGCGCTCGGCTACAGGCTCGGCACCGTCGTCAACCTGTTCGCGCTCGTCTGGGCGGCGCGCGTCGCCGACAACCTCCTGCGCCCGTTCGTCTCGAAGGCGTGGCCGCGCGCGGCCTGCGTGCTGCTCGTCGCGCTGGCCGAGCACCTTCTGTTCGAGGTCAACAACTACATGGTTGACCTCCTCTCGCTGCCCCTGCTGCTCGAAGCCACGCGGCTCGCGTTGCGCTACGCGGAGGCCGAGGGCCGCCGCGCCCTCCTCGCGCACGCGGCGCTGCTGCTGGGCCTCGCCGCCGCGCTCAAGCTGACGAACGCCGCGGCCGTGCTGACCATCGTGCTGCTCTGCGCCTACAAGGCGCTGTCGGGGGCGCGCCGCCTGAAGTTGAGGGAGCTGCCCTCGGCGCTCGCGCTCTCGGCGCTGGCGTTTGCGGCGCCGCTCGCGCCGTTCACAGTCTACCTGTGGCGCGTGACCGGCAACCCGCTCTTCCCGCTGGCGAACGGCTTCTTCCGGTCGCCGTACTGGCACACGGAGGGCGGCTGGGACGGGCGCTGGGGGCCGCGCGCGTTCTGGGAGACGCCTGTCTGGCCGGTGCTGGCGTGGGCGGAGCCGGCGCGCCATTCGGAGCTCGGCGTCTACTCGGGGCGCGTGGCGCTCGGGTTCGTCGTCGCGCTCTGCGGCCTCCTGCTGGCGCGGCGCGACCGGCGCGCGCGCGAGTTGTGCCTGACGCTGCTCGTCGGCTGCCTCGCGTGGAGCGCGGGCGGGATGGGCTACAGCCGCTACGGCCTCTACCTCGAAGCGCTCGCGGGCGTCTGCGTCGTCGCGGTCGCCGCGGCGGTCTTGAGGGCGGGGCAGGCCGACCAGCCCGCCACGCACGCGCCCGGGCCCGCGGATGCGGCGGCGCCGCGCGCGCGCCTTTCATGGAGGACGGCCGCGTGCGCGCTCCTCGTCGCCGCGCTCTGCGCGCAGGCGGCGGCCGCGTGCGTCTACGCGCTCGGCCACGAGTGGAGCATGCGCCCGACGGCCTTCTCCGACTGGGGCGCGTTCAGGCACGAGGCGCGTTACATCCTGCGCGACCGCCGCCTGACGGACTTCTTCGACGCGCCGACGCGCGCGCTCGCGGCGGGCGTCGGCGCGTGGGTCAACAGCGCGACGAAGTCGAACGGCGTCGAGGCGCTCATCCGCCCCGACGCGCCGGTCGTCGGCGTCAACCACGGCGAGTTCTTCTCGACGCGCGCGGGGCGGCGCGAGTTCGCGCGCGCGGCCGAATCGGCGCCCGCGCCCGTCTACACGCTCTGCCAGCCGGAGGAGCTAGGGCAGGCGCGGCGGCACGTCGAGAGCCGCGGGCTCGCGGTCGGCCGCGTCACGGCGCTGGAGGTTCCCTTCTTTTCGCAGCGCCGCCGGATAGGTATGATGCTCGTCGAAGTCGTGCGCCCCGCGGGGGGCGAGGCGCTGGCGGCCTTCTGGCAGTCGGCCGCGTACCCGGACGAGGACTACCGCGCGGAGGTGGCGGCCGCCGCCGAGCCGCCGCGCTCGATGCGCGCGGGCGAGCGCGCCGTGCTGCGCGTCCGCGTGAGCAACCGCGGCGGCTTCGTCTGGCCCGCGCGCGGCGACGCGGGCGGCCGCTTCCCCGTGACGCTCGGCGACCGCTGGATGGACGCGGCGGCGACGAAGGTCGTCAACGACCTCGACGGCCGCGCGTCGCTGGCGGCCGACCTGCCGCCCGGCGGCGGCGCGGAGCTGACGCTCCCCGTCAAGGCGCCGGAGCGGCCCGGCGAATACGTCCTCGAACTCGACATGATTCACGAGGGCGTCACCTTCTTCCACGCGAAGGGCTCGCCGACGCTGCGCCTCAAGGTGAGCGTCGGGCCGTGAGGCCGCACGCGCGGGCCCCGGAACTTTTTTTCTGGAGAGGAACGATTAATGATGAGATTCGGAAAACTCTTCGCCGCCGCGCTGGCGCTGGCGCTCGTGTCGGCGGCGTGCGGCGAGCGCGACCGCGTCGGCACGGTCAACACCGGCGGCGGCGCCGCCGCGCCCGCGGCCGCCAAGACGCCGGGGCCGCTGCCCGACAACGGCTTCAAGGCGCAGCTCTCACTGCCCGGCGCCCCGGCCAAGCTGCGCGTCGGCGAGAGGGCGACGCTCCAGGTCGTCGCCAGGAACGCGAGCGACGCCTTCTGGTACGCGCGCGGCGGCGAGAACAACACGCGCAACGACAACTGGTTCTACATCGCCGCCGGCAACCGCTGGCTCAAGCCCGACGGCGCGCTCGTTACGGACATGGACGGGCGCTACGGGCTCCAGAAAGACCTCAAGCCGGGCGAGGAGACCGACGTCCCGCTGACCGTCACCGCGCCCAAGGAGCCCGGCGAGTACATCCTCGAAGTCGACCTCGTGCAGGAGCAGGTCGCCTGGTTCAGCGACAAGGGCTCGCCCACGGCGCGCGTCAAAGTGACGGTCGTCAGGTAGCCGCCGGCCGCCGGCTCTTAGCCGTCAGCTCGGCCCCCGCCGCGGCGCGCGCGCCCGGTTAATGGAACTAACTCCGTCCTGGAAGGTTTTAGCTAACGGCCGACGTAACAGCCGACAGCTATCATGCGTCTCGCCTACTTCAGCCCGCTCGGCCCGCAGCGGTCGGGGATCGCGGATTACAGCGAGGAGCTTCTGCCGCACCTGGCCGCGGCGGGGGCCGAGCTGACGCTGTTCGTCGAGGGCTTCCGGCCGTCGAACGAGGGGCTGGCGGCGCGCTTCGAGGTGCGCGACTACCGGCGCGACCGCTCGGCGCTCGCCGACCTGGGCGAGTTCGACGCGGCCGTCTACCACGTCGGCAACGACCACCGCTACCACTCGGGCGTCTTCGACGCGATGCGCGCTCACCCCGGCGTCGCTGTCTTCCACGACTTCGCGCTCCAGGACTTCTTCCTCGGGCTGGCGCGCGAGCGCGGCGACATGCGCCTCTACCTCGACGAGGTCGGCGCGTGCCACGGCGAGGCGGCGCGGCGCGAGGCCGAGGCCGCGCTCTCCCGCGGCGCGACGCCCTCGCTCTACGCGCGCCCGCTCGACTTCCCGCTCAACTGCCGGCTGGCGCGCGGCTGCGAGGGAATCATCGTCCACTCGGAGTGGAGCCGCGAGCGCCTGCGCGCGGCCGCGCCCGGCGTCCCCGTCCGCCGCGTCAACCACCACGTCACGGACGCGGCCGCCGAAGCGGGGCCGCGACCGGCGCGCGATTCGGCCGCGCCCGTCCGCATCGCCTCCTTCGGCCTCATCACGCCGGACAAAGGCATCGAGCGCGCGCTGCGTGCGCTCGCCGCCCTGCGCGACCGCCACGACTTCCGCTACGCGCTCGTCGGCGACCCGAACGCCTACTTCGACGTGCGGGCGCTGGTGCGCGAGTGCGGGCTCGAAGACCGCGTGGAGATTACGGGGCACGTCCCGCTGGAGGAGTTCGAGCGGCGCATCGCGGAGGCGGACGTCGCGCTCAACCTGCGCGAACGCACGTCGGGCGAGACTTCCGGGAGCCTGTGCCGTATCATGGCCGCGGGCGTCTGCGCGGTCGTCTCTTCGGTCGGCTGGTTCTCGGAGCTGCCCGACGACTGCGTCGTCAAGGTCGAGCCGGGCGAGCACGCCGACGCGCTGCTCGGCGCCTACCTCGAAAAGCTCATCGCCGACGCGCCCCTGCGCGGGCGTCTGGGCGCGAACGCGCGCCGCCACGTCCTGGCCGAGCACGACATCCGCCGGAGCGCGCGCGGCTACCTCGACTTCATCGGCGAGGTCGTCGCCGCGCGCCCGCGCCGCGCGCTGCTCGCCGGCCTCTCGCGCGAGCTGTCGCTGCTCGGCGTCGAGCCCGAGGGCGACGACGCGCTCGTCCGCTCTATCGCCGCCGAGTTCGCCGCGCTCGCGCCCGAAAGCCTCTTCGCCCCGCAGCGCCCCGAGGCCGGGCCGGGCGCCTGGCGGCGGCCCGACGCGCCCCCGCCCGCGGCGCCCCCGCCCGCCGCGCAGGCGGCTCACGACAACGGCGGCGCGGGCGGCGCGCACAACGGCGCGGGCGGCGCGAAGGCTTTGTCGAACGGCTCGCGCGCGTCGAACGGCGCCGGGCGCGGGCGCAAGCTGGAGGGCGTGGACTACAAGCGCGCGGCCGTCGAGTACCCGCGCCGCATCAGCCCCGAGCGCCTGCACCACCTGCGCACCAAGCCCTTCTACAACCTCGCCAACAAGCCCGGGCGCTACGCGGGCGACGGCATTGACGCCGACACCTTCCGCCACTTCTGCGACTTCGCCAACGTCGCCGCGGCGCTGGCGCTGCCGGCCGACCGCCGCCTGCTCGACGTCGGCTGCGGCTCCGGCTGGCTGAGCGAGTACTTCGCGCGCCTCGGCTACGACGTGACCGGCGTTGACATCAGCCCCGACCTCGTCGAGGTGGCGCGCGAGCGCGTCGCGCGCGTCCCCTACGGCGCCGACCATGAGACGCCGCTGCGGTGCCGCTTCCTCGTCCACGACGCCGAGGGCGCGCCGCTCGCCGAGCAGTTCGACGCCGTCGTCTGCTACGACTCGCTCCACCACTTCGAGGACGAGCGCGCCGTGCTGCGCAACCTCGCGGAGATGACCGCCTACGGCGGCTCGCTCTTCATCCTCGAAGGCGACCGACCCGAGGAGGGCTCGGAGAGCGAGGAGGAGATGCTCTCGGTCATGCGCGACTTCGGCACGCTCGAATCGCCCTTCAGCCGCGAGTACCTGCGCGCGCTCCTCGACGAGTTCGGCTTCGCCGTCGTCGGCGACTACGTCTCGGTCAACGGGCTGTTCGCGCGCGACTCGCTCGAAGGCGGCCGGCTGCGCGTCGAGCCGCCGGGCGTCAACTACCTGCTCTGCAAGAAGGTCGTCGCCGCGCCCGGCCTTCCGGCCTCCTCCGTCCCCGACAGCCGCCGGCCGTCGGCGCCGGCCGCGCGCCTCGCGTTCCCCGAGGCGTGGCCGCGCGAGGTCGCGCCGGGCTCGAAGACGATTGCCGCGCTCGCGGTCGAGAACACGGGCGACACGCTCTGGCTCGTCGGCGAGGCCGAGCGCGCCGGCTCCGTGATGCTGGGCGTGCGGCTCTACGACGAGGCGGGCGCGCTCGTCGCCGAGCGCCACGGCACGCCGCCCCTGCCGCGCGCGCTCGCGCCGGGCGAGTCCGCCGTCTTGAGGTTCGGGCTCAAGGCGCCGCACGCGCCCGGCCTCTACACGCTCAAGCTCGACATGGTCGCGCAGCACGTCTGCTGGTTCGAGGAGCGCGGCTCCGAGCCGCTGTTCGCACAGTTTCGGGTCACTTAAAAGATGACGACGACGATGACGCCGGATGAGATTCGCGAGCGCGTGGGGCGGCTCGGCCCCTGGTTCCACTGCATAGACCTCGGCGGCGGGCTGGTGACGAAGACCGAGAGCGCCGTCGGCGAGCCGGTCGAGCACCCGCGCCCGACGTGGGAGAAGGTCAGGGCGTGTCTGCCCGAAGACCTCGCGGGGCGCAGCGTCCTCGACGTCGGCTGCAACGCCGGGTTCTACGCGGTCGAGTTGAAGCGGCGCGGCGCGGGGCGCGTGCTCGGCGTGGACTCGCAGCGCAACCTCGTCCGTCAGGCGGTCTTCGTGCGCGACGCGCTCGGGCTCGACATAGAGTACAGGCGGATGTCCGTCTACGACCTCGACCCGCGCGGGCTCGGGCAGTTCGACGTGACGCTGGCGCTCGGGCTCGTCTACCACTGCAAGCACCTCGTCCTCGCGCTCGAAAAGCTGTTCGCCGTCACGCGCGACCTGCTGGTGCTCGAAACCGCCATCTACCCGCCCGAGAAGTCGCCCGGCTCTTTCGCCTACGAGGTCGGGGGCTTGCAGCCGCTCCTGCACCCGCTGGCCTACGTCGAGAACCCCGGCGAGGCGAAGGAGGCCATCTACAACTGGTTCCTGCCGGGCGTCGAGGCGCTGCGCGCCCTGCTCCGCAACGTCGGCTTCGACGAGGTCGAGGTCTTCCCCGCCACGCAGGACGACCGCGCCATCTTCGCCTGCCGCAAGCGCGAGCCCTACCCGGACAGCCGCTGGATAGCCTACCTCGCCGCCGAACTTGAGATCGAAGACGGCCCGACCGACTGCGCCGCCGGCGAAGTCCTGCGCTTCCGCGTACGCGCCGAGAACACCGGGCTGGCGCGCTGGCTCCGCGGCGACGACACGGGGACGCAGGAGGGCTCCGTCCACCTCGTCGCGCACGTCTTCGCGGCGGAGGGCGAGGAGCCCGTCTCGTGGTATCACGCGGGCGCGTACCTGCCCGGCGACGTCGCGCCCGGCGAGTCGGTCGCGGTCGAGATGGCCTTGCGCGCGCCCGCCGAGCCCGGCCGCTACCGCCTGGAGTTCGACATGGTCTCGGAGCACCTCGCCTGGTTCGAAGACCTCGGCTCGGCGGTCGTCAGCCGCCCGCTGACGGTCGCGCCGGGGTGAACCCGGAGCGTCGAATCCCGGGTCACGACCGCACGGCGCGCGCGCGGCGAAAAATTCCCCGCGCGGGCGCGAAATCGTTGCCAACTTTCCCGCCGCCGGGAGCGTCCAAAACATCGCGCGCGCCGGGTCACGGCGCGCGCTAAATCGCCGCTTTTCTTGAAGTTGACAAAGGCCGCGGGGGGTGTCTAAACTTCCAACGGTCGTGACGGGAGCAGCCCCGCTCCCGCCGAGAGTTTCCGTAGACGCCACGCCGCCGCGGCCCGCGCGTCCAGAACTCACCGCAGCTTTCCCGGATTTGGAGCAAGCAGATGCGTAAGTTTACTGCCGCAGTCTTCGCCGTGGCCTTCGCGGCTTCCGCCGCGCTCGCGCAGAGCCAGCAGGCGCCGACGCTGCGCATCGTCTCGGAGGACGGCAACCGCCTGCCCTCCGAGCTGATGTACGGCAACACGAGGGTCAAGCCGCTCCGGCTGCGGCCGGGCACGAACACGCCCATCACCATTGACGACTCGGACTTCTTCGTCCAGCAGCACTACGTGGACTTCCTCTCGCGCTTCCCCGACCAGTCGGGCTTCGTCTTCTGGCAGAACGACATCAACGAGTGCGGCGCGGACGCCGCCTGCCGCGAGGTCAAGCGCATCAACGTCTCTGCCGCCTTCTTCCTCTCCATCGAGTTCCAGACCACGGGCTACTACGTCTACAAGACGCACAAGGCGGCCTTCGGCGACCTGCCGGGCAAGCCCGTGCCGGTGCGCCGCGAGAGCTTCATGCCCGAGGCGCGCGGCATCGCCGCCGGCGTCGTCGTCGGCGACGGCGAGTGGCAGAAGACGCTCGACAACAACAAGAACGCCTACGCGCGCACGTTCGTCCAGCGCGGCGACTTCCAGTCGCAGTTCCCCGCGTCCATGACGGCCGAGCAGTTCGTGGACAAGCTCTTCGCCAACGCGGGCGTCACGCCTTCGGCCGGCGAGCGCCAGGCCGCGGTCGCCGCCTTCGGCTCGGGCGCCGTGGACGGGCGCGCCGCCGCGCTGCGCTCGGTGGCCGAGAGCCAGACGCTCCACCGGGCCGAACTCAACAAGGCGTTCGTGCTGATGCAGTACTTCGGCTACCTCAAGCGCAACCCCGACGACGCGCCCGACGCCGACTACGCCGGCTTCAGCTTCTGGCTCGGGAAGCTCAACCAGTTCAACGGCGACTTCGTGCAGGCCGAGATGGTCAAGGCGTTCATCTCCGCCGCCGAGTACCGCACGCGCTTCTAGGCGCGCCTCGCGCCTTTGACCGAAAGAGGGGCGCCCGACCGC
>DASVUF010000222.1:0-7927 GCA_036387195.1 Pyrinomonadaceae bacterium | reverse complement strand
GCGGCGGCGCCACCGCCGCGCCGCCCGGAGCCGGCGCGCCCGAGTCCTGCGCGACCAGCCCTTCGGCGCCGTTCGTCCCCGGCCCCGTCGCCGCCGCGGGCGCGTTGGCGTTCGACTGCTGCCTGACCGTTTCGAGCTGGCCC
Source organism: Pyrinomonadaceae bacterium (assembly GCA_036387195.1). Taxonomy (GTDB): domain Bacteria; phylum Acidobacteriota; class Blastocatellia; order Pyrinomonadales; family Pyrinomonadaceae; genus QHXN01. The sequence goes on along the minus strand of DASVUF010000222.1, from coordinate 7,784 downwards.
GACGGGCGCCTCGACGTGTTGGGCGCGCCGGCGTCGCGCGAGCGCAGGGCGACGTAAGAGATGACCGCGACGACCGACAGCGCCAGCACGGGAACCGCCAGACGCATCCCGCGCGGCGAGAAGAGCCACGCCGCCCACGCGCGCCACCACCCCGCGGGCTTCTCCGCGCCCCGCGGCGCGGGCGCGACCGCAGCAGCAGCAGCGTCGCGCTTCTCGGTCTCGGCCGCGACGCCGTGCGACTGTGAGAGGGCGACGACCATCTTTCGGCACCCGTCGCAGTCGGCGAGGTGCGAGGCCGCCGCGAGGCGAGCGGGCGCGGGCAGCGCGCCTTCGGCGAAAGCGCCCAGCTCGTCCGCGTCGAGGTGCGCCGCGGCGCGCGACGCCTCCGCGGCGCCGTCGCCGTCCGCGAACGGCTTCGCCGCCCCGCGCGCCTTACGCCGCAGGAGCGAGTCTATCTCTTTGTCGAAGCCCTCTTTCATCACGAGCGTACCGGGCGAACAACCGACGCCACGAGGCGCCTGACTTTTGAACGCGCGCGCGCGCTAAACTTGCGCCGCGCCGCCGCGCGCCCGACGGCGCGCGGCGGCGCTCACTCGTACAGCTCCTCGCGGCGCTCCGCGCCGGCGGCCGCGCCCGGCGCGAGCATCGCGCGCAGGTCGGCGTCGCTGTTGGCGCGCGCGGCGTCGGCGAGCGTGCGCGCGACCTCTTCGCGCGTCCAGCGTCGCTCCACGGCCAGCGTCGCCTCGACGCGGCGGCGCACCTCCGCGTGGATGCGCGTCAGGCGGCGGCTCGCCGTCGCCTCGTGGACGCCGAGCACCGCGCCCGCCTCCTTCAGCTTCAGCCCGTCGAAGTAGTAGAGCCGGACGAGGAGGCGGTCTTCGGCGTCGAGCCCGCCGAGCGCGCCCGCCAGCGCCTCCTCGACGGCGCCCGCCGCGTCCGACTCGGCCAGCGCGCTCTCCGGGTCGCGCTCCGGCGCGGGCCGCCACCCGTCCTGCTCGTGCGACTCGGCGGCCGCGCGGTCGAATTCCGAAGGCTCCTCGGTCTGGACGAGGCGCGACGTGCGGCGGTGGCGGTCAACCGCCAACTGCCCGACGACCGCGCGCAGCCACCCGCCCAGACTCCCGCAGCCCGAGTAGTAGGCCAGCTTCCCGGCCGGGCGCCCGTCGGCGCGCTCCCTCAAACCGTACAGCTCGGCCCAGACCGAGCCGGCCAGCTCCTCCGCCTCGGCCTCGCCCGCGCTCGACGAGCGCGCCGCCGACAGCACCGTCGCGCGGTACTGCCCGACCAGGTCGTCCCACGCCGCGGCGTCGCCGCGCTCGCACGCCACCACCAGCAGCAACTCGTCGGCGTGGAGCGCGTCCACGAACTGGCCGACCTCGGCGTCGCCGGCCTGCGGCTTGTGGCGCAGCAGGTACTTCTCGACCGTCGCCCTGAGGCGCGGCGCGACCGCCGCGGCGTCGAGCGAGCGCGCCTCGCCCGCCCGCGCCAGCAGACGCCGCGCGCCATCACGCACCAGTTGTTCCAGGTCTGTCGGCATCCACGAGTCCCGCAGCCGAGATGCCCTTACGGTCGGCCCGCGTATGCTACCACGAATCGTGTAGTCAGTAGACAGTAGTCGGCGGTCAGTAGTAAAACTTCCCCCTGACGGACGGTCGGGGACGAAGCGTCAACAATCCGCAGGGCGGAGACTGCCGTCCGCCGACCGCCGTCCGCCGACCACGGCTTTTTTTATGCTCCGCGTCACGGAAATCTTCCGCTCCGTCCAGGGCGAGTCAACGCACGCCGGCCGCCCTTGCTCGTTCGTGCGCCTGACCGGCTGCCCGATGCGCTGCGTCTGGTGCGACAGCGAGTACACCTTCAAGGGCGGCGAGCGCGTCCCGTTAGAGGATGTGATGCGGCAGGTGCGCGCGCATGGTTGCCAGCTCGTCGAGGTGACGGGCGGCGAGCCTCTGGCGCAGAAGGGGGCGTTCGAGCTGATTCGCCGCCTCTGCGACGAGGGCTACGAGGTGCTCGTCGAGACCGGCGGGTTCGTCTCGACCGAGGGCGTTGACCCGCGCGCCAAGATAATACTCGACGTGAAGTGCCCGGCCTCGGGCGAGGCGGCGCGCAACCACTGGCCCAACCTCGCGCGCCTGCGCGCGGACCGCGACGAGGTCAAATTCGTCGTCAAAGACCGCGCCGACTGGGAGTTCGCCCTCGGCGTCATCCGCGAGCACGGGCTTGAGGGCCGCGCGCTCGCCGTCCTCGTCTCGCCCGTCTGGGGCGAGACGGACTTGAAGGAGATGGCCGGCCTCGTCGCGTCGAGCGGCCTGAAGAACGCCAGGATGCAGTTGCAGCTTCACAAGTACATCTGGGGCCCGGAGGTGCACGGCGTCTGATGGGCGGCTCGCCGAACGACAGAGATTTCGTCTACGACGAGGAGGAGCCCGCCGGCCCCCCGGACGAGGACGAAGACGAGGGCGAGGGCGTCGCCGCCGAAAACGGCGCGCTCGCCGTCTGCCTCGTCTCGGGCGGCATGGACTCGTGCGTGTCGGCGGCCGTCGCGCGCGCGGAGAACCGGGAGCTGGCCTTCCTACACGTCTCCTACGGCCAGCGCACCGAGGCGCGCGAGCGCCGCGCCTTCGAGGAGCTGGCCGACTTCTACGGCGTCGCGCGCCGCCTCGTCGTCTCGCTCGAAGCCCTCGCGCGCGTCGGCGGCTCGTCGCTGACAGACCCCTCGATGCCCGTCCCCGAGGCCGACCTCGCCTCGCGCGGCGTGCCGACGAGCTACGTCCCCTTCCGCAACGCGCACCTGCTGGCCGCCGCGACGAGCTGGGCCGAGGTCACGCGGGCGCGCCGCGTCTACATCGGCGCGGTCGCCGAGGACTCCTCGGGCTACCCCGACTGCCGCCCCGAGTTCTACGAGGCTTTCCAGCGCGTCATCGAGGTCGGCACGCGCCCCGAGACGCGCGTCGAAATCCGCACGCCCGTCATCCACATGCGCAAGGCGGAGATCGTCCGCCGCGGCGTCGAGTTGGGCGCGCCGCTCCGGCTGACGTGGTCTTGCTACCGCGCCGAGGAGCGCGCCTGCGGCCGCTGCGACTCGTGCGCGCTGCGGCTGCGGGCCTTCCGCGAGGCCGGGCTCGCCGACCCCATCCCCTACGCCTGAAGGCTCGCAAACGGCGCGGTTTTGCTGCTAAAATGGCGCGCGGATGCTTACACACGGGCTGAAACTGACAACCGGCGGGGGCGCGCCCGCATCATAAGCGCGGCCTCCGTGAAGCACCCCCTCGGAAGCGTCAGCAATCATCAGTGAGCAGGAGACCACCGACCATGCGTTCCAAGCCTTTCTTTCGCACGCTCTACGCCGCGCTCCTCGTCGCCGCCTTCGCCGTCGCCGCCTCCGCGCAGACGACGCAGGTCAACGGCACCGTGAAGCTCAAGCAGGCCGACGGCACGGAAGTCCCCGTCGCCGGGGCCCAAGTTGACATCTACCGCACCGACGTCAGGCAGGAGTTCCACACCAAGACCAACAAGAAGGGCGAGTACATCCACGCCGGCCTGCCCTTCGTCGGCGTCTTCGCCGTCACCGTCAGCGCGCCCGGCGCGAGCCCGAGCTACATCTCCAACCAGCGCTTCACCACCTCGACGCAGCGCGACTTCCTCCTCCAGCCCGGCGACGGCTCCAAGCTGACGCTCGAACAGGTCAAGGCGTTCGACGCGGGCGGCGGCGGCGCGGCCGCGGCCGGCGGCGCGCCCCCGCCCCGCGAGAGCAAGGAGGAGCGCGCGCGCCGCGAGGAGCTGGAGCGCAAGGTCAGGGAGGTCGAGGACAAGAACAAGAAGATCACCGAGGCCAACGAGACCATCTCGCGCACCTTCAAGGCGGGCAACGAGGCGCTCAGCGCCAACCGCTTAGACGAGGCCGTCGCGCTCTACCAGGAGGGGCTCGCCGCCCGCGCCGACGAGCCCGCGCTCCTGTCGAACCTCTCGGAGGCTCTGCGCCGCCGCGGCGTCAACCGCTACAACGACGCGCTCAAGACCGCGGACGCCGACGCCAAGAGCCGCGGGTTCGAGGACGCCAAGAAGGACTGGAAGGAGGCGGCCGACTTCGCGCAGAAGGCCCTCGACGCCATCAACGCCGGCAGCGGCTCCGGCTCCGGCGACGCGCAGCAGTCCGCCATCTACGCGCAGAACAGGCTGGCCGCGCTCAAGACGCGCGCCTTCGCCATGCGGTTCGTCGCCACCAAGGTTGACCAGACGCAGGGTCAGGCCGCCTGGGACGCCTACCAAGCTTACCTCGCCCTCGAAACCGACCCGGCGCAGAAGTCCAAGATGACGGGCGAGGCGCTCCAGACGCTCTTCGACGCCGGCGCCGTTGACCTCTCCGTCACGCAGGCGCGCACCGTCCTGACCGCCGACCCCGAGAACGTGGACGCCAACCGCATCCTCGGGCTGGCGCTCTTCGCCTCGGGCGACAAGGCCAAGTTCCAGGAGGCGGCCAACTACCTCCAGCGCTACGTTGACAAGGCGCCGGACAGCGACCCCCTGAAGCAGTCCGCCAGGGAGTCGCTCGAATACCTGAAGACGGCCGAGAACGTCCGGCCCGAGAAGGCTCCCGCGCGCCCCGCGGGCCGTCGCCGCCCGTAAGGCGCTCTAAGCTCAACCGTTTCCACAATTTAGCCGCGCCCGGCCGTCGTGCCGGGCGCGGCTTTTTGAATGCCCGCCTCCCCCTTCCAGAATCATCTTGACAGCCCCCGGGTTAAACAGTAACATGCTTTAGGCAAACGATTCGCAACATCGTTTGCCTTCGTCGCCGGTGCGGTCGGCGGCCGAAACAGCGCACACCGCACGCGCCCCCGCCTGCTCTCGGTTCTTAAACACGGAACGCTCCAAAATGTCTGCGAAACTCGGCGAAATCCTCGTCCGCGAAAATCTCCTGACCCCGCACCAGTTGCGCGAGGCCCTCGAATTCCAGAGGGAGCACGGGGGACGGCTCGGCTTCAACCTGGTCAAGATGGGGCTGGTCTCGGACGACATGATTACTGCCGTCCTCTCGCGGCAGTACGGCGTCCCCTCGGTCAACCTGGAGCTGTTCGACATTGACGAGTCGGTCATCCGGCTCATCCCGCGCGAGGTGGCCGACAAGTACTCGGTGCTGCCGCTCTCGCGCGTCGGGGCGACGCTGACGCTGGCGATGGTTGACCCCACCAACGTCTTCGCCATGGACGACATCAAGTTCATGACGGGGCTCAACATCGAGCCGGTGGTCGTCTCCGAGGCGAGCGTGCAGGAAGCCATCTCGCGCTACTACTCGCAGTCGCGCGAACTCGAGCTGGCGCGCGACTTCGAGGAGGGGCAGAACGCCCACGGCGTCGCCGACTCGCTGCCCGAGGCGTCCATGACGCTCGACCAGCTCGACTTCGAGGCCGACGGCGCCGAGGGGCTCGAGGTCGTCGAAGAGCACGACGAGATCGACCTCTCGAACCTGACGCGGATGAGCGAGGACGCGCCCGTCGTCCGGCTCGTCAACGTGCTGCTGGCCGACTCGCTCCAGCGCGGCGCCTCCGACATCCACATCGAGCCGTACGAGAAGGAGATGCGCATCCGCTTCCGCATCGACGGCGTGCTCTACGACGTGATGCACCCGCCGCTGCGCCTGCGCGACGCGCTCATCTCGCGCATCAAGATTCTCGCCAAGCTCGACATCGCCGAGAAGCGGCTCCCGCAGGACGGCCGCATCAAGATCAAGCTCAAGGTCCACGGCCGCTCGCGCGAGTTGGACTTCCGCGTCTCGACGCTCCCCACGCTCTTCGGCGAGAAGACCGTGCTCCGCCTGCTCGACAAGGAGCGGCTGATGCTCGACATGACGAAGCTCGGCTTCGAGCCCGAGAGCCTCGTCAAGTTCCAGCGCAACATCATGAAGCCCTACGGCATGGTGCTCGTCACGGGCCCGACCGGCTCCGGCAAGACCAACACGCTCTACTCGGCCCTGCAGACGCTGAACACGCCCGAGACGAACATCATGACGGCCGAGGACCCGGTCGAGTTCAACCTGCCGGGCATCAACCAGGTGCAGATGAAGGAGCAGATCGGGCTGAACTTCGCGGCCGCGCTCCGCTCGTTCCTGCGCCAGGACCCGAACATCATCCTCGTCGGCGAGGTCCGCGACTTCGAGACGGCCGAGATCGCCATCAAGGCCGCGCTGACCGGCCACCTCGTCCTCTCCACCCTCCACACCAACGACGCGCCCTCCACCATCTCCCGCCTGATGAACATGGGCATCGAGCCCTTCCTCGTCGCCACCTCCGTCAACCTCATCCAGGCGCAGCGCCTCATCCGCCGCATCTGCAAGGACTGCAAGGCCGAGCACCCCGTCCCCGTCGAGGGGCTCGTCGAGGTCGGCTTCTCGCCCGAGGAGGCGCGGCAGATTAAGACCTACAAGGGCGCGGGCTGCACCAAGTGCAACAACACGGGCTACAAGGGCCGGGTCGGCCTCTACGAGGTGATGGAGGTGACCGAGGACATACGCGAGTTAATCCTCATCGGCGCCTCGGCCCTGGAGCTGCGCAAGCGCGCCATCGAGGACGGCATGATCACGCTGCGCGAGTCCGGGCTGTACAAGATCAGGAACGGCGTCACCACGGTGGAAGAGGTGGTGCGTGAAACGGTGGCATAGAACATGAATAGGCTGCGGATCGTCATCCTTTCTCTGCTCGTCCTCGTGCTGGTCGCCGGGGCGCTCCCCGTCACGGAGTCGCTCGCCAAGTGGAGCCGCCGCTCCGCGGCGAGCCAGCGCAAGCGCTACCGCAAGCACACGCGCGCCTGGTGGCGCCGCCACCGCGCCCTGGCGCGCGCGCGCCGCGCCCGCGCCGAGCAGCGCCGCCGCCTGGCGCGCGCCGCGGGCGGGGCGTCCCCACGCACGCAGGGCGCCGCGGCCGCGGCCGACACTTCCCTGCTCACCTTCGGCGCGGCGAACGCGAACGCCCCGGCGCCGGCCGCGCCGCTCGCCTCGGCGCCGGCGCGCGCCGCGCTCCCGCGCGCTTCGTCGCTCCCCTTCGACTTCGCGCCGCCGCACAACTGGGCGCCCGCGCGCAGGAACCGGCCCGGCACGGCGGTCTTCTCGGTGACGACGCCCGACGGGCGCGGCGCGGGGACGGCGGTCGTCGCCCCCGTGGCGCTCTCGGCGGCGGAGCTGGCCGGCGCGCCCGCGACGGGCAAGACCAAGGCGGTCGGCGGCGTGCCCGTCACCGCGCTCCGGCGCACGGTCATCGACCGCATGGTGGCCGAGGGCGGCTGGGTGACGAACGACTACGTGCAGGACGTGCAGGGCCGCCGCGTCTTCGTCGTGCTCGCGCAGACCGGCGCCCCCGGCGCGCCCGCGCAGTCCTGGGCCTTCTACTTCACGGAGGTTGACGGCCGCGTCTACAGCCTGGCCACGACCGCGCCCGTCGAATTCGCCGCGCCGCTGGCCGCCGGCTCGCAGCAGTTCATGGCCTCTCTCCGCCCCGCCGCGAGCCTGAACGCGGCCTCGCAGCGCTGAACCCGCAAGCCTTCCGAGGTTGAGAAGGAGTCAACCTCACGCACGCCACCCGGAACCCGCCCCGGCCCCGGCCGGCCGTACAAGACAGGGATAACTTTATGACGGGACAAGAACAGACCCAGGAGCCGCTCTCGCTCTCAGACCTCTTGAAGAAGCTCATCGAGATGGGCGGCTCCGACCTGCACCTGACGACGAACACGCCGCCGCAGGTGCGCGTTGACGGCCACCTCCGCCCCATCGAGAGCGTCCGCACGCTCAGCTCGGC
>DASVUF010000221.1:0-34447 GCA_036387195.1 Pyrinomonadaceae bacterium | reverse complement strand
CGCGTCCCGGGTCATCACCCGGGACGCGCCGCCCGTTTTTTAGCCGGCAGCAGGCTGTCGCCTACTGTCCGCCGCCCGCCCCCCTACTGCCCGAACCGCTGGCGGTACTCGGCCGAGGAGATGAACGCCTTGACCATCTCGGCGGCGATGAAGTCGCCGTTGAAGGCGTTCAGCTTGCCAAGCCAGAAGTTGAAGCCCGCGGTGTCCGGGTCGCGGCGCAGGTAGCCGAAGTACTGCATGGCGACGAAGGCGCGGTTGAACTCGCGCGCCTGCATCTCCTCGGCCTCGGCCACCCTGCGGAGCACGGTGGCGCGCGTCTCGGTCGCCCCGTTCAGACCCGCCACGAGCGAGTTGCGGAAGGCGTCGGCCGCGGGGAAGTTGCCGCGGATTTCGCCGCCCGGGAACTGGCGCGTGTGGAAGTTGATGTAGGCGCGCCCCTCGCGCAGGTTCGAGAGCTGCGCGGCGAGCGTCGTGCCGTTGCCCTCGGGCGCGTCCCACTTGCCGCGGAACACGCCGCCGACGCCGCCCGAGGGGAAGAAGACCTGGTCGTTCGGGTTGTTGTCGTTGAAGGGCGCGCCGAAGAAGCCCCAGACGACGGGGCCGTTGACGCCCGGCGCGACCGCGGGCCCGGCGTGGATGTGCGCCGCCGTCAGGTTGTCGTTGAGGTCGGCGGTCTGCGCGCCCGTGACGTCGATGTTGTTGACCGAGGCGCTGAAGGTCATCGCGGTCTGCGCCTGGTTGAACTGGAAGCGCGCCGTGCCGAACGAGGCGGGGCGCGGGTCGCCGGTCGAGGTCGTCGGGACGACCGCGCCGGGCTCCTGCGAGTTCGTCATCTGCACGACGAAGAGTCTCACCTCGGCCGGCGTCAGGTTGGCCGAGGCGAGCAGCGCGTCCACGTACTGCTCGTTGGTCATGCCCGCCGGGTACTTCGAGACGAACTCGGGGCGCGTGACGAACTCCGCGAAGTAGGCCGCCTTGTTCGCTTCGAGCACGGCGTCGGCCCCGGGCTGGCCGAAGACGAAGCCCTTCTGGAGCGCCTGCGTGTCGCGCATGAAGTTGCCGTAGAGGACGGGCGCCGGCGAGCCGGACGCGCTCTCGCCGAAGGCGGCGCGGTGCGTCCGGTAGGCGAGGAAGCCGGTCTGCTGGAACTCGATTGAAAGGAAGAAGGCCGCCGAGACGTTGACGCGCTTGTTCTCGACGCAGGCCGCGTCGGCGCCGCAGGCGGTTATCTCGTTCGTCCAGAAGGCGAGCCCCGCGGCGTCGGGCTCGCGGTTGAGGAAGTCGAGGTAGTGCTGGCGGACGAAGAAGCCCGGCTCGTCAATCGGGTTCGCCGTCTCGGTGACCGCCTCGCTGACCGGGATGGTCACCTCGGCGACGTTGGGCGAGCCCAGGCCGACGCCCGCGCCGGTCGGGTTCGAGAGCATGAGGCCGATGACCTCGGCCGTCTCGGCGAACCTGTCGTCCACGATGAGGACGCGGAAGGTCTTCGAGGTGTCGCCGGGGGCGAAGTGGAGCGTGCCGAGCGCGATCTCGTAGTCGCTCTTCTGCGAGGCGCGGCCGGCCTGCGACTCGTCGAAGGTGTTGAAGTTGACGGCGGCCGGGCCCGAGACGTCGCCCGAGCGCGTCACGGTGATGTCGATGTGCCCGGCGCCCTCGGCGATGACGTAGTTGTCGGTCGAGAACTGGATGAGCGAGGTGGCCGAGGCGGTCGTCGGGTTGAGCTTGCCGAAGAGGCCGTGCTCCTCCTCGCCGATGCCGGCGGCGAAGTAGAGCGTGTTCGGGTCGCCGCCCGAGCCGCCGTTGCCGAACTTCAAGTCCCACAGCTCGTCAATCACGACGCCGTTGCCCGACTCGTCCTGGAGCGTGCCGAGGAAGGCGCCGGTCGTCGGGTTGTAGGCGTGGATGGACGGGTTGCCCTCGCCGAAGTTGCCGACGAGGAGCGCGCCGCCGAAGATGCCGAAGGAGGCCGGCGCGACCGTGACGCCCCACGGCGAGTTGAGCGCGCCGTTGTTGACGCCGAACGTCAGGTCGCGGACGCCGTTGGCGTTGAAGCGGCGGACGAAGCCGTTGCCGACGCCCTCCTCGTCGCGCCCGTCGGGGCCGACCTTGGCGTAGGCGACGTAGAGCGCGTTGCCGACGGCCTGAATGTTGAACGGGTGGTAGGTGTTCCCGGGCGTCGAGGGGATGGTCGGGTCGGCGAAGGGGAAGCTGGCCGCGGGCTGCAAGGCGAACGAGCTGTTGAAGACGTCAATCCTGCCGTTGGCGAAGTCGGCCGCGTAGAGGAAGTTGCCCGAGCCGTTGTTGGCGACGGCGAGCCCGGTGTAGACGTGGCCGGGGAGGCTGGCGGCGATGACGGCCGTGGTCGAGCCGGCGGCCGGCGCGTTCGGGTCCCAGCCCGTGATGTTGCCCGTGATGGAGGCGAAGAGGAAGTTGGCCCCGCACGGCGGGGAGGCGCACGGGCCCGGCAGGACGAAGTCAGACGCCGAGGGGCTGGCGACCGTCCCCGTCGGCAGCCCGCCGGGGATGTTCACGGTCGGGAGCGCCGGGTTGAGGACGACGGGCGCGCCGCCCACGTCGCCGCGGATGAGCTGCGTCGTGCTCGTCCCGTTGTTGGCGACCCAGAAGGGGCTGCTCCCGGTCAGCGACAGCCCCCAGGGGTTGACGAGCAGCGGGTCGAGCACGGGCGCGAGGCCGGGCACGTCCGAGATGAGGTTGGTCTGCCGGTAGGCGGAGCCCGGCGCGATGACCGGAATCTGCGGCTCCTGCGCGGCGGCGGCGGCCGCGGCCGCGTGTCGCGCGGCGGGCGGCGGCAGGAAGGCGAGAACGAACGCGAGGGACAGCGCGAGGCTGACCCACTTGCTGGCGCGGCGCGCGCGTGACAGCGGACGAATCATACTGTTTCTCCTTAGCATCAACGGAAAACAGGAAAGTGGGGTCGGCGCGTGGGGCCGCGGCCGACGCCCTTCGCGCCGGCCGCGCTCAAAATCTTGGCGGCGGCCGGCCGACCGCCTGCGTGTGGGGAGGGTTCTCGCCGACGGCCGGAATCGCCTCGTCGGGGCCCCGGCGTCGCCGCCGGGGTCCGCGCTCTGCTCGTCTGTCGTCGTTCGTTTAAAAGGAAAGGCGCGCCGGAACTCTATGGCCGGCGCGCCCCCGCTGTCAAGATTTTTCCGCCGCCGCGGCGCTCACCCCATCGCCTGGATGACGGCGGCGGCGAACTCGTCGGTGTGCGCCGTGCCGCCGACGTCGCGCGTGCGCACCTGCCCCTCCCTGTAGACCTTGAGCATCGCGCCCTCGATGCGGTCGGCCGCCTCGCGCTCGCCTACGTGGCGGAGCAGGAGGATGCTCGATTGCAGGAGCGCCGTCGGGTTGGCGATGCCCTGGCCGGCGATGTCGGGCGCGGAGCCGTGGACGGCCTCGAAGACCGCGCCCAGCTCGCCGATGTTGGCGCCGGGCACCAGCCCCAGCCCGCCGATGAGGCCGGCGCAGAGGTCGGAGACAATGTCGCCGTAGAGGTTTTCGAGCAGCATGATGTCGAACTGCTCGGGGCGCATGACGAGCTGCATGCAGGCGTTGTCAACTATCTTGTCCTCGGCCTCGATTTCGGGGTAGTCGGCCGCCACCTTGCGGAAGCATTCGAGGAAGAGGCCGTCGGAGAGCTTCATGATGTTGGCCTTGTGGACGGCCGTCACCTTCTTGCGCCCCTCGCGCCGCGCGAACTCGAAGGCGTAGCGCGCGATGCGGGTCGAAGCCTTCTCGGTGATGATCTTGATGGACTCGACGACGCCGGGGACGACGACGTGCTCGATGCCCGCGTAGAGGTCTTCGGTGTTCTCGCGCACGACGACGAGGTCGAGTTCGGGGTAGCGCGCCGGCACGCCGGGCAGCGCGCGGACGGGGCGCAGGTTGGCGTAGAGGTCGAGCGCCTTGCGCAGCCCGACGTTGACCGACGTGAAGCCCTTGCCGACGGGCGTCGTGATGGGGCCTTTGAGCGCGACCTTGTTGCGCTTGATGGATTCGAGCAGGTCGTCCGGGATGGTCGAGCCGAACTTCTCCAGAGCCTGCGCGCCCGCGTAGTGCGTCTCCCACTGGACGTCAACGCCCGCCGCCTCGATGATGCGCACGACCGCCGCGGACACCTCCGGCCCGATGCCGTCGCCCGGAATGAGTGTGATAGTATGTGCCATGTCTGTCGCCAGAAGTCAGGGGTCAGGATTCCGAAGTCAGAAGATTCGGGGCAGAGAGACATCGGCGCGGAAGCGTCCACGCTTCTGAATTCCGGCCCCCGACTTCTGACTTCTTGTTTTGCCGAATCATACCAGCAGTCCTGCGAAATGCGAAAGAGTTCGAGCGGGGGCGCCGAGGTGGCCGTGGTGGGCGGCGGCGTCGCGGGGCTCGCGGCCGCGCGCGAGTTGGCGCGGCGCGGGCTGAAGGTCGTGGTCGTCGAGGCGGCGCCGGCCTGCGGCGCGGGCGCGTCGGGCGCGGCGGCCGGGATGCTCGCGCCGCAGGCCGAGGCCGACCGCGCCGACGAGCTGTTCGGGCTGCTCTGCGCGAGCCGCGAGATGTACCCGGACTTCGCCGCGGCGCTGCTGGAGGAGACGGGCGTTGACGTCGAACTCGACCGCACGGGCACGCTCTACCTGGCCTTCAGCGGGCACGACGAGGCCGAGGCCGCGCGGCGCTTCGAGTGGCAGACGCGCGCCGGGCTCGCGGTCGAGCGCCTGACGGCGCGGGAGGCGCGCGGGCTGGAGCCGAACGTCTCGCCGCGCGTGCGCTCGGCGCTCAGGTTCCCGCGCGACTGGCAGGTCGAGAACCGCCGGCTCGTCCGCGCGCTGCGCGCCTCGGCCGAACGCTTCGGCGCGCGCGTGCTCGAAGGCGTCGGGGCGGCCGGCGTGCTCGTCGAGGGCGGGCGCGCGGCGGGCGTCGAGACGGCGGGAGGGACTGTGCGGGCCGGCGCGGTCGTGCTCGCGGCCGGCGCGTGGAGTTCGCTCCTGAAGGGGGCGGCGGCGGACGGCCCCGGCGTCGAGCCCGTGCGCGGGCAGGTGCTCTGCTTCCGCCCGGACGACTCTCAGGCGCCCTTCGTCCGTTACGTCGTCTACAGCCCGCGCGGCTACGTCGTCCCGCGGCGCGACGGGCGGCTGCTCGCGGGCGCGACCACGGAGCGCGCCGGCTTCGACTGCCGCGTGACCGCGGAGGGCGTCGCGGCGGTGCGCGCGCAGGCCGAGGAGATAGCGCCCGGCGTCGCGGCGCTCGCGCTCTCGGACTCCTGGGCGGGGCTGCGGCCGCGCGCGGCCGACGGCCTGCCCGTCATCGGCGAGTCGCAGGAGGCGCGCGGCCTCTTCTACGCGACCGGCTACTACCGCAACGGCATCCTGCTCGCGCCCGCGGCGGGCGAGCTGGTGGCCGACCTCGTCACCGCGCGGACAACCCGCCTGCCGCCCGGCGCCCTCTCAGCCTTCTCCCCCGCGCGTTTCCCCGCGGCGCTCGCCGGCTCAAGCGCCGGCTGACCGAGGCCCGCGCCACGCAAGCCAAAAGGAGTTCGAGTCCACACCTACCATGAAGAGAGTTTTCAGACACGCGCCCTCGCTCCTGCTGCTGCTGCTCGCGTCGTGCGCCGCCCCGGCGCTCGCCTACGGGCTCCAGTCCGGCGTCCGGCCGCGCGCGGCCGAGAGCCCCGAGGCTGGGGCCGCGCCCAAAGCGACGCCGGCCGAAGGCGCGAAGCCCGCGTCCGAGGCGCAGGCGCTCTACGAGGAGGCCGCCGGCTACGCGCAACGCAAGTTCGACGAGTTCCGGGAGAAGGAAGTCCCCTACGACCGGCAGCTCGAACAGAAGACGCTCCAGGAGCAGAAAGACCTCGCGCTCCGGAACGCCGCGAAGGTCACGGGGCGCGCCGGCGCGGGCGGGACTGACCTCTACTACGCCGGGCTGCTCTACGCGCTGGCCGACAAGGGCGAGAGCGCGCTCGGCGCCATGCGCCGCTTCCTTGAGGAGTCGGCCGAGGCTCCGGCCGACCTCAGGCAGCGCGCGCGCTCGGTCTCGGCGCAGCAGGCCGCGCAGCTCGGGCTGATGGACGAGGCCGAGCGGGCGCTCGCCGACTACGTGCGCTCCGAGCCGCGCACGACGGCCGACCTGCACCGCATCAACCTCGTCGTCGCCAACGGCCACATCAAGAAGAAGGACTTCGCGCGCGCCGTCCCGCGCGCGGGCGACGCCTACGCCGCCGCCTTAGAGTACGCGCGCACGGCCGCCGCCAACCCCACGCAGCGCGACTCGACGCTCTACGGCGCCGGCGCCTACTACGCCAACGCGCTCGTCAAGGCGGGCCGCCGCCCCGAAGCGCTCAAGGTCATACAGGAGTTGCGCGGCCGCGCCGTCGCGCTCGCCTCCGCCCGCCTCTACCGCCAGGCGACGGACCTCCTGCTCGGGCAGGGCGAACTGCTCGACCTGCCGCCCGAGGTGGCCGGCGCGCCGTCGGCCGCGCCGCCCGAGATACGCGCCGCCGAGTGGATTGACCAGACGCCGGTCAGGCTCGCCGACCTGCGCGGCAAGGTCGTGCTGCTCGACTTCTGGGCGACGTGGTGCGGCCCGTGCCGCCACACCATCCCGAAGCTCAACTCGCTGCACAAGAAGTACGGCGGGCGGGGACTGGTCGTGCTCGGGCTGACGGACTTCGAGGGGCAGGCCGAGGGGCGCGCGCTGACGCGCGCGCAGGAGACGGCCTACCTGCGCCAGTTCAAAAAGCAGCGGGGCATCGCCTACGGCTTCGCCGTCTCGGACGACAAGGAGACGGCGCGCGACTACGGCGTCGTCTCCATCCCGACGGCCGTGCTGATAGACCGCCGCGGCCGCGTCCGCTTCATCACCATCAGCGCCAACGACGACGAGGCCGAGCTGCTCACGAAGATGATAGCCCGGCTGCTTGACGAGCCGGCGCAGTAGACGCCCGGGGGGCGCGAGCGACCATGAGAATGTTCGTCCTGCGCGCGCACGGCTGGCTGGGGCTCGCCGTCGCGCTGCCCGTCCTGCTCTGGGCTTCGAGCGGGCTGCTCTACGCGCTGCCCGGCGCGGTCGAGGGCGGCGAGGTCAGGCCCGTCGAGGCGGCGCGCGTGCGCGTCACGCCAGCCGAGGCGATGCGCCGCGCCGACGAGTTCGCCGGCCGCAAGCTCCCGACGACGGCGCTGACGCTGCTGACGCGCGACGGCCGCCCCGTCTACCAGGCCGTCGGCGGCATGGGCGGCGACTCGCTGCTCGTGGACGCCGAGACGGGCGAGGTCGTCAGGACGCCGCCGCCGCGCCTCTCGACGAGGTTCTTCAACCAGGCGCACTTCTACTTCTTCGCCGGGCGCTGGCAGACGCCGCTGCTGATTCTGTTCGCGGCGCTGGCGTGCCTGTCGGCGCTCTCGGGCGTCTACCTGAACGTCGCCTCGTGGCGCGCGCGCCGCCGCCGCGGCTGAGGCGCGGCCGGGGCGCGGGGGCCGCGCGGGGCGACAACCCCCGACCCTCTGTTGTAATCTCTGGACGTTATGGAAGGCTCTAACATCACCATCGCCATCGCGTTCGCCGCGGGGCTGCTGTCGTTTTTGACGCCGTGCGTGCTGCCGCTCGTGCCCGGCTACATCTCGCTCATCTCGGGCGTGAGCGTCGAGCATTTGAAGGGCGAGGGCGGGTCGCGCTCGCGCGCGCGGCGGGCGGTCGTCGTCAACTCGCTCGCCTTCAACGCGGGCGTCTCGCTCATCTTCGTGCTGCTCGGCGCGACGGCCGGCTGGGTCGGCAACGTCCTGTTCTCGACGCCGTGGGTGCGCATCGTGGGCGGCCTCATCATCGTCCTCTTCGGCTTCCAGATGATGGGCGTGCTGAAGGTCGGGGCGCTCTACCGCGACACGCGCAAGTTCTCCGAGGAGAAGCCGCGCGGACCACTGGGCGCCGCCCTCCTCGGCATCGCCTTCGCGGCCGGCTGGACGCCGTGCATCGGCCCCATCCTCGGCGGCATCATCGGGCTGGCGGCGACGAGCGGCGGCTGGAAGAACGGCCTCGTGCTCTCGGCCTTCTACGCGGCGGGGCTCGCCGTGCCGTTCCTGCTGACGGGGCTCGCGCTCAACCAGTTCCTCGGCTTCTACACGCACTTCCGCCGCCACCTGCACAAGGTCGAGGTCATCTCGGGCGTCCTGCTCATCGGCATCGGCCTGATGGTCGCCTCGAACAGCCTGACGTGGGTGGCGTCGGTCGCGTCGCGCTACCTGCCCAACGCCGAGAACCTGGTGACGCCGGCGGCGCCCGCCGGCGGCGCGCAGCAGCAGGCGGCGACGACGCAGGGCGCGTCCGCCCCCGCGGGCGGGGGCGCGGCGGGCCCCGCGGGCGCCTCGGCCGAGCCCGCGCCCGACGTCGAGTTGACGACGACCGACGGCAAGCCGCTCAAGCTCTCCGAGCTTCGCGGCCGCGTCGTGCTGCTCAACTTCTGGGCGACGTGGTGCGTGCCCTGCCGCTCCGAAATCCCGAGCCTCAACGAACTGGAGCGCGACCTCGCGCCGCGCGGCTTCAAGGTGCTCGGCGTGACGACCAGCGACTCGGCCGACCTCGTCCGCGAGTACCAGAAGGACGTCCGGCAGGACTACACCGTCGCCACCGGCGACGACTCGGTCGCGTCGAAGTACGCCGTCGGCGTCCTCCCCACGACCTTCATCATCGACCGCGACGGCCGCGTCCGCCACAAGGTCATCGGCGAGAAGTCGCGCGCCCACTTCGAGGCGCTCGTCAAGCCGCTCCTCGACGAGCAGCCCGCCGCCGCCGCCGCGCTCGGCGGCGACTGAGCCGGCCGCCCGGACTGTCAGAGCAGAAGAGGAAGAAGCAGCATGTTCAAGAACCTCGTCCGCGCCGCCGCCGTCATCGTGTTCGCCGCCGCCGCCCTGCCCGCCCCCGCGCGCGCAGCGCAGGCTCAGGGCGCCACGCCCAACTCCGCCCGGCCCGCGCCGCAGACCGACAGGCAGGCCCCGCAGACCGACAAACAGGACACACGGCAGGGCGGCGCTCAGCCCGCGCCCGCGCAGCCGGCCGCCGGCGCGCAGCAGCAGCAGCAATCGGGCGCGGCGCAGCCGACGACCATGCTCAGGCGCGAGGAGGGGCACGAGTGGGCGCCGGTGCTCGAGCAGAAGATTGATTACAAGGACTGGACGTTCAAGAGCCTGAAGGACGGCGCGCCCGTCTCCGTGCGCGAGCTGGCGCGTGGTAAGAAGCTGCTGATGGTCGTCTACTTCGCGCCGTGGTGCGGGAACTGGAAGGCCGAGGCGCCGACCGTCTGGCGGCTCTACGAGAAGTACAAGGCGCAGGGGTTCGAGGTCGTCGGCGTCAGCGAGTACGCCTCGCTCGACGACTCGCGCAAGTACTTCGAGTCGCAGGGCGGCGCGCCCTTCCCCGTCGTCGTCGAGTCCGAGACTCCGGACGCGCGCGAGAAGACGACGCACCACGCGTACCGCCAGGCGTGCGGCGACCCGCGCCGCTGGGGCTCGCCCTTCAACGTCTTTCTGGAGCCCTCGAAGCTCAAGCCTTCGGGCGAGACGCTGACCGAGAGGGCGTGGGTCGTCGGCGGCGAGCTGGTCGAGAAGGACGTCGAGAACTTCATACGCGAGCGGCTCGGCCTCAACGAGCAGGGCGCGGCCGCGCCCTGCAAGGACGAGCCGAAGGCCGAGGCGCGGGCCGAGGCGCGGAAGCAGTGAGCGACGGCGCGCGGCGCGCCCCCCGTCTTCCGCGCCGCAGCCGCCTCGGCCGTCCGTAAGCCCGAAGGATTGTCGGGGCGAAGGCCGGGGGACGAAGGGGCGGCCGAACGTCGTCCCCTTCGCCCCTCCGGCCTTCGCCCCTCCGCCTTTTTATTGCTATGATGTCCCGCTTTAGTAGAACTCCAAATTTTCCCGGCTCGCTTCTGAACGGATGAGACTCCGCCTGCTCTACCACGGCCACTGCTTCGACGGCGTGGCCTCCGCCGCGGTCTTCACGCGGTTCTACCTGTCGCGCGTCCGGCCGGACGCCGAGGTCGCCTACGCGCCGCTGCTCCACACGGCGGGCGCGCTCTTCGACGGCTCGATGTTCGACGGCGACGAGAACGCCATCGTGGACTTCAAGTACAGCCCCTCGGCGCGCCTGACGTGGTGGTTCGACCACCACCAGTCGGCCTTCCTCTCGGCCGACGACGAGGCGCACTTCCGCGCCGACGCGTCGGGGCGCAAGTTCTGGGACCCGGACAGCAAGTCCTGCACCGAGTTCATCGCGCGCGTGGCCGACGAGGGGTTCGGCTTCCGCGACGACTCGCTCGCGCCCCTCGTCAGTTGGGCGCACACCATTGACGGCGCCTTCTACGAGTCGGCCGCGCAGCCGGTCGAGCTGAAGGAGCCCGCGCTCCAACTGATGCAGGTCATCGAGAACGTGGACGACGAGTTCGTCGAGTGGGTCATCCGCGAGCTGACCCGGCGCAGTCTCGACGACGTGGCTTCGAGCGAGGAGGTGCAGGCGCGCTTCCGCCCGCTGCTTGCGCGCCACCGCGAGACGCTTGAGACGGTCAGGCGCAAGGCTTCCTACGAGCGCGGCGCCATCACCTTCGACCTCGTTGACGAGGGGCTCGAAGGCTTCAACAAGTTCATCCCCTACTACGTCCGCCCCGAGACGACCTACTCGGTCGCGGTCACGCGCGGCTCGTCCCGCGCCAAAATCTCGGTCGGCTCGAACCCCTTCAGCCCGCGCCCGCGCCGGCACAACATCGCCTCCATCTGCGAGCGCTACGGAGGCGGCGGCCACGCCGTCGTCGGCGCCGTCTCGTTCCGCCCCGACGAGGTCGAGCGCGCGCGCCAGGTCGCCCGCGAAATCCTCGACGAGCTGCGCGAGGGTTTTCAGGAGTAGCCGCGCCCGCCACGTCCGCCGCGTCCGCCGGGCCGACCCGCGCGCGCGCCCGCGCCCGCCCCCCCGGCGGGCGTTTTTGTTGCGGAGCGGTTGTGATTTGAAGACGATTTCCCCGCCGCCCCTCCACGACGCCCGCACTCAAGGATTACTCAAGCCGCCTCTTTAAAGTGTGCGCATCGGCGCGGCGGCCCGCGGGGACGCCCCGGAAGAGGCACACGGAAGGAAACGCGGAGGGGTTAAGCGATGAAGGGTTCTGTGGAGCAGGGCGGTTGGGTTCGCGGGCGTTTGCGCGCCCGGCTTTTCGGCGGCGCGCGCGCGGCGTTCCTGGCGCTCGCGTTCGCGGCGGCGGCGGGCGGGCTGGCGCCGGGGGCGTCGGCGCAGACGGGCGCGGGCGCGCCGCGCGTGGTCGTGGCGGACATAGACTCGGGCGTCAACGTCTATCACTCCTTCTTCTACGCGGGCGGCGAGCTGTACCAGCGGGCCGCGCCTTCGAGCGTCACGCCGGAAGTCCTGGCGGCCTTCGGCATTGACGCGGCGCACCAGATAGAGCTGACGCGGACGGGCGACTTCGCC
Organism: Pyrinomonadaceae bacterium; assembly: GCA_036387195.1. GTDB lineage: Bacteria > Acidobacteriota > Blastocatellia > Pyrinomonadales > Pyrinomonadaceae > QHXN01. The sequence continues at coordinate 22,993 of DASVUF010000221.1, read as the reverse complement.
GCCGACTACGCCGCCGACAAGGCGCGCGTCTGGGACGGCCTCCGGCCGGGCGAGCCCTACTGGTTCAAGGGCTCGAACGTCATCGCCGTCTCGTTCGTCCCCGGCTCGCGCCCCGTCCTGCCGGACGACGACGCCGACACGCACGGCTTCGGCACGGCTTCGGCCGTGCTGCGCGCCAACCCCGAGGCCATCGTCCTCTTCGTCGAGGGCATCTCGGACGCCTCGGAGCATTACGCCTTCACGCACCGCGAGGTGGACGTCGTGACGACGAGCTACGGCATGCCGGGGAGCGTGCCGCTGCCGTCGGCCGTGTCGGGCGGCCCTTACACGCACCTCAACGACAGCTTCCGCGGCGTGGTGACGATGGGCAAGCTGCACTTCGGCGCGTCCGACAACAGCCCCGCCCTCTCGCCGCCCGACGGGACTTCCGGCCCATGGTGGAGCATCGGCGTCGCGGGCTTCCAGGAGGCGACGGCCGAGGGCGGCGACGACCCGGGCAGCGAGGGGCGCGAGGTGGTCAGCGGCTCGCTCCCCGATTTCGTCGCCGACTTCACGCAGCGGCTGCCCTACTGCGCCGACTGCGAGGCGGGCGGTTACAGCTCCGTCTCGGGGACGAGCTTCGCCACGCCGCGCTCGGCGGGCACGGCCTCCAGAATCATCCTCGAAGCGCGCCGCGCGCTCGGCCACGCCGGCGGCATGAACTACTCGCGGCCGGGCGAGCCGGCGATGGTGGTCGGCGCCTCGGGGCGGCGCGTCAACAACTGGCAGGTGCGCCGCGCGCTTGAGCAGGCCGCCTACTACCCGCGCCAGCAGGACTACAAACTGACGACGACGGCCTCCGGCCTGACGAGCCTGCCCGTCCTCGACCCGGCGCCGTGGGCGACCGTCGGCTGGGGCGTCATCACGCCCGCGCCCGAGCACCAGGTCGTCGAGCAGGCGCTCGCCTTCCTCAAGGTGCGCGGCAGCGTCCTCAAGTACAAAGACCAGAACGCCTGCGCCTTCATGACCGCGCAGATACAGGCGCGCCACCTCTTCTGGGACAGTTGGATTGACAGCCAGAGCAACGGCTACGCCGGCGGCGACCCTTACATCTACTGCGGGCAGTAGTGAGAGCCGTGAGAGTCGTCGGTCGTCAGTGGAAGGAATCGTGAGCCGGTTCTTAAACGGCGAAGGCGGTCGGGAACAAACGTCCCCGACCGCCTTCGCCGTTTTACCCGCCGACTACTCCGCCGCCTACCGCCGGCTTCCCTCCGCCATCAGCGCCTCTATCTCTTCGACTTGCTTGGGGGCCTTGTCGGTCAGCACGCGGTAGCCTTCGGCTGTGACCAGCACGTCGTCCTCGATGCGGATGCCGACGCCGCGGTACTCGTCGGGGATGTCCTCGGCGTCCTCGGCGACGTAGAGGCCGGGCTCGACCGTCATCACCATGCCGGCCTCGACGGGGCGCGGCTGGCCGTCCAGGTGGTACGCGCCGGCGTCGTGAACGTCCATGCCGAGGTAGTGGCCGAGGCGGTGCATGTAGAACTTCTTGTACTGCTCCTCCTCGACGAGCTTCCCGGGGTCGCCCTTGAGAAGCCCGAGCCTGACCATGCCCTCGGTCAGAATCTCGACCGACCGCTGGTGCATCGCTTCGAGCGTCACGCCGGGCGTGACCATGCGGATGCACTCCTCCTGGCAGTCGAGCACGAGCTGGTAGAGGTCGCGCTGCGCCCGCGTGAAGCGGCCGTTGACGGGGAAGGTGCGCGTGATGTCGGAGGCGAAGCCCTCGTACTCGGCCCCGGCGTCTATCAGCAGCATGTCGCCGTCGCGCAGCTCGGCGTCGTTGTCCACGTAGTGCAGGATGGTCGCGTTCGCGCCCGAGCCGACGATGGAGTTGTAGGCGGGCGCGGCGGCGCCGCCGCGGCGGAAGACGTACTCGACGAGCGCGTCAATCTCGTACTCGCGCATGCCGGGGCGCGCGGCGCGCATCGCCTCGCGGTGCCCCTCCGAGGCGATGTCGGCCGAGCGCTGCATGAGCGCGATTTCGTCGTCCGACTTGACGAGCCGCATCTCGTGGATGAGCGCGCCGGGGTCAATGATGGTCTGCGGCGGGCGCACCCCGCGCCGCCCCATCATCCGCATCCGCGAGAGCTGGCGGATGAGCGCCTGGTCCAGTTCCGGGTTGCCGGCGCCGAGCCGGTAGTAGAGCGAGCGCGCGCCGTCCAGAAGCTCGGCGAGTTTGGAGTCGAACTCCTCGACGGCGAAAGCCTCGTCGGCGCCGTAAGCCTCCCGCGCGCCCTCGACGCCCGCGCGCCGGCCGTTCCAAATCTCCTTCTCGCGGTCGCGCGGCCGTACGAAGAGCGTGAAGGGCTTCTCGCGCCCCGGCGCGACGACCGCCAGCGCGTCGGGCTCGCGGAAGCCGGTCAGGTAGTAGAAGTCGGAGTCCTGCCGGAAGCGGTACTCCGTGTCGTGCGAGCGCGTCACCTGGCGCGCCGCGGGGATGATGGCGACGGAGCCCGGCTCCATCCGGCGCATGAACTCCGCGAGCTGCGGTCTTGTCATCTTCAACCTCTCAGTGTGGACTGTCCTCGGCGCGATTCTAACCCGCGCGCGCGGCGGCGCAAAAACGCGGCCGCGCCGCGGCCCGGCCCGGCCGCGGCGCGCGCGGGCGGCTTTGACCCGCGGCCGTTTGGCTACATAATCCACGGCGCAGGCGAGGCGAAACCCGATGGCGACCCAAATCACGCAGACCGCACAGACGCCCGACGCTCCGGCCGCGCCGGCGCGCGAAGTCATCTCCTACGACCCGGCGACCGGCGAGGAGGTCGGGCGCGCCCCCCTGCGCTCGGCCGAAGAGGTCGCGGCGGCGGTCGCGCGCGCCCGCGCGGCGCAGAAGAGCTGGGGCGCGCTCTCCTTCCGCGAGCGCGGCGCGGTCGTCATGCGCGCGCGCTCTCTCGCGCTCGAAGAGATGGACGAGGTGGCCGGGCTCGTCTCGCGCGAGTCGGGCAAGCCCGCGACCGAGGCGCTGGCGATGGAGGTCGTGCCCACGCTCGACCTGATGCAGTTCTTCGCGCGCCGCAGCGAGCGCATGCTCCGCCCCGAAAAGATTGACATCGGCCTCTACCGCTTCCTCGGCCGCACGTCGGTCGTCGAGTACCGCCCGCTCGGCGTCGTCGGAATCATCTCGCCGTGGAACTTCCCCTGGGCCATCCCCGTCGGCGAGGTCGTCATGGCGCTGATGGCCGGCGACGCCGTCGTGCTCAAGCCGAGCGAGTTGACGCCGCTCGTCGCGCTCAAGCTCGCCGACGTGTTCCGGCGCGCGGGACTTCCCGCGGGCGTGCTGGAGGTCGTCACCGGCGACGGCTCGACCGGCGCGGCGCTCGTCGAGGCGGGCGTGGACAAGGTCATGTTCACGGGCAGCGTCGCCACGGGGCGGCGCGTGGCCGAGGCGGCGGCGCGCCGGCTCGTCCCCGTCGTGCTCGAACTGGGCGGCAAGGACCCGATGCTCGTCTTCGAGGACGCGGACTTGTCGGCCGCCTCGGAGGCGGCGGTCTGGGGCGCGTTCGCCAACTCGGGGCAGGCGTGCGCCTCGGTCGAGCGCTGCTACGTCCACGAGCGCGTCGCCGGGGAGTTCACGCGCCGCGTCGTCGAGCGCGCGCGGTCGCTCAGGCAGGAGCCGGGCGCGGCCTGCGACGTCGGCGCGATGTCGAGCGAGCGGCAGCTCCTGACGGTCGAAGAGCACGTCCGCGAGGCGGTCGGGCGCGGCGCGCGCGTGCTCGCCGGCGGCGGCCGCGCGCGCGACTGCCCCGACCGCGGCTGGTTCCACGAGCCGACCGTGCTGGCCGGCGTTGACCACTCGATGGCCGTGATGCGCGAGGAGACGTTCGGGCCGGTGCTGCCGCTGATGACCTTCCGCGACGAGGACGAGGCCGTCCGCCTCGCCAACGACAGCCCGTTCGGCCTGACGGCGAGCGTGTGGACGCGCGACCTGCGGCGGGGCCGCCGCGTCGCGCGCCGCATCGAGGCCGGCACCGTCATGGTCAACGAGGTGCTCTACACGCACGGCATCGCGCAGACGCCGTGGGGCGGCGTCAAGCAGAGCGGCCTCGGCCGCACGCACGGCCGCCTCGGGCTGCTGGAGATGGTCGCGCCGCACCACATACACGTCAACCGCCTCTCGGCCGTCCACGACGTCTGGTGGTTCAGCTACACGCCCGGCGCGGCCGCGCTCTTCCGCTCGCTCGCGCGCCGCTTCGCCACGGGGTCGCTCCTCCAGACGCTCCTCATCTCGCCCCAGATGCTGCGCCGCCACCGCGAGCGCAGAAAGCGCTGAGTCTGTACGCCGGCGGCTTGCGCGCCGGGGGGAATCTGCGTATATTCGCCTTCCCCCGAAAATGGTTTGTGTGGCCCCTCACGGGCCGCGACTTGCTCCGCCACCTCTCTTAGTTCGACACCCGACTGTCGGCAGCAACCCGACTGAGGCCGCCCGCGCCCGCCCTCCCCGGCCTTACGCGCGCGCGCGGCCGAAGGCCCACCAGCTTACTCGGAGGAATGAATGAAGAGACTTTCCGTTTTCACGGCGGCGGCCCTGCTGCTCTGCGCCGCCGCGGCTCTCACCTTTACCCCGCCCGCCTCGCAAGGTCAGGGCCAGCAGAAGAGTAAGGTCAAGAAGAAGGCGCGCCCCGTCGAGGGGCAGTACATCGTCACGCTCCAGGAGTGGGCGGGGCAGCCCTACGGCGACAACTCCTTCGCGCCCACCCTCGCCGCCGACCTCGTCGGCCTGCACCGCGGCCAGTTGAAGCAGGTCTTCAAGCACGCGCTGCTCGGCTTCACCGCCCGGCTCACGCCCGAGGCGGCCGAGGCGCTGGCCGACGACCCGCGCGTCGAGTCGGTCGAGGAGGACGGCGTCGTCTCGGCCTCGACCACGCAGACCAGCCCGCCCTGGGGGCTCGACCGCATTGACCAGCGCAACCGCCCGCTCGACGCGCAGTACAACTACACGCCGACGGGCGCGGGCGTCCACGCCTACGTCATCGACACCGGCATCCGCAAGACGCACACGCAGTTCGGCGGGCGCGCGAACGGCGCGAGCTTCTCCTCCATCAACGACGGCAACGGCTCGAACGACTGCAACGGCCACGGCACGCACGTCGCCGGCACCATCGGCGGCTCGACCTACGGCGTCGCCAAGGGCGTCACGCTCCACGCCGTCCGCGTGCTCGACTGCTCCGGCAACGGCACGGACTCGACCGTCATCTCGGGCGTTGACTGGGTGACGGCCAACCGCCAGTTGCCCGCGGTCGCCAACCTCTCGCTCGGCGGCGGCGCCTCGACGGCGCTCGACACCGCCATCCAGAACCTCATCAACTCGGGCGTGACGACGGCCGTCGCCGCGGGCAACGAGTACAGCGCGAACGCCTGCAACTCCTCGCCGGCGCGCGTCGCCGCGGCCATCACCGTCGGCTCGACCACCTCGACCGACGCCAAGTCCGACTTCTCGAACATCGGCACGTGCCTCGACATCTTCGCCCCGGGCTCGTCCATCCAGTCTTCGTGGTCCACGTCCGACACGGCGACGAACACCATCTCGGGCACCTCGATGGCGACGCCGCACGTCGCGGGCGTCGCGGCGCTCTACCTCCAGGGCAACACCTCGGCCTCGCCGGCGACGGTCGCCTCGCAAATCGTCAACACGGCGACGACGGGCGTGCTGACGGGCATCGGGACGGGCTCGCCCAACCGCCTGCTCTACTCGCTGCTGACGACGGGCGGCGGCGGCGGCGGGGGCGGCGTGCCCGCGGCCTGCACGGGCGGGACGCTCTACACGGGCTCGGTCGGCTTCGCCGGCGATTACGACTACCACCCGGACGGCAGCTACTACTTCAGCTCCGTCTCGGGCACGCACAAGGGCTGTCTGGTCGGCCCGACCTCGGGCGCCGACCTCGACCTCTATCTTGAGAAGTGGAACGGGTCGGCGTGGGTCATCGTCGCGCGCGGCGAGACGGCGACCTCCAACGAGACCATCTCCTACTCGGGCACGTCGGGCTATTACCGCTTCCAGGTCTACTCCTACAGCGGCTCGGGCAGCTACAACTTCTGGACGCTTCACCCGTAAGGGCGAGGCCGCTTCCGCAAGAGCGGAGGGCCGCCCCGGTTCGCCGGCGGCGGCCCTCTCTCTTCACTGCGGTTTCGCGGGCGGCGGCGCGGGGCGCGGAGGATTTCGGCGCGGGCGTTTTGCCGTGGGCGTGATTCTGTTGTAAGCTCCGGAAACCCTACAACACGGCGCTGGCGCGTGCGGCGGCCGGCACGCGGTCTGAAGTTCTTCCGGAAGGATTCTTTGCAAAGGCATGCGAGCAGGTGCGGGCCCGGCCGGGGGGGCCTGCGGCTCGGCCTCTGACACTTCTGATTTATGAAGAGGCTCTTCTTCGCCCTGCTCCACAGGGCAGGCGTGGCGCGACTCGTCGCCTGGGTGTACCGCCGGCGCGTGGTCTTCCTGTGTTACCACAGCGTCACGAAGTGGCCGCACCCCGTCGCGCAGGACCCGGAGCTGCACACGCCGCACGCCAGCTTCGCCGCGCAGCTCGACTACCTGCAACGCCGCCACCGCGTCATCCCGCTCGCCGAGTACCTGGCCGCGCGCCGCGAAGGCCGCCGGCTGCCCGACTACTCGGCCGTCCTGACCTTCGACGACGGCACGCGCAACTTCCTGACGGTCGTCGCGCCGCTCCTGGCCGAGCGCGGGCTCTCGGCCACGGCCTTCGTCATCACGCGCAAGGCTTCGGAGCGCGCCGGCGCGCCGCCCGCCGCCGAGTGGACGCGCGAGGACGACCAGCTTTACCTGTCGTGGGACGAGGTGCGCTCTCTGATGCGCCAGCCCGGCGTCGAGATAGGCTCGCACAGCAGCACGCACCCCGACCTGACGGCGCTCACCGCCGAGGAGGCGCGGCGCGAGCTGGCCGAGTCGCTCGCGGCCGTCGCCGAGCAGACGGGCAACGCCCGGCCGGCGCTCGCCTACCCGCACGGCCGCACGAGCGCGCAGGTCTGCGAGATAGCGCGCGCGCTCGGCTACGCCTGCGCCTTCACGGGCGAGCTGGGCGCCAACGACATGGAGACCGACCTCTACGCGCTGCGCCGCGTCGTCATCGCGGGCGACGACGACCTGCCGACCTTCGTCGCGCGCGTCTCGGGCGTCACCTGGGGGTCCGGGCGCGTGCGCGGCGCGCTCAGGCGCGCGGCCGCCTCGCCGTCGCCGTCGCCGACCGCCGCCGCGCCCGCGCCGCGCCACCCCGAGACGCGCCCTCACGACGACGCGCGCGTCGTGCAGATGAAGAAGCCCTCGCCCGGCTCTATCCCGTAGAGCGCGCACTCCGCGGCCGACAGCCCGTGCCCCTCGCGCCGCGCGACCAGACCGCCCTCGGCCAGCCGCCCCTCGAAGTCGTCGCCGTAGACCCTCCACAGCCCCAGACACTCCTTGTTGGGCCCGCCGAACTCGCGCGTCCGGCGCCCGCGCTCCTGCGCCACCGAGACGACCAGCTCGCCCGACGCCGGCCGCAGCACCCTCGACAGCTCGCGGATGGCCGCGCGGTCGTCGGGGATTTGCGTCAGGACGTGCTGGCACCAGACGAGGTCGAACGCGCCGTCGGCGAACGGGAGCCGCTGGATGTCGGAGAGCAGGTCAACGCCGCGCGCCGCCTCGATGTCCGTGCGCAGGACGCGCAGGCGGCGGGCCGAGCGCCAGCTCGCTTCGAGCGCGCGCTCGGGCGCGAAGACGAGCGCCGCGCCCTCCTTCGTCTCAAGCCCGTAAGACTCTTTGAGCCAGACGGCGAAGCCCCTGTGGCGCGGGTGGCTGAGGCAGGCCGGGCACTCGGCGTTGCGCCCCTCGACGCCGACTTCGAGGAAGTCGTGGAAGCGCCGGCCGCGCCAGCCGCAGCAGGGGCACTCGACGCGCGCGGGCAGCAGCCCGTTCGAGAGCGTCACCGCGCCCCGCGACCAGAGGACGCGCAGCAGCAGCCGCGTCGCGACGAGGAGGCCGTGCTCCTTCAGCCGCGCCAGATACCATGAGAGCATTCGACGAAGACCTTTCCGCCCGCGGGCGCGGCAGTATAGAACAGAAGCGGCCCCGCTTGCCTAACACGGCCGCGCGCCTTTAGGATTTAATTTCGCCGCAGAAGACGCGGAGACACGGCCGACGTCGAGGGGGCCGTGTCTCCGCGTCTTCTGCGGCGTGTAAATCTTAATCCCGGAACGGAAAGCTTGCTCGGCAAAATCATCAGGGCGCAGGAGCGGCGGCGCGCGACGCGCGACACGAACCGCGTCGTCCGCCCCTTCGAGTGGGGCGCGGAGCACGTCGCGGAGTTCGCCCCGGCGGGCGCGAACGGCGACGCGGGCGCCACCCTCCTCGCCGCCGCGCGCGCGGCCGTCGCGCGCAGCGACGAGTTCTACGCGCTGCGCCCCGTAGCCGACTACGAGCTGCGCGGCGACCGCCTGACGTGGACGAGCGCCGTGCGCACGCCCTCGCCCGAGAACAACACGGCGCGCGCGCGCTTCTTCCCGGCGGAGCCGCCGCGGCGCGGCGCGAAGGCCGGCGCGCAACGCCCGCGCCGCGCCGTCGTCGTGCTGCCGCAGTGGAACGCCGACGAGGAGAGCCACGTCGCGCTCTGCCGCCTGCTGGCGCGGCTCGGCGTGGCGGCGCTGCGTCTGACGCTCCCCTACCACGAGGCGCGGCGGCCGGCGGGTCTGGAGCGCGCGGACTTCATGGTCAGCCCCAACGTCGGGCGCACGCTCCAGTCCCTGCGGCAGGCGGTGGTGGACGCGCGCGCGGCCGTCGCGTGGCTCCGCGCCGAGGGGTACGAGCGCGTCGGCGCGATGGGGACGAGCATCGGGTCGTGCACGGCCTTCCTCGCCTTCGTCCACGACGAGAGCATAGACGCGGGCGTCTTCAACCACGTCTCGGGCTACGTGGCCGACGTCGTCTGGCGCGGCATCTCGACGCAGCACGTCCGCGCCGGGCTCGAAGGCGCGCTCCCGCTCGAAGTGCTGCGCGAGGCGTGGCTGCCCATCAGCCCGATGAGCTACACGGCGCGGCTCAAACGCCTGCGCCGCCGCCCGATGCGCTTCATCGCCGCGCGCCACGACCTGACCTTCCCGGCCGACCTCTCGCGCGAGGTGATTGCGAGCGTCCGCGCGACGGGTGTCCCCGTCAACGTCTCGTGGCTCCCCTGCGGCCACTACACCAGCGGCGAGCGCCCCTGGGTCTACCTCGACGCCTGGAAGATAGTCAGCTTCCTGAGAAAGAGCTTATAGCCGTCGGCCGTCGGCCGCGGCCGACGAACGGTCAACCGCTAAAAGCCTCCCTCCTTGACTCCCCGCGCGATTTGGCATAGAACCGGAGTCATCTTTTCTAAGAACTGCACCAACCCGGAGGAGAACCGAAGATGGCCGACGAGACCGTGAGAGACGCCGACGCCAAGGGCGCCAACACATGCAAGAACGCCCCCTGCACCTGCCCCGTCGAGAAGGGCGAGAAGTATTGCAGCGTCCACTGCCAGAGCACCCCGAACACCATCCAGATTGACTGCGACTGCGGCCACGACACCTGCGGCGGCGACTTCTAAACAGAAAGGCCGAAAGGCGAGGGGCGAGGGGCGTGGGGCGTAAGGGGAAGACGGGCGGCGGCGCGGCCCCGGTCCAACCCCTTCACCTCTCGCCCCTCGCCCCTCGCCTTTTTACCGCCCCCGGCCCAAGAGTTCTGCGATGACGGCGACGAGCGCGGCCGGGTCTACGGGCTTGGCGACGTGTAGCTGGTAGCCAGCTTCGAGCGCCAGCGCCCGGTCGGCCTCGCCGGCGTAGGCCGTGAGCGCCACCGACGGCAGCGCCGCCCCGCGCCCCGAGCCGTGCGCGCGCACGCGCCTGATGAGCGAGTAGCCGTCCTCGCCCGGCATCCCGATGTCGCACAGCAGCAGGTCGGGCCACGCCGCTTCGAGCGCGCCCCACGCCGCCTCGGCCGACGCGACGGCCGTCACCCGCGCCCCCCTCATCTCCAGCACCGCCTTGAGCAGTTGCAGCGCGTCCGGCTCGTCGTCCACGACGAGCACGCTCAGGCCGCCGAGGGTTGACCGCGGGCCGTCGGCCGTCGGCGGCCCGCCGCCCGCGCCCGCCTCTTCGACGGTCGGCGCCGCGTAACCCACGCTCCGCAGCAGCGGCAGTTCGACCGTGAAGGTCGAGCCGCGCCCGTCGCCTTCGCTCTCGGCCTGCACCGCGCCGCCGTGCAGCTCGACTAAGTGGCGGACTATCGAGAGCCCGAGCCCGAGCCCGCCGTAGACGCGCGTCGTTGACTGGTCGCCCTGCCGGAAGCGGTCGAAGACGTAAGGCAGGAAGTCGGGGCGGATGCCCTGCCCCGTGTCGCTGACGGTCAGGCGCGCGTGCGCGCCCGCGCCGCCGAGCCGGACGCGCACCTCGCCGCCGATGGGCGTGAACTTGACCGCGTTCAGGATGAGGTTCCAGACGACCTGCTGGAGGCGTCGCGGGTCGCCCGCGACGGGGCCGACGCCGGGGTCGAACTCCGTCCGGAGGCTGATGCCCTTGGCCTCGGCCGCGTGGCGGACGGTGTCGGCGGCCGCCTCCACGACGCCGCGCAGGTCGGTCGGCTCGGCGTCGAGCCGAAGTTGCCCCTTGATGATGCGCGAGACGTCGAGGATGTCGTCAATAATCTGCTGCTGCGTGCGCGCGTTGCGCTCGACTATCTCGACGGCCGTCCGGAAGGTCTTCTCGTCGAGCCGCGCCTCGCGCAGCATCGCCGACCAGCCGAGGATGGCGGTCAAAGGCGTCCGCAGCTCGTGCGAGAGCGTGGCGAGGAACTCGTCCTTCAGGCGCAAAGCCTCCTCGGCCGACTCGCGCGAGCGCGTCTCGAACTGGAGGAGCCGCATGTTCTCGATGGCGACGGCCGCGAGGTTGGCGGCCATCTTCATCGCCGTGACGTGCTCTTCGCGGTAGGCGTGATTCTCGTAGGACTGCACCTCGACGGCGCCGACGATGCGCCCCATCGTCGCCATCGGGGCGACGAGCGACGACTGCGGCCTGAGCCCGTTGTCGGGCCCGACCAGCACGCTCAACCGCCCGCCCCCGCTCTGCATCGTCGCCCAGTAGTCGTTGGTGATGACGACCTGGCGCGTGCGCACCGCCTGGCTGTTCGGCCCCGTGGCCGTCACCGGCATCTCCGGGAGCAGCGAGACGTCGGCCTCCTCGCCGTCGCCCCACGCGTACTGCGCCACGCGCACGTCGCGCGCCTCGTCGTAGAGCGAGATGAAGATGCCGGCGCAGGGGACGCTGACGACCGCGAAGTCGCGCAGGTCGCGGAAGATGGTCAGGTGGTCGCGCGCCGTCCCCAGCGACTCGGCGAGGTGCGTCAGGCGGTGGAGCAGAGTCTCGTAGTCGCGCCGCGCACGCCGCTCGGCGTCGCGCACGGCCGCCTCGCCGCGCCTGCGCTCGGTGATGTCGGCGGCGACGCCGACGACGCCGACGAGGTTGCCGCCGGCGTCGTGGATGGGCGTGTCGGTGACGTGCGCGGGGAAGACGGAGCCGTCGCGCCGGCGCAGGTTGAACTCGCCCGACCACGTCTCGCCGGCCGCGAGCCGCGACATGATTTCGGCCGCGCGCGAGGCGTCGGCGTCGGCCGGCGTCAGTTCGAGCACGTTGCGGCCGACGACCTCCTCGGCCGCCCAGCCGTAGAGCCGCTCGGCGTGGCGGTTCCAGTAGGTGACGCGGCCTTCGAGGTCGGTGGCGATGACGGCCTGCTCGACGGCGTCGAGGATGTGCCGCAGGCGCGCCTCCTCGGAGCCGTGCGCCGGCCCTTCAGCCGCGCGGCCGCGGCTCCCTTCGTGTTCGTTCATGCGGGGCACCAAAATCCAACGCGGGCGGACGCCGGGCGCGGCTCGTGGCGTGGGCACGCGCGCCGCGCGCTCTCTCTTCCTGAAACGGCGCGTGCATTATCAACCGCGCGCGCCGCTTCATCAAGCCGAAAGGGCGGGCGCGCGCGCGCGTCACCGGGCGAGGCGGAAGAAGACATCCTCGAAGGGCTCGTCGGGCATCCCCGCGACGCGGCGCAGCTCCGAGGGGGGGCCTTCGGCGACGACGCGGCCGCGGCTCATCACGCCCGCGCGGTCGGCCACGCGCTCGACGAAGCTCATCACGTGCGACGAGACGACGAAGGCCGCGCCCCGCGCGCGCTCCTCCTCGACGCGCAGCCGCAGCTTGCGCATCATCTCGACGTCGAGCCCGTTCAAAGGCTCGTCGAGCACCAGCACGCGCGGCGAGCCGAGGAAGGCCGCCGCCAGCCCGAGCTTCTTCCTCATCCCGAGCGAGTAGCCGCCGACCCACTTGCCCTCGACCGCCTTCAGCTCGAAGAACTCCGCCTCGGCCTCGGCCAGCCCGGCGTCGGCGCCCTTCAGCCCCGCGACGAGCCGCAAATACTCGCGCCCCGTCAGACGCTGGTAGAAGTAAAGCTCTTCGGGCAGGTAGCCGACGCGCCGCTTGGCCGCCAGCGGCCGCCGTCTCATCTCCTCGCCGCACACGGTCACGCCGCCCGAGTCGGGCTCGGACAGCCCCGTCATCATCCGTATCAGCGTGGACTTCCCCGCCCCGTTCGCGCCCAGCAGCGCGTAGACCTCGCCCGCCGCCACGCGCAGGCTCACGCCGTCCACGGCCAGCGTCTCGCCGTACCGCTTCGTCACAGACTCGACGACCAGCAGTTCCTCCACGCTCAAACGCTCTCCCTCATCCACTGATTCGCGCGCTCGACGCCGCGCAGGCAGAGCGGCTGCACGCCCATGCCGTAGATGGCGATGCCGACCGGCCAGACGAAGGCCGTGAACCCGCCCGCCGCCAGCGACGCGCACAGCGCCAGCACGAGCGCCAGCCCCGGCTGCTCCGGCATCTCGAAGGCGAGCCCGCCCGCCGCCGTGCTCACGACCCACCACAGCCACGCGCACTCCGCCAGCAGCGGCAGCGCGTAAGAGGCCGGCGCGGCCCCGAACGCGAGCCCGACGCCCCACGCCGCCAGCGGCGCCGGCGCCGTCACGACCCGCGCCGCGTAGAGCTTCGCGCGCCAGGCGTCCTCGCCCTTCAGGCCGACCGCGCGCTCCAGCCAGAAGTGCGGGCGCTGGTGCGCCACCAGCACCGGCACGACCGCCGCCAGCGCCGACGCCGCCAGCACGCAGGCGAACTTCACCGCCAGCGCCCGCGGCAGCCACGTCGCCGAGGCCCAGCCGTCCGCCTCCGCGTCGGGCACGACCCCGCCCGCCAGCAGCGCCAGCAGCAGCCCCGTGACCAGCGCCGCCACGCCCGCCGCCGCGTAGACGGCCGACGAGAACCCGCGCAGCACCAGCCGCAAATCGCGCGCGAGCTGCGACGACAACTCGCCGCGCCCCCCGCACGCGCGCCCCGCCAGCCACTCGACGAGCCCGCCCCACGTGTCGCGCGCGCCCAGCCGCTTTGCGAACTCCGCGTCGGCCGCGCGCCAGCGCGCGTGCGCCGCGAACGCGAGCGACGACAGCAGCGCCGTCGTCAGCGCCCCGCACGCCGCGAGCGCCCCGCGCCCGACGAGCGTCAGGCCGCCCGGCCTCGCCACGTCGGCCAGCAGGGCCCCCGCGACCAGCGCGCACGCCGCCAGCCCCGCGAGCGACGCGGCGCCCTGCGCGGGCGAACGCCTGTGCGACCAGCGCACCCAGCCGAGCGCCGCCAGCGCCTCGCCCGACGCCAGCACGCCGACGAGCAGCGCGGCCGCCGCGAGCGCCGGCGCGCTCAAAATCTCGCCGCCCGCCAGCCAGCGCAGCACGAGCGCCGCCGCCGCGACCGCCAGCGTGCGCGACGCGCGCATCAGCAGCGCCGCCGCCAACTGCGCCCCGGCCGACACGGGCAGCGCGTCCAGAATCCACTCCGGCCGCCGCACGTGGTAGACCTCCACGCTCGCGCGCGAGAGGCTGAGCGCCGCCAGGCACGCGGCGGCCGCGACCGCGGCGAACAGGGTCTGCCCCTCGCTCGGGCTCCACTGCGCCTCGCGCACCATCCGCCCGACGCCGAAGTAGGTCATCCCCAGCACGAGCGGCCCGAGCACCAGCAGCGCGTACAAATTCTCGCGCGCCCAGCGCCCGCCCTCCAGGAGCCACGCGCCCGCGATGAGTCTCAGTTGCTTCATGTGCGACGGCGAGTTTGCGTCCCGCGCCGGGCGAAGTCAAAGACGGCGGCGGGCGTCGAGGCGGCGGCCGGCGTTAAGGTGAAAGACGGCGGCGGGCGAAGTCGAAGGCGCCGGCGCCCGAAGTCGGAGGCGCCGTCGGCCGGAGTCGAAGGCGCCGGCGGCCGGAGCAAACCTCGCCGGCGTCAAACGTCGCCGGCGTCAAATCTCGCCGCCCCGCCCGGCCTGCTTCAGCTCGGCGGCGGCGGCGATGCGGTTTTCGAGGACGACGTCGGGCGTGTAGTTCTCCAGTTTGAGGAAGTGCGCGGCCGCCGCGTAGAGCGCGGCCTGCGGGACGAGGCCGACTATCTCGCTGGCGAGCACCTCGACGCCCTCGCGCTCGGCCTCGCGCCTGACGGCCTCGAAGGCGTGGTGGAGGTTCGTCCGCTCGTAGCTCGTCAGGTTCATCGAGACCTGCACGACGCCCCGGCTCGCCAGCTCGAACCCGAGCGCCTTCAGGTGGAGCAGACCGCCGTCGCGCCCGCGCACGGCGCGCGCGATGCGCTTCGCCACGGCGAGGTCGCCCGTCTTCAGCGTCACGTTGTAGGCGATGAGCAGCGGCCGCACGCCCACGATGCACGCGCCCGCCGTCGGGTGGACGCGCGCCTCGCCCACGTCGGGCTCGCGCCCCGGCACGGTCGCAATCTGCTCGCGCAGCAGCTCGAAGCCCCCGCGCCGCACGTCGGCCAGATTGCGCCGCTCGGGGCGCGTGGCCGCGCTCTCGTAGAAGTAGACGGGGATGCCCAGCTCCGCCCAGATGCGCCGCCCCGCCTCGTGCGCGAGCAGCACGCACTCCTCGACGCTCACGCCGCTGACGGGGACGAACGGCAGCACGTCGCAGGCGCCCATGCGCGGGTGCTGCCCGGCGTGGCCGCTCAAATCAATCAGCTCGGCCGCGCGCGCGACGACGCGCACCGCCGCCTCGACCGCGCGCTCGGGCGGCGCGACGAAGGTGACGACCGAGCGGTTGTGGTCGGCGTCAACGTGCGTGCCGAGGACGAGCGCGCCCTCGACCGACTCGACCGCCGCGACCAGCGCCGCGACCACCGAGGGGTCGCGCCCCTCGCTGAAGTTTGGAACACACTCGACGACTCGCTCCATCCCGCGCCCCCGCTCCTTGAGCCCGACCGGCCGAACGCCGCACGACCTCGCTTCGGCCGTGCGGCGCGCACGATTTGTAATGCCAACCGCCCGCGCGAGTCAACAACCGGAGGCCGCCGCGACATCGGGGCTCCGCGCGTTTGCCCCGGCCCGCCGGAAGCGGCAATATACGCGCCGCGGGCGCGCGAGGCGGAGGCGCCCGCGGACGGAGGTTTTCAAGTGGGTTCTGAGTGGGCCAAGGAGGCCGTCAAACGCGCCGAGGAGATAACGCGCGAGCTGGCGGCGGCGGCGGGCGAGGGCTTCAGCTTCACCTACCACCGGCGCGAGGCGCGCTTCGCGCTCAGGTCGCCGGGCGGCGAGACAGTCTACTTCTCGGCGCACGACTACGAGACGCGCAAGGGGGTGGACTGGGCGCAGTTGCGTAAGGACGCGCTGGCGAGCGCCGGCGCGCCCGGCTAGACCTCTTCGAGCGGCCAGACCTCCACGTCCACGGGGCCGCCGTGGTGCGTGAGCGGCTCGCCGGAGGGGCGCGGCAGCCCCGCGGCCTCAACCAGCGTCGTGCGAAAGTGGCCGAGCCTCACGCCGCGCAGCGGCCACGGGCGGTGGTGTATGCGCGCGCGGTAGAGGCGTTCGCCGTCGGCGGCGTACAGGCAGTAACGCTCGACGAGGAAGAAGTCGAGCGAGCCGGGCTCGGCCTCGCGCTCGCCCGTGTGGGTCGTCCAGGCGGCCTCGAACTCGGCCGGGCGCCCCGCGGAATCGTCGCGCGCGGCGGAGTAGCGGGTCGTGTCGCCCTCGCGCGCGCGAGTGATGCGGGCGTTGAAGTAGGGCAGGCGGTAGAAGGCGCGCGCGCCGAGGACGGTGGCGGCGCTGTTGGCGTCGAGCGAGAAGAACCAGACGCCGGGGACGCCGTCGAGGTGGACGTAGGTGCGGACGTTGACCTCGTCGAACTCGCTCAGGTACGGCAGCGGCGGCGTGAAGACGGGGCGCACGCCCCACAGCGTGAACGGCGTCACGCCGACGAAGGCGCGCCCCTCGTGCTCGTCAACTTCGAGCCGCGCGGGGATGAGCCGGCGCAGCGCCCCGGCCTCCACCCGCCAGTGCATGAACAGCAGGTCGCCCCACGACTGGTGCATGACGGGCGAGCCTTCGGGGCGCGCGCGCGCCGCCAGCCTGTCGTCAACGCTCGGTCTCATCAGACGCCTCCACTCTGAAACCGCCGGGGCGACGCGCCCCGAGCCGAAGCCCCCAATCCCCCGCGGCCCGCAGACCCTACACCAATTTTATTGCGGAGTTGTCTCACGCCGGCTTGGGGAGGTGTGTGACGGGATGCCTCGCGGCGGATTTACAGGCAATCGGCCGCCCCGAGGCATCCCCGTGACGTGCCCGCCTATGTCACGCTCGCAACCAACTCGCACACTCGGCCCCTCATCCATGGCCGGCCACAGAAGCAGAACAGCCACCAGTTTTGGTGGCTGTTCTGCTTCTGACCTTGAGGTTATGAACGTAACGCTCCTCTAAAACCTAAGTCGTTGATTTTGAAGCGGAACGCAGCCACGCTCAGAATCGGCCAATTTTCATCTTCTTTTATCTGCCTTTACGCCGGCGCAGTCCTCTTTTGTTTTTCCCTGCCCCAAACATGCTATCGTTAAGACGCAGGGCTCGTGCTAATGAGTGTCAGTCTTCCACTCGATTTTTTCGATGTAGGAGTTTTTCCTTCTCACCTCATTGAATATGTTATCCAAGTGAGCTTTATACGGTTTGGCATATGCGCTTTTCTCATAGTTCTTAAACCTCATCACAGGCATGTTAGACCCGTAATCTCGGTAGGGGAAAGGATATGCGTATAAGTCCTCGTCGATAATAAACACTTCAATAGTTGGGTAAAGATCAATCACTCCCACCTTCAATCTATCACCTAAAAATTCGCGGCAATTAATCCTGTAACGATTTATTTGATCTAGAATTTTCTTTTTATTACGGTCGATGTCTTCATCCTGCCCTTCATCCCTTTTCTCATCTAAAACTCGCTGAGTAACAAACTGACCCCTCGGGTCACTCATCACTAACTCGACGCGCAGCTTCTCACGCGTTTTGAGTCTTGGAGCTACTTTCCCTGACTCTAACTTTTCCACAACACAGCCGACGGCTTTTATCTCATATTGAGCCCTCTCTAATGCGGATACCAGCTCAGCATTCTCGACAAAATCTACTGGGTTTTCTTTTTCTTCTGATTCTACTTGTATGCCTAGTTTAGCTAGTAAGGGAGGCAATACATCTTTACCAGCCAACCTGATGCCAACATATAAAAATGTTATGACGGCCAATACGATGAACAAATTCTTCCCATTGGTGGCCATCCTATATACTAAGCCAGGCCATGATTCCGGATCACCTGATGAGGGAGTTCGAATCGGCGCTTTATCTGCCTTTTTAGTCATGATGAACTTGCCTTTAATGAGGGTCAATGAGTAATGACTTGAAGACCAGGGAGGAGGAACGGTCACAGATCCCCTGTCAACAAGTATTCAGGGTCATTACCTTCTCAAATCGCCGGAGGGGGACGCCCCATGCTCGACTTACCTCTCGCCGTAGAGGTGTTATGAAATTCATCAACAACAGGGGTATATGAACACTGGCGACATGATGATGAGGCGGAGAAGCTGACGACTTAAGTTATTGCGGCTCGGCTAATCAGATCATAGAAGCGAGGTTTGAAGGATTTCGCCCGGCTCGCCAGTTATGGTGGTTTCTGCATTCGCCTCGATTAGAACGTCGGCATCAATCCCTAAAATAAGTACGGGTATATCTATGTCGCCTACACCTCGCATTTTGAGGTCCCAGGTGAACTGCTCGAAATAAGCCACTCCCGTTGACATCTCTACAGTGAAGCCTCTGACCGGCACGACCTCGACGCCGCATTCTATGTGGCCGAGGTTCTTAAAGATGGTCATCTTGGCGCACACGTTATAGACCATGAACGCGTACTTACCGAATTGAACCTCCACGCCCAGGTTATCCTTAACGAAGTCCATCTCGCGGTAGGCGCCTTTGCCTCTTATGCGAGTAGGCTTATAGCCGTCCACGTAATATTCGTCGGAGTAGACGCAAGGCACTTTGACAGGCTTCCACCCGCCCTTATCTTTGAATCCTGCTTTAAAAGCTTTGTTGAGGGCCTTAGGGTCGAAGAGCATCCGCAGTTGTTTAGTCTTCTCCTTACTCTTCTTAGTCTTCAATTGATGCGCGTCGATGCCGCGGATGACATCTTCGATCTCTGACAGGAGCCGGGGGAATCTTTTGGTGATCTCCTTTTCACCGTCGTTGAACGAGTAGCGGGCGGCGATCTTCATGCGGTCTTCTCCTTCTCAAGCCACTCCATCGGGACCTGCGCCACCTTCTCCCTCCCCGTCGGCTGGTGGACCGGCTTCCCCAGCGGGCGGTAGCGGAGTTGTCCCGAGTAGAGGTCTGCGATCCGGCGCCTTGCGATCTCTATGTACTGCCCTTCCTTCTCACAGCCGAACGCCTTCCGCTTGTTACGCAGCGCGGCCAGGAGGGCTGACCCCACGCCGGAGAAAGGGTCGAGCACCCAATCCCCCTCGTCTGTGAGCGCCAGGACGCAGCGCTCGACGAGCTCTATGGGGAACTGGCAAGGGTGAATCGTCTTCTCCGGGTGGTTGGCCTTGACGTTCGGTATCTCCCACACCGCCGACTTCCAATCCTCGTCTACGACCGGCCAGAAGTCGGACGGATTCTTCCCCTTCGGATTGCCTGAAGGCTGCCCCTTCTTATCGCCCTTGTAGTGAGTCTTGCCGGGGTACTTCGAGGGCACTCTTATGTCGTCCAGGTTGAACGTGTACTCGTCGCCCTTTGTAAACCAGAGCAGCGTCTCGTACCTGCCCGAGAAGCGCTTCGAGGCGTGAAGGCCGTGCTCGAAATGCCAGATGATTCGATTACGTAACTTGAGACCGTGCTTTTTGAAGAAGGGATAATAGAGAATGTCGAGCGGAAAGACTTCGCCGTCCTCCACGTAGTTTCCGACCTGCCAACACAGAGAGCCTTCTGGAGAGAGGACTCTTACCAACTCATCCATAATCGGATTAAGTTCTTTGAGATAAGAGTCCAGCTCGGCAGCCTTTTCATAAGCCTTGCCGAGGTTGTAAGGCGGTGAAGTGATAATCAACTTGAGCAATCCGTCATCGACGGTTTTAAGTGCATCTAAACACTCCCCAGGAGCAATTACAATTTCAGCTTCAGGAGTATAGGCAGAGAATATCTCCGGCCTCCATAGCCCCCGCGTTTCAGTATTTTCGGTCATTAATATAAACAACCTCCGCAGGATTATTAGCCTTAAGCATCCTGCGACCCGTATCATTCAGGGGTTTCGATCTCGTTAGTCCCCTACTCTGCCTGCTTTAGTTCTTTGATCAGGTCTTTTAATGCAATTACGTGCAATGTATTTTCAGCGCCAAAGCCATAACTATTTGGGAATATTAATCTGTGGGTAGCACCGTGAAACACAGTCTCGGTAGGCTCAATTCTTTCCACATCTATCTGCTTATCCTTAAAAACGGATTCGTTCAAAGTCCAGCAGATAAGCAATCTAAAATCTCGGGGACGCTTTCTTACATCAAAGTCATCTAACAGAGTGCGCCCTGCTTCATACTTGAACTCCGCAAAAATGTTGTAACTGCTGCCCTCCCTGATTTTCCTTTTAACACTTGGAGCCATCACTGAAGGATCTGGTTTGTAATTGAGGTAAGTGTCATACCGTTCATGTGAAGAGCTTCTTAAAGTTCGATAACCCTTGAGTAAGCCAGCTCCAACTAGTTCATGAAAAATTGCGACGACGCCTTGTTCCTCAATCGGCACCTTTACATAAGGAACCGCAGAAAGCTCAAGGTCACGGGTATTGGCGACTTGGGTTTTGATTTCTTCTATGAGTTGATCTGTCTGCAGTCCATCAAAAGGATCTGATGCCTTTATTGTCAGCGTAGGAATGGCGTTGACATGTACATTATAGACTGATGTGAGAGCCACCTTAGACAACATTTGCCCAACACGGCCACCGACAAACTTTCTCCCCATATCAAGCCGAAGGTCGTCATATTCGAGCAGGATAAAGAAAGACATCCAGTAGGCGGCCTGTTGACTGCGTGGGGGGGTTAAACGTATCCCAGTAGGCATTCCACGGGTAGAGATGAAAATACCGGCGTCAACGTCTGACATGTCAGATGTTTGCAACTTATTGATTTCCGATATTTCATCAAACGTTGGCCTTGCTGCGATAAACGTATACCATTTTACGCTCTTACCGCTGTCTGAGGTTGCTGTTCCGACATGTACCAAACCCTTGGCTTGGGTTTTCTTATTTTGCACGCGTCGATCTACATATTCCTGCCACGTTAGAACATCTTTGGGCTTTAAAAGTGAGTCAGGGGCAGCAAATGAATAAGGTATATCTTCGACACCACTACGGGTCCCTTTGTGATCTAGGTACTGTAATTTGACTTGAATATCTATAGGGGGACGTCGGCCTTCGTTAAACAGTGGGTAAGTGTTACCTACGGCTGTTTTGGTCCGTAATACGTATAGAAGTCTCGGTTTCGTATACTCGAAAATATCATCTCCCACACTTTGGGCTGCGGGAATCTGCTCTGCCCATATACGTGTGAAGTGGGTACTCTTTTGAAATGTTGAGGGGCCCGTTATCCGCACATTCACAAATTTTAGGGGATCATTTTCAGTCCCATTAGACCAGTCATTAGCGCGATGTATTTCAACGTACGTGGTTTGCTCGCCATCACAGGTTTCGATACGAAATCGATTAGTCATGAATAGGATGAAAGACAAGCCGACGCCTTTCTCTCCTCTCATTCCCTTTCCTCTTTTTAGACCTTGATGCGGGGCTAACACTCTCCTTACTTGGTCAGCCGACATTCCTATTCCAGTATCAGATACCTCTATCGACCTCTGACTAGCATTGAATACAATATTGATCAGTGAAAGAGCTTTAGGATCATCTTTCCGCCTTTGCTCAA
Organism: Pyrinomonadaceae bacterium; assembly: GCA_036387195.1. Taxonomy (GTDB): domain Bacteria; phylum Acidobacteriota; class Blastocatellia; order Pyrinomonadales; family Pyrinomonadaceae; genus QHXN01. The sequence continues at coordinate 1,651 of DASVUF010000221.1, read as the reverse complement.
TCGCATCAACGGAGTTCTGGAGTGCTTCAGCCAAAAGGTCCCATGTGTGCGAGTAACTATCTAGGATATTCCTTGCCTCGGTTTGTAGCCGGTTGGCGTTAACTGTCTCTGTTAGGAACTCATAACCTTCTAAGTTCAAGTTTGTTTTAGCCATATTGAGCCCTTTCCGTTGGAATCTCCGACCTGAGACGCTCGTAAATCACTTTACTGAACTACGGCAAAACATCCTGGGAAGCCTCCCCGGTGCCGAAAAAATTGCTCGCCCCGCTAAGTCCTGCGTTTTCAATGAAGCCTTTTTCGCCTCGGGAGTAAAAAACTGCCCCCGGGTTAGCTCCTCGGTCGTCTAATGACTCGCAGTAACCTCCCCGTACTTTTAACCGAGAGGCTGAGGTATGCCCGACCGCCACGGGAATCTTGCCAAGGTGCGCCCAATCTATAGGAAGGGCGACCGCGTGCTGGTTAAACTACCCTTCGGATACTGCGAAGTGGTCGTACAGAGCTACGAGATAAGAGGAGGCGTGATGTGGCTACACGGCCTCGGCCCAGGCTCACTGGTGGCTTTCCCTGTGAAGAAGGTCAGATATCGCCTCGCCCCTTATCACACCCTCGGCTGGCCAGAGTCAGCATAGCCGCATGCGACGGTTACGCCCGCTTCTTACTACCTTGCCTGGAGAGCTGCGACACGGACGCGGCCTGACGACGCCCGGCCGGCGTCCTGGTGTCAATAATCGGCAGCACCTCGGGCGGGGCGGCGTCTTCTCTTTCGGCTGTCTTACCCTTCGAGGCCTTAAGCCTGCGCCGGCGAATCTCTGCCGAGAGCATCCTCACGGTCGGGAGCAGTTCGGCCTTGTCTGTGTCCAACAATTCATCGTAGCCCTTCAACATGAGATAAATCTCACTGTTGAAGACTTCGGACTCAGAACGCATCCTGCCCTGCGCCGCGGCAAAAACCTCGTCCTCTGGAACACCTAAGCCTAGTGCGATAGCCTTCAATTTATCCCTAGACGGATTGCTCGCGGCGCCGCTGAGTAATTTACTCAAATAGCTGTGCGTAATACTGCCTTCGCTGTGCTCCTCAATACCGCGCAGGGTCGCGCCCTCGTTTAACTTCTGACGCAAATAATCAGCCAATTCTTCGTCGTGTTTCCTTGACACGCCGCGGAGGGTAATATTTTCAGCGGCGACCACAAGAACCTTTCTGGTGAATATCTTGCTTGACATTAATTTCAGCGGAGACTAGCATCGGCTTCGGGTCATATATGACCCGAGCGAGGAAAGGGCAAATAAACGAGGAGTTACGACCATGCACGATCCGATCCCAATCAAGGTAGCGATGGTTAGGCAGTCCATCAACGGCAAGCAGTTGGCGGTGAAGGCTGGCGTCTCCCGCCCCACGGTTTCGCGCATCGTCAACGGCAAGCGAGTCATGCCTGACAAGCTGGAGGCCGTGCTGCGTCCCCTCGGCCTGAGGGTGGCTGACGTCTACGAGCTGAAGACTGAGGCTCAGACGGCCGCAGCATAGGCGAGCGCGGCCCCGGCCGTGAACGATTCTTTTCTCCCCGTTCAATTCACCCCATGCCATCGAACGCCAATCTTCCGCCGGCCTGCTGGATCATGGCTCAGGTCTTCAACACGCCCGAGAAGGTGCGCC